>JBEQAD010000070.1:0-12648 GCA_041640515.1 Saprospiraceae bacterium | reverse complement strand
TGTGCAAATACTGCCCGGACCCACCCCTACTTTTACTGCATCGGCACCAGCTTCGGCCAAGGCTAGGGCGCCTTCGCCTGTAGCTACGTTACCGGCAATCACTTGTAAGTCAGGGAAAGCATCTTTTAAGCGTTTTACAGCTTCAATTACTCCACGCGAGTGCCCGTGAGCAGTATCCACTGTAATTACATCCACACCAGCCCGCACTAAGGCATCTACCCGCTTCAGCATGTCAGACGTAACTCCTACAGCAGCGCCTACTGCCAATCGGCCAAGGGCGTCTTTGCAGGCATTAGGGAAGTGTTCGCCCTTCATGATGTCCTTATAAGTGATGAGACCGACTAAACGGAAGTTCTCATCTACGACGGGCAACTTTTCTATTTTGTGTTGCTGCAGGATGTCGCGCGCCTGCGCCAACGTAGTACCCTGGGGAGCCGTTACTAGGTTGTTGCATGTCATTAGCTCGTGCACAGGCTTTGAAGTATCTTTTTCGAAGCGCAGGTCTCGGTTGGTGAGGATGCCAACCAATTTCCCTTCTTCGTCAACAATGGGGATACCGCCGATGCTGAAGCGACGCATCAGCTGCAGGGCTTCCAACACGGATGCATTGGGTGGCAGGGTTACAGGATCCAGAATCATGCCGGCTTCCGAGCGCTTGACGGCGCGCACTTGTTCGGCCTGTTCGGCGATGCTCATGTTTTTGTGGATAATACCAATGCCGCCTTGGCGCGCTATGGCAATGGCCATTTGTTTTTCCGTTACCGTGTCCATGGCTGCAGACACGATAGGGACATTGAGCCGAAGGGTGCGCGTTAGCTGAGACGAAATGTCCACTTCACGAGGCAATACGTCGCTGTAGGCAGGGACGAGGAGGACGTCGTCGAAAGTGAGCGAGAGGCCTAAAAACTTGGGAGGAGCAATCTTTGATACCATACGCAAAGGTCGCTCTTTCTGCTCGAATGCCGTGCCATCTGACGGTCAGGTTTTTTATCAGCGCAAAAGCCTTGCCTACCACTACTTTTGCTCGCGTTATTTGATGGCGCCGGTGGTGCTGTTTTAAGGCCCATGCTTTCTGTTCAGTCTGACCAGTACTTCATGCAACAAGCGTTAGCAGAGGCTCAGCGCGCCTATGAAAGTGGGGAAGTGCCGGTAGGTGCTGTTATTGTTAGCGAAGGGCGCATTATCGCCCGTGCTCATAACCAAACAGAGCAACTAACCGACGTCACAGCCCACGCCGAGATATTAGCCATTACGGCAGCTTCTCACCATTTGGGCGGCAAGTACTTACCCACCTGCACCCTCTATGTTACTTTAGAGCCGTGTGTCATGTGCGCCGGAGCTTTGGCTTGGGCGCAGTTGGGTCGCCTAGTTTATGGCGCCTCCGATGATAAACGCGGTTTTATGCTCTTCGGTGGAAAACAGCTGCTGCATCCCAAGACTAAAGTGGAGTTGGGGGTCCTCGAGGAAGAGTGCACTCGCCTGCTCAAAGCCTTTTTTCGGAGCAAGCGCCTGTAATCCATGGCCGGCAATTACTGGCTAGAGCGATAAAAATGCCCGGTAATGTCCGCACATTTGCGCGGGTTAACTTAGTGAGAGCCTGTGCCACCCGCCCGGTAATGCACAGCCAAAAATGATTTCTGTTTGCGAATGCGCACTTCTGCAAAAAAGCGATTCTTAGTTACAGCAGCCCTTCCTTATGCTAACGGGCCGCTGCACATTGGACACCTGGCTGGCGCCTATTTGCCTGCCGACGTTTATGCGCGTTATCAACGCCTAATGAGACGCGAAATCCTTTTTGTTTGCGGCTCCGACGAACACGGTGCTGCCATCACCATGCGTGCGCGCAAAGAGGGCGTCACTCCGCGCGAAATTGTGGACAAATACCACGTTCTCATCCGCGATACCTTTCAAAAGCTGGGTATTGCTTTCGATATTTATTACCGCACCAGCGACCCACGCCATCACCGGACCTCGCAAGATATCTTCCGGCAATTGTTGAAAAAAGGGCATTTCGAAGCCCGTGAAAGCGAACAATACTACGATGAAGTCGCCGGGCAATTCTTAGCCGATCGCTACATTTTAGGTACCTGCCCTGTATGCCAAAACCCCGACGCTTACGGCGACCAGTGTGAAAAATACGGCACCTCGCTCAGCCCTGACCAGCTGGTGCAGCCCCGTTCGGCTTTAAGCGGCGCCACTCCTGTCAAGCGCCCAACTACGCATTGGTATTTTAAACTCAACGAGCACGAGGGCTGGCTACGTGAGTGGATCAACACCGGCTATGTAGAGGGCAAGCAGCATCACGACCCTACTACTTGGAAGGCGCATGTGGTGGGTCAATGCAACTCCTGGCTTGACCAGGGGCTGCAGCCTCGCGCTATGACACGCGACCTGGACTGGGGTGTTGATGTGCCACCAGAAATTCCCTTTTCTCAAGGTAAAAAACTCTATGTGTGGCTAGATGCCCCCATTGGCTACATTTCGGCAACTGAACAGTGGGCTGCTGACCACGCCGATAACTGGGAGCGCTTTTGGAAGGACGAGGAGACGGCCCTCATTCATTTTATCGGTAAGGATAACATTGTTTTTCATTGCCTCATTTTTCCGGCCATCCTGCGGGCGCACGGGGAGTTTATCCTGCCTGTCAATGTGCCCGCCAATCAGTTTCTCAATTTAGAAGGCAACAAGCTGTCCACTTCGCGCAATTGGGCAGTGTGGGCTCATGAATTCATTGAAGAGCTTCCAGGGCGCGAAGATGACCTGCGCTACAACCTAATTAAGAACATGCCAGAGCAGCGCGACAGCGAGTTTACCTGGAAAGGGTTGCAAGAAACCACCAACACTGAATTGGTGGGGAATCTGGGTGGCTTTATTCAACGCGTGCTGGTACTGTTGCACAAAAACTACGGTGGCTACGTGCCATTAGCCAATTTCGAGCAGTCGTTTAAGAGTGGCTGGGATGCCGAGCAGATGACTACAGTAGACCAGGAACTGCGCCAGCTCGCTCAGCAATTAGAAAGGATAGGCCAAGAGATTGAGCATTTCCAATTTCGCGAAGCGCTCCGTCTGTTTATGGAAATATCCAGTGCCGGTAATGCCTTGCTACAGTTCAACGAGCCGTGGAAAGCCGCCAAGGATCACCCTGAGCAGGTCAAGGCCGTATTGTTCACCGCTGTCCAGTATGCTGCTGTGCTCTCGGTCGCTATGCGTCCTTTTATGCCTTTTGCTGCAGAGCGGCTGAGTGCCCTGCTCAATCTACCACCCTTCCAGGACAGCGGCGAGTGGATTTCCTTCCTCAACGAATTACTTGAGGGCAACGCCGTCATCCATTCGAGGCATCAGGTCGGAGCTCCGGGCCACCTATTTAGCCGGTTACCCGATGAGGTTGTTGAAGGGCAAATTCAAAAGCTGCACCAAATAACCCCTGTGGTCACTGCCACAAAAGAAGTAAATGGGCCGACATATCCACCGTTGAAAGAGATTATCCCTTACGATGTTTTTGCCCAACTCGACCTGCGCACGGGTACTATCACGCGAGCAGAAAGGGTAGCAAAAACCGACAAGTTACTACGCCTGACCGTCGACTTAGGGTTTGAGATGCGCACCATTGTGGCCGGCATTGCTCAACATTATGCCCCCGAAGAGGTGGTTGGACGTCAAGTCCTTGTGGTGGCCAATTTAGCTCCACGCAACATGCGCGGCATCGAGTCACAGGGCATGGTGCTGATGGCTGAGGATGCACAGGGACATCTGTGCTTTGTACGCCCTGACGAGGGTTGGCCCAACGGCTTCGCTGTGCGCTGACGACACCTATGATAATAATATGTGTTTTACGCGTGGGCGGTGTGGGGTGATGTCACCAAGGCGCGCTTTCTTAGCCTCTTCGTAAGCAGAGAAGTTTCCTTCAAAGAAGACGACCTGAGCGTCGTCTTCAAAGGCGAGGATGTGCGTAGCTAGCCGGTCGATAAACCAGCGGTCGTGACTAATAACAAGCACGCAGCCGGCAAAATCTTCTAATGCCTCCTCCAGGGCGCGCAAGGTATTGACGTCAATGTCGTTGGTTGGCTCGTCGAGCAACAGCACGTTGCCGCCGTCCTTGAGCGTCATGGCCAAATGGACGCGGTTGCGCTCGCCGCCCGAGCAGACGCCCAGTTTTTTTTGCTGGTCGGAGCCGGAGAAGTTGAAGCGCGACAGATAGGCGCGCGCGTTGACAGAGGTGTTGCCCACCTGTAAGATGTCATTGCCACCTGACACAATCTCGTAGATGGTTTTTTCTGGCAGGAGCGCCTCGTGGCTCTGGTCCACATAGCTGATCTTGACCGTGTCGCCAATAATGATTTCTCCTGCATCGGGTTGCTCTTTGCCGACGATGATTTTAAAAAGGGTAGATTTGCCTACGCCGTTGGGTCCAATAATGCCGACGATGGCATTTTTAGGAATATCGAAGTGGAGATTTTCAAATAGCAGGCGATTGCCATAGGCTTTAGTAAGGTTGCGTGCTTCAATAACCTTGTCGCCTAGACGCGGGCCGTTAGGTATCCAGAGCTCGAGTTTTTGCTCTTTTTCGCGCACTTCTTCGCTGGCCATTTTTTCGTAGGCGTTTAGACGGGCCTTACCCTTGGCTTGACGCCCTTTGGTGCCCATGCGCACCCACTCGAGCTCGCGCTCCAATTGCTTGCGGCGTTTGTCTTCCTGCTTTTCCTCTTGAGCCAATCGGCGGGCTTTTTGCTCCAGCCAGGAGGAGTAGTTACCCTGCCATGGAATGCCCTCGCCGCGGTCCAGCTCGAGTATCCAGCCTGCCACGTTATCTAAAAAGTAACGGTCGTGCGTCACAGCAATTACTGTACCCGGAAAATTTTGTAGATACTGCTCTAGCCACAGCACGGATTCAGCATCCAGATGGTTTGTTGGTTCGTCGAGTAGGAGGATGTCGGGTTGGCTAAGCAGCAGGCGGGCGATAGCTACGCGGCGGCGCTCTCCGCCAGAGCACACGCGGATGGGGGTATCGTCGGGTGGGCAGCGCAACGCATCGGTGAAGAGGTGGATGCGGTGGTCAATCTCCCATCCGCCCAGATGTTCGATTTGCTCTAGCACCTCGCCCTGGCGCTCGAGAAGACGCATCATTTCATCGTCTTCTGTTACTTCGGCCAGGCGTGCTCCGATTTCCTCATTTTCACGCAACAGGTTTACAATATGTTGCACGCCTTCTTCTACAATCTGACGCACGGTTTTGCTTTCGTCTAATTCGGGCTCTTGGGCTAGGTAGCCGATCTTATAATTCCGCTCAAATTCGATTTTGCCCTCGTAGTTTTGGTCTAAACCAGCAATGATTTTGAGCAGAGTAGATTTACCAGAGCCATTCAGGCCAAGCACACCAATCTTGGCTCCGTAAAAAAAGGATAGCCAGATATTTTTTAGTACCTGCTTTTGAGGAGGGAAAGTCTTGCTAACCCCCGACATGGAAAAAATGATCTTTTCCGACACAGCTGAGTTCTTTTTTGCAATGATGCTTACTGTTTAAAAAAACGCCGCAAAGGTAGGATACTAACAAGCCTTTAAGAAATGAGGAGATAAAATTAGTGCGAAGACCTCGGCAGGGATGTTTGACTGTTTGTGAGGAAGCCTATAGGTCAAAGGAGTAGATATGGATATGGGATAGCACTTTGTTGCAGACGTGACACGTTGCTATTTTAAGGACGATATATTCAAAGAGCGCATGTTCTTCTTTGTGAAGAAATGCTTCTACATTCATTAATTAAAATTAAAATCAAATTGAATTATAGATTAAAATGCTGGTTTGGTGCAGGTTAAATATGTTTTGAATCAATGTAAAATATGCTGCTAAGGTTAGTTACATCTGTAAGCAAAAAATAGACATAGTACGCGATTTTATGTGGCCTACTTTATATGTTATCTGAATAATAATTATAGTGGAAGAATAGATTAAGTATTATACTATGAATTAGCTTCTGGATAATACGGCGCTGATAGTTTCGCCCAAAAAATCACCAACTAAACAACGCTTTCTTCTTTATGAAAAAGGTTATTTCAACTCTGACTTTGGGATTGGTTTTCTGTACCTTGGCTATGGCGCAGTTTGCCTTTGACCCCTCCGTGCCGGCGAACTATGACGCCACCACCGTCGTGTTACCGCCTTCTCCACTGAAGTATCAGGTGCTCTTTGTGGGCCAGTTGGACTCGGTGCAGACCACAGCCACTTACGGCAACCCTGCGGGTAAGCACCCTGCTAAGCAGTGGCACGATTTTATCGGGATAACTCCTGATCCAGATAAGCCCGGCGAATTCTGGATCACGGTCAATCACGAGATGCAACAACGCAACGACTTTATCGGTGACGGTGGCGGCATGACTTCGTTCAAAGTCCGTCGAGACCCCGTTACTGACACCCTAATCGTCATCGAACAAACTCTCAACGACGGCCGCAAGGGTAAATTTTTCAACATTGACTTTGTGAACACGGTAGGTGAGACAGGAATGAACTGTGCCGGTGTTATCGGTGTCGGTGGCCGCATTTGGACGGCAGAGGAATGGCAAGTAAGCAGCAATGCTTCTGCTTCGGCCTTTTTGCGTGATACATCGGACTTCACCATCAATGCGCCGGAGTTTCCGACATTCCATGGCAAGACCATCAAGAAGTTTCAGAATCTAAACTGGATGGTAGAAGTGGACCCTAAACAGGCTAAAGCCATCCGAAAGCAGTATAACTGGGGGCGCTTGTTCTTTGAAGGAGGCGCTGCTGCCAGTGATAACCGCACCATCTATTTGGGTGAAGATGCTACCCCGGGCCTTTTCACAAAATTTGTAGCTGATGTTCCGGGTGATTTTACGAAAGGCAAACTGTACTATTACGCACACACCAAGACGCCGAAATGGCAACCCTTGGACAATACTGATCTGAATGTGATGCTCGACCCACGTACCCCTGCCATTACGGGGGGAGCTACAGTGTTCAACCGTTTGGAGTGGATAACTATTAACGAGAAGACAGGCCTCGTATATATTGCCGAAACGGGCCGTGATAATGTCGGCAAATCATCCAGTTGGCGCAACGCTATCAATGCAGGAGCAGTTCCTGCCCAACATCACGTGCAGCGTGCCGCTTCTAAGGGGTTGACTCCAGTATCTGACGACTATGTGGACTATTATGGCCGTGTGCTTTGCTACGACCCTGTTACGGAACAAATCACGGTACTGCTGGAGGGCGGTCCCGACTTTACGCAGGCTAATGTACCGATTGCTTCTTATCCAAGCAAGCACCTGTCTAATCCGGATGGCCTTAATATGTTGTATGTAGGTAACAAAGCCTACTTGCTTATTTCCGAAGACCTCAACGGCAGTACGTACGGCCGCATGCCAGATAGCAAGCCAGTCGTTTGTGAGCTGTTTTTGCTCGATTTGTCTATACCAAACCCCACTGTTGATGACTTGATCCGTATCAGCGCTACGCCTATAGGCGCTGAGATTACCGGGGCCGTCATGACACCTGACGGTAAGACTATGCTTGTCAACTCGCAGCACCCAGCAACAACCAATTCTGGAGTGTATGCTAACTCGCTAACTTATGCAATCACGGGTTGGGATAACCTAATTGTATCCATCAGCGAACCTAAGTTCTTGAATGAAGATAAGTTTCAGGTATGGCCCAATCCGGTTGCCCGGGAGCTCAACTTCAACACGGTAACGGATGCGGCTATTTTCAACATGAATGGTCAGCTCATGCGTGTATTCCGCAACACGCAAGTAGCAGATGTTTCTGACTTAGATCCCGGCATATATTTTATAAAGAACGCTAAGGGTGAAACAGTTAAACTAATCGTGCAATAATTTTTTCTTGCTGCTTGCTCGCATAGTTTGCAGGCTCCTTCTCTCGTGCAAGGCGGCATGGTCTTTCTGTTGGCCATGCCGCCTTTTTAACAATTAATCTAATTAATTCTGACTATGCAAAAGTTTATCGTCGGCTGCTGCCTTTTGGCAGGAGGGATAGGTCTTTCTGCCTTGTATCAGCCATTCTCTAGCGTACAATCGCCTGCTATCGAGCGTGTGCGGATTTTGTACACAGAGGGTCTTCATCACTATCAGCAGGCACTCATAAACTTTGAGCAGGCATTGCGCCATCCAGATAGTACTTCGGCACATTGGAAAAAGGCTTTCCGACAAGTACGTACGACATATAAGCACATCGAATTCCTACTTGCTTATTTGGATGAAGAAAACACTCGAGACTTTATCAACGGGCCACCTTTACCTACGGTCAATCGCGTAGTAGCGGGAGTGGAAGTGATAGAGCCGAGTGGGATGCAGGTCATCGAGGAAATACTGTATGCTGAAGATGCTGTTGAGCAACAGTCGGAGCTGTTGCGCCTCACTCAAGATCTTTTGACGGCTTACAGGCCTATTATGAATACTCAACTTCAGCTGCCATTGACCGATAGGCAGGTAATGGAGGCCATTCGCTCAGGTATTTTTCGCATTACGGCATTAGGTTTAGTAGGCTTCGACACGCCGGCATCTGGCATGGCTATAGAAGAATCAGCAATTAGCTTACAGGCTATGCAGCAGGTCGTGGCTTTGTATTTGCCTTACTGTCCGCAAAAGCCCTTGGCTGATAGTATTGCCGCCAATTTTGCCCAGTGCATAGATATGATGCGCCAGCATCCGGACTTTGACTCTTTCGACCGAATAAACTGTATCCGCAATTTCCTGGAGCCATTATATGGTCAGCTACTCAGGCTGCATACAGCGCTGGGTATTGAGTACGTCTTTCACGTGACTAAACTATCTCAGCCGTTGGAGTATCTATCACCAAGCATGTTTTCTGAGAAGACCTTTAACGACCACTACTATGCTGGCATAGGTGCTTATCAGGAAAAACCGGTTGCAGTTGAATTAGGGCGGTTACTTTTCTTTGATCCTATTCTTTCATCAAACAATCAGCGTGCCTGTGCCTCTTGCCATCAGCCAGAAAAGGGGTTTACCGATGGTTTGCCTAAAAGTCTCGCCATAAATCTTACGGGCACAGTTAGCCGAAATGCGCCTACTATTATCAATAGCATTATTTCAGATAAATTTTTCTACGACCTGCGGGCGGATCGCATAGAAAGCCAAGCCGAACACGTCATCCTCAATCCACAAGAGTTTAATACAAATTACTTTGAAATCCTCGACAAAATAAATCAAAGCGCAACGTATCGAGCGCTCTTTCTGGAAGCTTTTGGCCATGCGCCCAACGTGCCTGGTCTGATACGCGCGCTGGCGGCTTATGTCCGCTCGCTCAAGAGCTTTAACAGCCCAGTGGATCGCTATCTGCGCGGCGAGGATGTCTCCTTGGACCCTAAGGTGATGCTGGGTTTCAATCTGTTTATGGGCAAAGCTTTGTGTGGTACTTGCCATTTTGCGCCGACATTTTCTGGGTTAGTACCGCCATATTTTAAGGAGAATGAGTCGGAAGTTATCGGTGTACCGGTTTCTCCTTTTGCAACTCCATTGCAGCTTGACCCTGACTTGGGCCGATATGCGAATGGCCGCCCGCGCGACCGTGCTGAGCATTTTCGCTACAGTTTTAAGACGACCACTGTCCGCAATGTAGCCCTTACGGCTCCATACATGCACAATGGCGCTTATCCTACGCTGGAGAGCGTTGTAGATTTCTACAATCGCGGTGGCGGAGCAGGTTTGGGCTTGCATGTACCTCATCAGACATTGCCGTTTGACCATTTGAACTTAACAGAAATAGAACAGGAGGCATTGGTGCGCTTTATGGAAGCACTCACCGATACAGCAGGTATGACAGCACGCCCGGCTCGTTTGCCCGCCTTTGACCATCAGAGCGACTGGAATCGTCGCACTATCGGTGGCTTGTATTGACTATTATGCACAAATGTTTGGATAACTGGCTCGTTGGCCATCAGTATAGATTTGTTGGCTCGCTTGAAAGCGGTTCAATTGCCGCTTTTTCGCCTTACAATAGATAGTAGAAAAGGAAAGTGGCTCAGTGGACTATCCTGCGGGTATGGTTTGAGTGGTTGTCGAGCCATCAAGAGGCCAGTGTTCTTTGGGTTGGGAGAGCAACGCGATATATCATATTTGGATAGAACAAATAGCCCGGAGGCACGCTGCACTATGCTCGATTGGTAGCGTGTCTCTCGAGGCTTTTTTCTGCCTGAGAGCGAATCCTGTTTTGCTGCAAGGCTATCACAATAATCTATGTGCCCGGAAGAGGTGTATTCGTAGATACGCTTTATGCTTTCGAGAATATCCCTTCTACTAGAAAACTACCGTTGCTGCTGAATTGGTAGCGTCGGGATCATAAAAACGATTGATGATGTATGTAAATAATGGTGCTGCAACTATGAAAAATAGTTTATTTTACTTTAGTGTGGTGGTTTTAGGCGTAACCATGGCGGGCGTTGAGGTAGCTTCTTACCCACCGGAGGGAGAGCGTCTGGCAAAAATGTATTGCGGAATGTGTCACCTATATCCAGAGCCGGCATTACTGCCCAAAGCCCTATGGCAAAAAGTAGTATTGCCGCAAATGGGATATCAATTAGGCATCTATCATAGCGACTCTGTACGGGCGACTTTGTTCGAGCAAGGGCTAGGAGGGCAGTATGTGCGCGAGCGTGGCATATTCCCGGATCGCCCTATGCTCGACCTCAAATCCTGGCGAAAAATTACTGATTTTTATTTGAGCAACGCCCCCGACACCTTAACGCTGCCCTCGCCTGAGCCTATTACTGTCGGTCTTCGGCGTTTTCGAACGCGCTTGCCTGCCTTGCGATTGTCTCCACCCAGCACGACGCTGGTGCGCTTTCGACCGGACGGAGGGCTCTGGCTCGGTGACGCCAATACCAAGCGACTGTACTGGATAGATGAAAAATTAAACGTAGAAAAAGCGGCCAACTTGGCAGAGGGTATCGTAGGGATACAGTGTGACTCAGGCGGCTTATTTCTCACTATCATGGGCTCTTTTTCGCCGACCGATGCTCCTGTAGGCACTGTCGTGTATTTGCCCAATGGCAGCCCACGCGCTCAATGGCTGCTCGAAGATCTCCAGAGGCCTGTACACAGCGTATGGGCGGACCTCAACAACGATGGTCTAACTGACGGCGTAGTATGTGAGTATGCCAAGTGGACAGGTGGCCTTACTTACTGGCAACAACGTTCCGACGGCTCATTTGCTAAGACTGTGCTGCGCTATCGCCCGGGAGCTATTCGCTCTTATCTGCGCGACCTGAATGGCGATGGGCATCTAGACATTTTGGCCTTGTTCAGTCAAGGTGACGAAGGTATTTTCCGATACCTCAACGATGGGAAAGGAAACTTTCGCGAAGAACCTATGCTGCGTTTTCCCCCTTCTTGGGGCTCTAGCTCCTTCCGCCTGGTGGACGTGAATGGTGATGGTTTGGAGGACATCGTGTACACCTGCGGCGACAATGCCGACTATAAGCCCATTTTGAAGCCATATCATGGCATCCGCATCTACACCAACAATGGAAAAGGCGGCTACACAGAAACATTCTTCTACCCTTTGCACGGAGCTTACGACGCCACTGTGATCGATTTTGACAACGACGGCGATATGGACATAGCCGCAGTAGCTTTTTTTCCAAATTTTCAGCGCACACCATCGACAGGCTTTGTACTACTGGAAAACCAAGGTAATTTCCAATTCGACGCGAGTACTTTTCCTGAGGTTGACCAAGGGCGCTGGATGGTACTCGATGTCGCCGATTGGGATGGCGATGGCGATGTGGACATTGCTTTAGGAGCGCTCACTTTTGAGGTGGTGCCCGATAATGGCGAAGTGCAGCGCTGGGTACGAGCGGGGGTGCCCTTTGTGGTCTTAGAAAATACGCTGTATTGAGGCGGGTTAGAGGAACAAGAGCGGTCGATTGCTCCTGGTGCGCTATGGGATAAGGCACGCGCAGCGAGCGTAGCCGCTATTTTTTAACCATCCGAAGCCTCGCATTTCTTTTCAAGAAAACAAACACCATTGCTCCTATGCCCAACAGACCTAAGCCCGGCAGGGCCTGATCAGGACGCTGTAGCAATGTATTGATGCCAAAAGCAAGGGAGATAAGGACGAAAATGGCTGGCACAATAGGGTAGCCCCATACGCGAATAGGGCGCTCCGCTTGCGGACGTGTACGGCGAAAGACAAAGACAGCAGCACCGGCCAACCCCATGAAAAAGGTGTCCATAAACGTAACAAAGGTGATAATTCGGTCAAACAGCCCTTGAAAGAACACCAACACGCCTACCGCCCAAACCGCTTGCACTGACATAGCCAATACCGGTGTTCGCCAATGCCGATGTACGTTAGCTAAACGCCCAAAAAAGATGCCATCGGCAGCCATGGCAAAGTAAATCCGCGGCGCCGACATAGTGTAAATACTCACTGTCCCGAAAATGGATAGAGCAATGGCCACGGCCACTGCCCGACCTCCCCAGGGCACGACTCGCTCCAACGCCTCACTGGCCACGCGTGGTGTGCGCGCGATATCGGCCACCGGTAGCAGCAGCATGTAGGCGACGTTGACCAGTAGGTACGTTGCCAGCACGATGAAAACGCCTAACAGCATAGCGCGGGGCACCGTGCGCGGAGCATCTATGGCTTCACCTGCCACG
>JBEQAD010000069.1:0-12672 GCA_041640515.1 Saprospiraceae bacterium | reverse complement strand
CTGTGGTGGCTATTCCAGCACTCTGGGGCGTGTGGCAAACGCTGCTCCAGGCACTCCAGCTTTTCCGGTGAGGGCTATTTTTATTCAACCATAGAGCAAGGCCGCCCTTTTTGCCATAGTTTTATGTAGCGGCGCTGAATACCCGTCTGGCTTTTAGATGTGAAAAAATGGCACTACGGCAACCCGTGCGAGCGGAATTCTCGTAATTCTTCTTAAAACTTACTTCACAAAGACCAGGTGACTTAAATTTGCTGCTCAATAATTCCATACCACTTCACTAAATCCTCTGCTGTTGTTATGAAAAAACTACTTACCAATCTCATTTCGGCATCGCTTCTGCTGATATTTTCCCTGTTGGCTGCGGAGTCAGCTGCGCAGGGTACGGAAAACTCCGGTGTTGTTATCCGCGTAACGTATGGGAGCACTACGAGAGATTTCTTCGCTGGCGACTGTGGTTACGGGACAGCTAGATGGGGAGGGGTGCCTCAGGGCAGAGTTTGCGCGCCAGCGGTGTGGGCACGCGACAACGTGGACTCGCTTTGCTGCAATGCCATTCCCGCCGGCCAGCTGACGGGCAAGATTGCTATTATCCGTCGGGGGGTATGCGCCTTTTCCATCAAAGCCCTTAACGCTCAGAATGCAGGGGCCTTGGCTGTGTTCATTGCCAACCACTACGCCGACCCTGCACAGAATGCCTGCTCAGTTATGAGCATGGGTGCCACAACACCTCAAGCGGAACAAACGACTATTCCGGTCTTTTTCATGAGCCGCCAGATGGCTGAGTTTGTGGATGCCGGTACCAAGTCGGGTAACCCGGTAGAAATCTGCATTATTGTACCTGAGGTGGTGTTGAAGAGAGTCTTCATACCAGCCTCAAGTAAGCGCACGCCCGTGCACCAGATTGCCGTAGATACGTTCGGCTTCGGTGCGGAGCTGACCAATACCAGCGGCGTTGATCGCTCTAATGTGAAGATAGATGCCTACGTGCTGGATGCCAACAACAACGTGTTGTACACCACTCAGCGCATTCTTCCCACGTTGGCCCCTACCGTAACCGATAGCTTCTTCGATCTACCAGGTCTATATGCGCCCGAGCTGCCCGTTGGCACTTATAAAATTCGCTATACCGTCAATTCCGACCCAGTAGGAGGAGTTTCTCCGGCAGAAAGCCGAACAGAAACTAATTTCTACGTTACGCCCAATCTCTTTGCTAAAGACGATGGCGTCAATGCTGGCTTCCGGCCCGGTAGTATCGGCGACAACTGGGGCGTTGGCGCGTGGTACAGCACCAATCCTAAAGCAAAAGACAAGTACCGGGTCAAAGATGTAGAATTCTCGTTCGGCACGGGCCCTGATCTACCAGTGACCAGTGTGACAGCGGATGTGTACTTCTTCCGGGTAGCTGATGATGTGCAGCCGCCTACTTATTCCACCTTCGACAACACGAAGTTTGAATCGGAAAGCTTCGAATGGTTAGGAACAGCACCCTATCAGGCTCCGCCCAATATGACTAACTACTTAGACCAGAAGGTGGAGCTGATTGATATCCTCTCGGGCAACTTAGGGATCGACATTGAGAACGGCGCTCGCTATGTGGTAGCTGTCCGTTATTCGGGCGACAGCCGGCTTGTTTACCACGCTTTTGACCAAGATTTCCCCCTGCCCGTACCTTCCACGTTGGTCTTCAACGGTCAATGGTTCCTCGGCGGCTTCCAAGGTGGCCCCAGTGCTGTATTGCGCATCTACATGGACTTAGTTTCCACTACCGATGAAAAACAATTGCCTGAAACCGTCATGCAGGTGCGTCCGAACCCAGTGGTCAACGGCCGCCTGGCCCTTCAAATGGGCTTTGACCGCCCGACCGATGCCACCGTTACTATCGCTGAGCTGAGTGGCCGTGTCATTACTTATCAAGTACATGAGGGGGTTACCAGCGACCTGCTCACTTATCCCTTGCCCCAGTTAGCTGCAGGCACTTATCTGGTGCGTGTAGCTACGGACGAAGGCACGCTGACGAAGAAATTCGTCGTGCAGAATTAAGTTCTACGGATAGAACTGTTGCTCATTTATACGGGAGGGCCAACAACTTACCTAAAGTTGTTGGCCCTTCATTTTTGCTAAAGGTTGTGCGCTGGCGAACGATATTTGCGCCAACGTCAGCACTTGTCTGCCATGTACGCCGCTTGCCAGGTTAGCATTGCTCCTATGCGCGCTCATCCGAGCGACAAAAGCGAGATGGTCTCGCAGTTGTTGTTTGGCGAAACCGTTGAGGTTTTGGAAGCTAAAGACGGCTGGCGTCATGTGGTGTGCTCATGGGATGGCTTTAGCGGATGGGTGGACGTTCGCCAGTTGCGTCCGCTCGCACCTAGCGAGTATCGCGAATACAGCGAGCACTCTTCCATTAGCCTATCCTTAGTGGAAGGTCTAATGGCTGCCGACCATTTCATTCCTCTTACACTGGGCGCAGTGCTTCCCTGCTACGACGGGCTGTGCTGTCGCTTGGGCGAGCAGACGTTTCAGTTTTCAGGGCCAGTAGTTACGCCCTCTCAGGCTCCGCGTACAGGAGAGTGGATTGTTCGCACGGCGCGCCGTTACTTGCACGCTCCCTATCTGTGGGGAGGGCGCTCTCCCTTTGGCATTGACGCCGCCGCCTTGGTGCAATTGGTTTACAAGATGGCTGGCATCCGCCTGCCGCGCGAAGTGTCGCAGCAAGTACACGAGGGCGCTCCTGTGGACTTTACAGAGCAATGCCAACTGGGTGATCTGGCTTTCTTCGACAACGGCAAAGGTGACATTGGCCATGTGGGCATCGTCTTACCCGATTGCCACATCATCCACGCCAGCGGTGAGGTTCGTGTTGATAAGCTAGACCATTTTGGCATTTTCAACCCTGAGCAAAAGCGTTACACGCATCAGCTGCGCGTGATCAAACGCCTACTGCCTTCCAGCACGCCCGCCTCAACCAGCGGCGAAACAGCAGCCCCCACCTTTGAACCAGAACCGTCGCTTAGCCAGATAGGGCTGTTTGATTAAGCGACCTTAAAGCGCTATTTTTGGAGAAAAAAGCGTGAAAACTGCTCTGCCTACCCTGCAATTAGCCCTTCTTCATGGGCGACCCGAGGTGTTCTATTCCATACAGGGCGAGGGCAAAAATGCTGGGTTGCCCGCTGTCTTCATTCGCACGAGCCTGTGTAACCTCCACTGCATTTGGTGCGACACTGACTACACGTGGAACTGGGAGGGCACTCCTTTCGTGCACATCAACGACCAAGACCCAAGCTACCGGAAATACGATAAAAAGAACTGGATAGCCCGGTGTTCAGTGGGCGAAGTCGTTGAGCAGGTGCTGGCTTTCCCTTGTCGCAACGTCGTCCTTACGGGCGGCGAACCGCTCTTGCAGCAGCAGGCTTTAGTGGCACTGATGCATCTGCTGCGGCAACACGACGCTGCCTATCGCTTCGAGATAGAAACCAACGGTACACTCCTGCCTCTGCCCGACTTCGAGGCGGCCATTGACCAGTACAACGTGTCGCCCAAACTATCGAACAGCAGCAACCCACGTCGCCTGCGCGAAAAGCCCGCTGTGTATCGCTACTTTGCCCAAAACCCTAAGGCATATTTCAAGTTTGTCATCACCCAAGAGGCTGACCTCGAAGAAGTACTTGCCCTCCTGGGCCATTACGGCATTCCAACAGAAAAAATATGGCTTATGCCTGAAGGCTCCACCCAAGAGACGCTCCAGCGCCGCCGGGAGTGGTTGGTAGAGACCTGCAAAGCCTATGGGTTCCGCTACACCGACCGCCTGCACGTCCAAATATGGGGTAGCCGAAAAGGTGTCTGACCCACTTATCCCTTGTTGCCTTGCTTACTCGGTACGTGCTCAGGGCAGTCTATCCGAAGTTCAGAGCTATCCAAGGGCTTTTTGATGAAATGACAGAAATGGCCGCTGTCGGTCTTGCGGTAAAAGGTGCAGGAAAAGCACATGCGCTGCAACCCGATGACGCCTGCTCGCTGCAGATAGGCGATTAGCTTGAGCAGATGCTCCAAAAGACTGTCCCTCTCTACTGGCGACAGCACGGCCAAACCTGGCAAAATCGCATCGGCAAAGTCCGCAACGTCTTGCGCCATTTTCATACCAGCACTCGTCAGCATCAAGGTGTGGCTTCTCGCATCTTTAGGCTCAGGTTTGCGCGCAAGGAGGCCTTTCTTTTCCAGCGTTTTTAAGGCTTCGCTCACGGTAGAGGGCGTCATATTGAATTCTTGGGCTAACAGGCTGACTTTGCACCGTTCTTCGGTGTGAAATCGAATAAAGAGCAGCAGCTGTATCTGAATAGGGCTAATACCCAGCACTTTCCCTTTTTCCCACAGCAAGACGCGGAAGGCTTCGCTAAGCCGCTCTAAGGCAGCCACAATCTTGAACTCAACGTGCTCAGTTTGGGCGTACGGATCGAAAATACTCATGGAGCAATACCTGCAGACAAAAAATCTTCCCCAGCAAAAGTAGCTCAATGGCCTCTTTTCTTTTGGAAGAAAGAAGACAGGGACTATTGACATCCCTCCAGCTCCACGATGTAGTAACCCTTTTTTCGGATAGCTTCCTCGATAGGCCCTTTGGCGATTTCATAGTGACAAAACCGGCATTCCTTAGCAGTAAGCGGTTGCCCTGCTTGTCCTTTGGCAGCTAAATACTCGCGGCCATAGGCATAGACCTTCTCTAAGTCTCTTTCGTTGGCATCCACCAAAATGTCGAAGTGCATGATGCCACCTTGCTTTTTAGGCACATAGGTGTCATAGACAGCGACTCTGAGCGCTGTTTCAGGTGTTGTCTTCATAACTGCAATTGGATGAAAATGAGTAAAATTGACAAATAACGCTCCCCATAGGAGCAAAGGCCAGGGTTCGAACTCGATGCGATACCTCATGATTTTCTCCTTTTAAGATGTTCTGCCTCTTTCGCACAAGGGTAACGCCCTCCCGTGAAAAGCAGGGAGCTTCTTAAGCAGGTCTAAGTTGGCCATTGTTAAGAGCAAAGGCTCTACTCGACTACAAGCGCAACCGGGAATGTTTATAGGCGTAAGCAAGATGTTTTTCAATGGAGAAAAGACACATTTCGGAATCCGAATTTTATTTTCAGGGCACAAAGATAAATTTTGGATTCCAAAGTAATTTTTTTCTCAAAAAATTCTTGACTGGTGCAACCTTGCGCCGGCTCCCGATGAGGCTTAGTTTTTATTTATGCACCGTTTTAACCACTCGAACGTCCTATGGTTACTGCGCTTTGCACACTGCTCCTGGCGGTATTTTCCGGTTGTTGGGCAACATCAAGCAACATGCTACCCTCTGCTCAGGGTATAGCACCAACTTCAGACACGGCAGGTCTTGACCCATTGACACGCGCCCAGCGATTGGTGCGCACCATGCCCATTATAGATACCCACATAGACTTTCCCTATCGCCTGGCAGAGCGGAAGGTGTGGCCAAAAGCGGGCTTCGAGGCGTTAGCCCTTCGTCACCCGGAGGGGCACTTCGATTACGAGCGCGCGCGAAAAGGTGGGCTGAGCGGCGCCTTCATGTCCATTTACGTTCCGGCATCTTACCAACAGCGGCCCGTTAGCGAGGCGCGCGCGCTGGCCGATTCGCTCATTGACTTAGTATATGCGGTAGCGCGGGCCTATCCCGATAAGTTTGCGGTAGCGCTTCGCGCTGAGGATATTGAGCGCAACTTCAGGCTGGGCATAGTGTCGCTACCCATGGGTATGGAAAACGGAGCCCCTATAGGCACCCTCGAAGATGTGGCCTACTTTCATCGGCGCGGGATCCGCTACATTACGTTGGCGCATAGCCGCGACAACCGCATTTCAGACTCTTCGTATGACAGCGCGCGCACTCACGGCGGCTTGAGCGATTTTGGGCGCCAGGTGGTGCGCGAGATGAACCGGGTCGGTATTATGGTGGACGTTAGCCACCTCAGCGACAAAGCGATTTGGGATGTGCTCGAGATTAGTACCCGGCCAGTTATTGCCACGCACAGCGCTTGTCGGCACTTTACGCCCAACTTCGAGCGAAACTTATCCGATACGCTCATTCGCGCTATTGCCCAAAAGGGCGGCGTCGTTCAAGTGCCTTTTAGCCATTATTTCTTAAGCACACAAAGCCGGCAGGCCTTTCGGGAGGCGGAAGCGCGTATGAGGAATCGAGGAATACCCAAGGAAGGCCCCAAAGCACAGCGATTCATGCGCAAGGAACTAGAAAAAGCGGGGTTTGGGGTGCGCGAGGTGGCCGATCACATTGACCACATCCGCCGATTGGCGGGCATTGACCACGTGGGGTTAGGTAGCGACTTCGATGGGGTAGGCTTAGCCACTCCGCCCGACTTGGCCGACGTGAGTATGTATCCGAACCTCATTGCGGAGCTCTTTCGTCGCGGTTACACCGAAGAGGAAGTGAAAAAAGTCTGCTATTTGAATACTTTGCGCGTTTGGCGCGCTAATGAATAAGCCCTGCGGAAATTTTTCCCACTTTTTTTGGCGCATCCTACAAAGAAGCCTACTTTAACCGCGCCAAAACGATATTCCTTTTAAAAGACGGCCTGCTCCTGGGAACCGGTTTTTCCGCCGAAGGGCGGAGAAAACAAGGTGACCACACGCGCACCTGCTCAAACGCGAAATACCTTCTGTTCTTTAAACTGCTAACTGTTTCTGCTCAAACTATGCCTGAATTTGATACCAATAAAATCCGGAACATCGTGCTGGTAGGGCACTCCGGCAGCGGCAAAACCACTTTTGCCGAGACGATGCTCTACGAGGCCAAAGCCATCAACCGACGCGGCAGCGTGAGCGACGGCAACACGCAAAGCGACTACACGCCCTTGGAGCAACAGCGCGGTCACTCGCTGTTTACCAGCGTGCTGCATTGCACCTGGAAAGACACCAAGATTAACATCCTGGATACCCCGGGCTTAGATGACTTTATTGGCGAAGTGATTGTTGCACTCAAGGTAGCCGACACTGCTCTGGTCTTCCTCAATGCGCGCAGTGGCGTCGAGGTGGGTACCGAACTGGTGTGGGAGTACGTGGACAAGTACGAGACACCTTCTATTTTCATCATCAACCAACTGGATCACGAAAAAGCTGACTTCGAACGTACGCTAGAACAAGCGCGCGAGCGCTTCGGCCATCGCGTTTTACCGGTGCAGTTTCCTGTTCAAGTCGGCCCGGGCTTTAATGCCATTGTGGACGCGCTCCGCATGACGATGTACGTATTCCCTCCAGGTGGGGGCAAGCCCGAGAAGAGAGAGATACCCGCCGAACATAAAAGCCGCGCCGACACTATGCACAACGCTTTGGTGGAAGCGGCAGCCGAAAACGACGAAGCTCTGATGGAGAGATACTTTGAACACGGAACACTGGACGAAGAAGACCTGGCAGCCGGCCTTCGCATTGGCCTAGCCCACCACCAGTTCTTCCCTGTCTTTTGCGCTTCTGGCCTCAGCGACATGGGCTCAGGACGCATCATGGGCTTTATTCACGACATTTGCCCCAGCCCTGCCGACCGCCCCCCTGCTGCATTAGAAGGAGGAGGCTCCAAACCCTGCGACCCTAAAGCACGGCCTTGTGTATTCATCTTCAAAACCGTCAACGAACCCAAAGTCGGCAACGTCTCCTATTTCAAAGTGTACTCCGGCGTGCTCAAGGCCGGCGACGAGCTAACTAACGCCGACAACGGCACGGCAGAGCGCTTTGCCGCCTTGTACATCTCCGAGGGGAAGAATCGCGAGGCCGTGACCCAACTCCAAGCTGGCGACATCGGCTGCTCCGTCAAGCTTAAAGGCTCGCATACCAACCAAACGCTCAACCCGAAAGGCTCGGATATTAAGATCGAACGCATTCAATTCCCGGCGCCGCGCATCCGCATGGCGGTGGTGCCACCCAGCAAAGCCGACGTAGAAAAGATGGCTAACGCCCTCCATTCCATCCAAGAGGAAGATCCTACCCTCATCGTCGAGCAAAGCGCTGAGCTGAAGCAAACCATCGTGTACGGCCAAGGAGAACTCCACTTAGAGGTAGTGCGCACCAAGTCAGAGCAAAATTTTGGCGTTCGTATTGAGTACGAAGAGCCGCGCATTCCCTATCGCGAAACTATTACCAAGCAGGCCAACCACGCCTATCGCCACAAAAAACAGTCGGGTGGCGCTGGTCAATTTGCCGAGGTGCATATGCGCATCGAGCCATACTACGACGACATGCCGCCACCTGCCGACCTCACAGTGAAAAATATCGAAGTTGAAAACCTTAAATGGGGTGGCAAATTTTCCTTCTGTTGGGCCATTGTGGGTGGCGCCATTGATGCCCGCTTTATCAGCGCTATTAAGAAAGGCATTATGGCTAAAATGGAAGAAGGGCCACTAACCGGCTCCTACTGTCGAGATATCCGCGTGAGCATCTACGACGGCAAAATGCACCCGGTAGACTCCAACGATATGGCCTTCCAGATTGCCTCTTCCATGGCGTTTAAAGAAGCCTTCCCGCAAGCCGGCCCGCAAATCCTCGAGCCTATCTACAACCTGGAAGTCATGTGCGACGCCGAAGTGATGGGCAACGTTATGGGCGATCTACAGACGCGTCGGGCCCTCATCATGGGCATGGACTCTGAGGGGCATTACCAGATTATTCGCGCCCGTGTGCCGCTCAAGGAACTACACCGCTACTCCTCTGCGCTTCGCTCCCTTACCCAAGGGAAAGCCAAGTTCAGCATCTCCTTCGCCGACTACGCGCCTGTGCCTCCCGATATCCAGGCCAAACTCGTGGCTGAGTACGCCGCACATGCCAAAGAAGAGGAGCATTAGGCTGGCTGGCATAAGTCCTTGCCCCCGACTTGGTATCGGCCAATTCGGGGGATTTTTTTGTCTTGATAAAACCTACTGTTTGTCAAAAATTAGCCAATCGCGAAAAAATCCGCAAGCGAAGTTCAACTTTCCGCCCATTAGCCAGTTTTTCCGATAAAATCGCTTACAAATGCCCAGGTGTACCTTAAGCAAGCGCCACATGAACAAGTGTGAACACGTTTGTTGAAATCATTGTTTACTCGTTGTTTTCACTGCCGCCATGGCCAAGTGAACCTCCTTTCGCTGCGTATGTTTTACCAATTAAGATGAATGTAGAGTTGTTTTCATAAGGTTAGTTAATAGGGTTTTAGGTGTTTTCATGGAGCCGGGGCAGCAATGTCCTGGCTCTTTTACTTTACTTTTACGACTCAAAATCGCTTTCTTTGAGCACACGTGACCTCACCGGAATACTTTTCTAACGACGCCTATTTTAATAGTTTGCGCACGGACGCATCCTTCGGCGTGTCCACTTTGTACAGCCTGTTTCGAGAGGACACAGTGAAAACACTGGTGGCCTTGGGCTGGGAAGAAGCAGAGGCCGCTTACTGTTTTCAGCTGGCTGTGTGCGACCTCGCTCGGTGGGCGCGCGAAGGCTACCAGCCCGAGGAGAATCAGCCTCTGGGCCAGCTACTGAAAGAGCGAAGTCTTGCCCATGCAGCCCTGCTGAAGTCCACCCAAGAACGAGAAGCTGGCATGGAACCCTCTGCAGAGGAAGCAGACTTGCTCCGAAGCCAGCAAAAGGCCGCTGTCTGGTTGGCTCTTGCCCGCCTACAGCCCGCATGCCAAGAAGCCTTATTGGCCGAACCTACGTCTGCGGAAGGTGCCTGCTTTGAGGCATTGCAGAGCGAGATGGGGGCTGAAGCTCTACCCTCCGATAGGTTAACTGCTGCGCTGGCCGATGTTGAGGGCTTTCGAACCTGGCAGTATACCGTCGAGCATGAGCATGCCTGGCAAAAAAAACCTGTTTCAACTCCCGCTGTTGAGCCACTGAGAAACAAGACTTGGCGCTGGATTACGCTAACTTTCCTCATCGTCATGGTGACGGCCTACGCCGTCTATCAGTTCTTTTTTCGGCCTAAAACTGTAGCCGAGCTTTACGCAAGCAACTTCAACCCGCCACGCAGCCTGATGGCGGATTGGGAGAAGCGCCGCGCCGCTTACACTAGCGATGCCGCGTCTGCTGGCGTCGCCACTGAAGCATGCCTGATGCTGCTGCACAAGGCCGACGTTTTTTACCAGCAAGGAGACTACCGCAGTGCCACAGACCCGCTCTTACTTATTGTATTAGACACAGCGGCTGCCTGCCAAGCAGATGCCTGGTTTTACCTAAGCATCATTCATTTGCACCTGAAGGACCCCGTCACGGCCATCCAGTGCCTAGCCAAAATAGAGGACTTAGAGCGCTTTGGCGAAGATATTTATTGGTACCAGGTCATGGCCTATTTGCAAATTGCACAAAACACTCCGCACCAACGCGAGCGCGTAGCCAAAGCCGTAGAACTGGCCATTCCTAACATCCAAAATCCCAAACGCCGCGCCCAAGCAGAAGCGCTCCTTGAAAGCCTATCGCCCTGACGACGCATACTGTGTTTATGGATATCGTAGAGCGCTATTTTCCTGACCTGACGGCACAGCAGCGTCAGCGGTTAGACCATCTGCCCCACTTCTACCAAGAGTGGAATACGCGGGTCAACCTTGTTTCCCGTCAAGATATAGAAAATCTCGAAGTCAAGCACGTGCTCCACTCCTTGTCCATCGCCAGAGCCTTCTCCTTCGTGCCTGGCGCTCATTTGCTCGACTTAGGCACAGGCGGTGGCTTCCCCGGCATTCCTTTGGCCATTCTTTTACCTCACGTACAGTTCACTCTCATTGATGGCACAGGTAAAAAAATTGCTGCTGTACAGGAACTGATTAAGACCTTGTCGTTGGCCAACGCCACGGCGCTGCACGTGCGCGCCGAGATGTTCAGGCAACGCCATGCCTTCGACTTCGTCGTCTCACGCGCCGTAGCGCCGCTGCACCAGCTGCTGCTATGGAGTCGGCCACTGCTGCGCAAAAAACACCAGCATGCCTACCCTAACGGGCTTATCGCCCTCAAAGGGGGAGACCTCGCTTCCGAAATTAACGCCTTACCCGGCAAGTCGCGCGACTACATCGAGGTTTTTGCCGTACAAGACTTTTTCCCCGAGCCAGCTTTCGAGGAAAAATGGATTGTCTATGTACAAGGGTAGTAAGTCCTCAACGGTTGGCGCGCAGGTTGAGAAACAACTTGAAGCCTACGTTGGCCGAAATGACTTTAGCCTGAGTGTGGTAGTTACCACTAATGGCAAACTCCGTGTTGCGAAACACGTCGCGGATAAAAAAGTAGCCCAGTTCTACGCCCAAAATGAGGTCTAAGGCATTCGGTTCTATCCCTTCCGATACGGCAATGGCTTCTCGATTAAAGTCGTAGCGCATACCTACTTTACCCATGGCAGTGAAGGCACTCTGATGGCTTTTGGCGCACTGGTTGCCGTTGGAGCGATACAGGCCGGCGCCCGCTTCCAGAATTGCATAAGGGCGCCACAGGGTGGTTTTAGAAAACTCTTCCGAGCCGGGGTTCAGGGTAAACGTCGTGCCCAAGCCGAGGCGAGTTACGCCCCAATGAGCGCCGACGTTCATGGCCACTTCTGCCCCGGCCCCGATGCGCTGATTGGTTTTCTCGACATCCGGCGTGTGTAAGTAAAAGGAAGGTACGTCCAAGAAAAGGCGAGGGCCGCCGTATTGGCCCAGAGCCATCGTGGCGGTAGACCAAAGGAGGAGAGTAGAGACTAAAATTCTCATAAAACGAAGGTTAGCGTGTTAGAAAGGCGGTTCTGAACGATAGTAAGTAGATTACCCGCAAAGAGACGACAAAGCCGTCAATCGCTGGCTGTGCGTCAAGCCATTTTTGTGGAGCGAGGCTCGGAGTTGGCCCCCAACAACGACCTACAGTTGACTAAGTTGCCGGCATACAAGGACAGTCTCTGGTGGAAGTTCAGCCGGCAAAGTGCGCTGGTCGGGTTTGATATTGCTGCCTGGCTTGAGCACAGCCACCTGCAGCAACACCTGCGGGCGCACCGCCTGGACATCAGGAACGAACGCCTGCGCCGCCTCTAAGAAGAGGGCTGTGCCCAAGGGGCGCAGTGCCGCATCGCCGTAAATAGTGATAAAGTCGCGGTTGAAGGCCCCGCTCAGAGCTGCGCCAAATTCGGCTAAGCGGCGTACCGCGCGGCGCGGGTCTTTGTCTGCCTCGCGGAGAAAACGCGCCAAAGCAACCCCCGCATCTCGCGCCTGCTCGACGATGGTCGCTTCGGCATAAAACAAGCTGTCGAAAGGGTTTTGCTTTTCCCGGAGCAGGTTGAGCAGGTCGTCGGTGAACGCCTCTATGCGCGCAGGAGCATACCGCTCGCGCACCGCTTTGCTCACCGTCGGCAGTGTGCTAAGCAGGGCGTGTGTTTCCTGCAGGCGCAAGCGCAAGCGGTTCTGCGTGCTGGGATGCAGCAGCAGTGCGCGGCGTTGGTCTCTGTCGGGCCAATTCCAGTACAAGCCGTCGTCCGTCAGTACAAAGCGGTTTCCCTCCAAGCGGAAACCCGTGACAGGTGTCATGGCAGCGTAGGCCACCAGCGCGGGAGCTGCCCTTTCAGCGTATTTGCTCACGTCCTGAAAGTAATAGAATGGGATAATCTCGCGCATGCGGCGTTGAATGTTGCGCGACATGCGCGTGTACTGAGGAGCCTTAGGGTCGGCTGGAGCCTGGAGCCAGGCAG
>JBEQAD010000068.1:0-12733 GCA_041640515.1 Saprospiraceae bacterium | reverse complement strand
GTGCCTTTTGAAATGACTATTGTGTCGGCGCATCGCACCCCTGAACGCATGTTTCATTTTGCACGCACGGCGCACGAGCGCGGTCTCCGGGTCATCATCGCCGGGGCGGGCGGGGCCGCGCACTTACCCGGCATGGTAGCGGCCATCTCGCCGCTGCCTGTGATTGGGGTGCCGGTCAAATCGTCCAACTCGATAGACGGGTGGGATAGCATCTTGTCCATCTTGCAAATGCCAGAAGGCGTGCCCGTGGCTACGGTAGCGCTCAATGCGGCGCGTAACGCAGGCATTTTGGCAGCCCAAATGCTAGCTACCCATGATGCTGCGCTATTGGGACGCATTCAAGCATACAAGAAGCAACTGGAGGCTGTCGTATTAGAGAAAGCCGCTCGCTTAGAGGGCGGCGACGATTCGCCTCACACGACGCGCTGATGCCAGCTCCGATCAAACGACAACAGCCAACGCTCGCGCAAGTCGGCCTTGGTCTGCACTAACGTGTTCACTACAAGCGTATTCGGGCCAATGCGGTGTTTCCGCACATATTCGGCGAATTCGTCGCGATGGGCCATGTGCAAACGGCCGTCCTCTACCCAACCAAAGCGCATGCGCTCCAGCAAGTCTACTCCCATCTGGTGGCTCATGGCCTCCAGAAAATGGACCGACTGGTCTATGGAACAGCCGCTGGCCTCGGCTTGCGATTCGTCCACCATAAGCAGGATGAACTGGCGATCGAACACCTCCCCGACAGCCTTTAGCGCCCGGTTATGCGCCGTCCAGCGCTCCGTAAAATCGTCTATAGCCTCTTGAAGCATCTCCGCTTCTGCCGCACTCAGCGGGCGCGCACTTACGTACACCCACACGCGCGAAGCGTCGTCGAAATCTGGCAGGTGAGCAATCTTAGGGGTGAGCATAAGCCCTACAGTTTAAAGCGATTGCAGAATCATTTCCGACAGGTCGTACACCATTACTTGTTCGTTTCTCTCTTTGGCTTTGAGGCCATCCTGAAGCATAGTGATGCAGAAAGGGCAATTGGCCGCAATCGCTTGCGGCTGCGTTTCGAGGGCCTCTTCGATGCGCTCCACGTTGATGCGTTTTTCGCCGGGTTCATCTTCTTTCCACATTTGCGCTCCACCTGCACCGCAGCATAGGCCGTTTTTGCGGGAGCGCTTCATTTCTACCAAATCGGCATCCAGTGCTTCGAGCACCGCACGCGGCGCTTCGTACACGTCATTAGCACGCCCCAGATAGCAAGAGTCGTGATAGGTGATGCGTTTGCCTTGGAAAGGGCCTCCCTCTTTGAGTTGTATTTTGCCTGTGTCAATGAGCTCCTGCAGCAGTTGGGTATGGTGTACGACTTCGTAATGGCCACCTAGGGCGGGGTACTCATTTTTGAGGACGTTGAAGCAGTGAGGACACGCGGTGACGATTTTCTTGACACCGTAGAGGTTGAGCGTCTCGATGTTCATCATGGCCATCATCTGAAAGAGAAACTCGTTGCCTGCCCGGCGCGCGGGGTCACCTGTGCAGCGCTCTTCTTGGCCTAAAATGGCAAAAGAGATGCCAGCGCGGTGTAGTATTTCGCACAAGGATTTGGTGACTTTTTGAGCGCGAGCGTCGAAGGAGCCAGCACAACCCACCCAAAAAAGGATGTCGGGGTTTCGGCCCTCGGCCTGCATTTCAGCTATCGTTTTGGCAAGCATATCAGCAAGTTGTCCGTGTTTTAAGCGGGAAAGGGAAAAGTGTTTTTTAGGAACGCCAAGCATCGCGAGCCTCGTTCATGGCCCAGGCGGCGCCGTTGTTTTCCATGGCATTGAACAGCGGCAGCCAGTCTGTAGGGCCAGCGCCTTGAGTCAGGATTTCGTAGCGGCGCATTTGGATGATGATATCGAGCGGATTGATGAGCACCGGGCAGGCCTCCACGCAGGCGTTGCACGTAGTGCAGGCGTGAATCTCCTCTGGGCTGATGTAGTCAAAGAGGCTTTTGCCATCGTCGTAGTGGTGGCGGCTTTGTCGCCCAGCGGCAATGGCTGCGCCTACTTCTTCAGCCCGATCACGCACGGCCATGACCACCTTTCGCGGGCTGAGCCGTTTACCCGTGATGTTAGCGGGGCAGGCAGCTGTGCAGCGACCGCATTCCGTACAAGAGTAAGCCTGTAGGATATGCTTCCAACTAAGGCTGAACACGTCGTTGGCGCCGAAGACAGGAAGTTCGGCCGGGGCGTTGGCGTCGGCTGGCTCCAGGCCCATCATGATGCGCACCTCTTTTTGAACTTCAGGCATGTTGGCTATTTGCCCTTTGGGCGTCAAACGGGCATACCAGGTATTAGGAAAGGCCAGCAGGATGTGTAAGTGTTTGGAATAGGGCAAATAGCACAAAAAGCCGAACACCGTGAGGATATGCAGCCACCAACCCAAGCGCTCTGTTGCTATCAAGAGAGAGGTGTCCATCGAGCCAAAGAGCGCTGGCCCTAACCACTGGCTGATCGCAAACGGCCCTGCCTCGACGTAGTGCTCCACCCGGCGCTCTTGCAGCACGACATCTGCGCCATTCATGGTAAAAATGCCTGCGATAAGGATGATTTCGCCGATAAGGATATAGTTGGCATCGCGGAAAGGCCAGCCTTTCATCTCGGGTTTCCAAAAGCGCGGCACTTTGAGCACGTTGCGACGCACCAGAAACACTACTGTAGCCACCAGCGCCAGTACCGACAGCACTTCGATGAAGCTAATGACGAAGCTATAGAAGCCGCCTAAATACGGAGCAAAGAACCGGTGGTGCCCCGTCAAGCCATCCACCAAAATTTCTATCAGTTCCACTTGCGTAATCAGGAAGGCGACATAAATAAACAGATGTAGTACGGCAGGCAGCCAATTTTTGAACATCTTCTGCTGCCCAAACGCCACTAGTAACACGTTGCGCCAACGCGCTGCGCGATTGCCTTCCGTTGCTTCAAACTTACCCAAGTGGATGTTTTGCCACACACGTGCATAGCCTCTATAGGCAAACCAGCCCGTGAGGACAAGCACAGCAACGAAAAATAGAACTTGAAGCATAACTACCTAAAGTCGTTTAACGGCGAAAAGTACGGCGATAACAACGGACTTTTGCGCACGTTCAAGCGGGAGTTTATGCCGTAACTTGGCCTTGCCACGGGTAGTCAGGCCGTTAGCACGCTCCAATTCACTTTACCATTTTACGCGTTTTTATGAAAATCTTGGACCATCGCCAGATTGAACAGAAAATCAAGCGTCTGGCCATCGAAATATTAGAGCGCCACTATGGCGAACGCGAAGTGGTCTTGGCAGGTCTCAACAACAACGGGCTGACGTTTGCCCAGCGCCTGCTGGACCAACTACGCACTCTCGCCCCAGAAAGCATGGCGTTTACCCTTACCCGCATCCGCCTCAACCCCGCCAACCCGCTCGAGTATCCACCCTACATCGAGAGCTCTGTCGAGGAGCTGCGCGACAAGACCATCATTGTTGCCGATGACGTGGCCAACACGGGGCGCACCCTCTTTTTTGCCATGAAGCCGCTGCTCAACGACGTGCCTCGCTGCGTGGAAGTCGCGGTGCTCGTAGACCGAAAGCATAAATCATTCCCTATACAGCCCGACTACGTGGGCCTGTCGCTGTACACCACTGTGCGCAACGATATTGACGTGCGGCTAAACGACGATGAACCGGCCGCCTACCTGCGCTAATCGGTGCTCTACTCCTCGACTTCAGCACTGCCATGGCGAGCCCGGTCGCTAAACCAGTCGGCCAACACGCGCCGTTGTTCCGCACTCAAGCGAGCCTTCGCGTGCATCCATGTGTAACTGCGCAGCGGCATATGGCCGTCCAACACCTCCTCTGAACACTCCTTGAGCACCTCTACCTTATCGCGAGGCGATAGGGTGCCGAAAGTGTTGAAGTTAATTTCCTCTCTTCCTTCAGCGATGTGGTTTGCTATCCACCACGATACAGGAGACACGCGGCTGTACCACGGGTAAAGGGTCTCATAAGAATGGCAGTCATAACATGCCGCCTTTAATAACTCAGCTACCGAGGTCGGCGGCTGCAGTACGGCGCAGAGGTCTTGCGACGGCGATGCAGCCACAGCCGAGCGGTCAGGCTGAATAAATTGGATGAGGACAAACGCCCCTAATAGCCCTAGCAAAAGGTATTTCCGTTGCATTATCACCAGGAGAATGACAGTGAAAACGAAAGGCTCTAATGTGATGCCTTCCCAAGTCGGCAGACACCTGCCTCCATGCGCAGCAAATGTAGTCTTTGGCCTTCAAAAAGCGGCTTTTCTCAAAAGAAAAGGTAACTGTAATTTCATATGGGTTTAACAATCATGCGATTACTGCGCCCATACCTTTATGTTGCTTTTTAATTTTGGAAAAATCCCGCGCCTAATCTGCACACAATGTTCTCTCCTCTTTGGTCGCTCGCTCTGGATGCCGTGGCGCTCGCCTCATCTTCGCTCCAGAAATTTTCGGATGGTGTGTCGGCGCGGGCCTTTGACTACTTAAACTCGCTTTATAATATTCAACACTTGCTTTAGTCATGAAAAGAGCGGTGGATATTGTTGTGCTTTCAGATGTGCACCTGGGAACGTACGGCTGCCATGCCCGCGAACTGCTGAACTACTTGAAGAGTATTCGTCCTAAAGCCTTAGTGCTCAATGGAGACATTTTTGACATTTGGTACTTCAAGAAGAGCTATTTCCCTAAGGAACATTTAGAAGTTGTGCGTCGCGTTTTGAAAATGGCGGCGGACGGCACAAAGGTGTATTACCTCACCGGTAATCACGACGACTTGCTGCGCAAATTTGGCGAAATGTCGTTTGGCTTGGTTCATTTGCGCAACAAGCTGGTTTTCCAAATTGACGGTAAGACGCACTGGGTCTTTCACGGCGACGTGTTCGATGCCAGCATACAGCGCGCGCGCTGGCTCGCCCGGTTAGGCGGCGAAGGTTACGATCTACTCATTCGTATCAACCGCCTCATCAACGCCACACGCGACCTTTTTGGGCTTCCGCCCGTGTCGTTTGCAGCTAGAGTAAAGAAATCGGTGAAAGGCGCAGTAAAATACATCAGCGATTTTGAGGATACTGCTATCCAACTGGCTGCTGAGAAAGGCTATGACTACGTGATCTGCGGTCATATCCATCGCCCTCAGATTCGCCAGGTAACGGCGGCCAACGGCCACCAGGTAACGTACATGAACAGTGGCGACTGGGTAGAGCACCTCACGGCCTTAGAGTTTAGCAACGGTCAATGGCACATTTACCAGTACGATGCCTCGTTATACGAGGTAGTCAATCCGCGCTTGCATGTGCCTGAGCGCGAGCCGGCCATGTACCGGCTTCGCCGCGAAGAAGTGTTGCCCTCTACCAATGGCCTTGCCGCATTCGAGTCTATCTGAAAAACAAAAGGCCGCTCACTTGTCTGGTGCAGCGGCTTTCATCCACACCGGAGTGGACAGGGTATTCTCAAAATAGCGCTCCGGTGGCTTTTTTGAAGTAGAGTATTTGCTTCATACTATCCTAGCCAGAAGCCGCCATAAGAGGCGGCTTTTGCGTTTGTGGAAAAATTAGGCAGCTTTCAAGCGGTCAAGCCCCGAACGGAGCAGCTTATCCGCGGCGTACTGACGATCGACGACCAACTTTTTGGAGCCACTTTCCAGCTCTTTCTGTGGGTCGAACATGGCATCGGTCAGAATAGCTTCGCACAACGAGCGCAAGCCGCGGGCGCCAAGGCGGTATTCAATAGCTTTCTCTGCGATGAACTCCACAGCGTCTGGCGTTATCTCCAGTTCGATGCCTTCCATAGCAAACAGCTTGGTATACTGGCGTACCAAGGCATTGCGCGGCTGAGTAAGGATTTTTTGAAGAGTTTGGGCATCCAGCGGGTCAAGGTGGACAATTACCGGCAGACGCCCGACGAGTTCAGGAATCAGGCCGTAATGCTTGACATCTTGTGCGGAGATATACTGGAGCAAATTATCACGGTCAAATTCCTCGACTCGCGGCTTATTATAGCCAATCACTTGGGTATTAACGCGTCGGGCAATAATCTTCTCAATGCCATCAAAGGCTCCACCGCAGATAAAGAGAATGTTTTCCGTGTTGACTTTCACTAGCTTCTGCTCGGGGTGCTTCCGCCCGCCTTGTGGAGGGACCAACACATCGGAACCCTCGAGCATCTTTAACAGGGCTTGTTGGACGCCTTCTCCGGACACATCGCGCGTGATGGAGGGATTGTCCTGCTTGCGGGCAATCTTGTCTATCTCATCGATATACACGATACCACGCTCGGCGGCCGTCACGTCGTAGTCGCACACTTGGAGCAGGCGTGTAAGGATGCTCTCCACGTCTTCACCTACGTAGCCTGCCTCGGTAAAGACCGTGGCGTCCACGATGGTGAAAGGCACGTTGAGCAGCTTGGCTATGGTCTTGGCCAACAGGGTTTTGCCTGTGCCCGTGTGACCAACAAGCAGGATATTGGATTTTTCGATCTCTATGCCATCGGCATCGGCTTTGCCCTTAGTGCGCTCTATTTGCTGAACGCGCTTGTAGTGATTATAAACAGCCACAGCCAACACTTTTTTTGCCTCGTCTTGGCCAATAACGTACTGATCAAGGAAAGTCTTTATCTCACGTGGAGGAATAAGTCGCAGTGGTTGGGAATAGCGCGCGCTTTTCTTGCTACCACCGCTCGGGTGGCCCATCTGCTCTTCTATAATTTCCTGAGCGCGTTCCACGCACGATTCGCAGATCTGGGCCTCCAAACCCGATATCAATACGGCCACCTCCTCGGCGCCTCGGCCGCAAAAATGGCAGTGGCCTCCAGAACGTTTTCCTTTCGCAGGCATGGTTACGGTTTCGTTTTACGCGGATTTTGACGATCGAGCACTTCATCCACAATGCCGTATTCCTTAGCCTCTTCGGCGCTCATCCAGTTATCGCGATCGCAGTCTTCCATAATCTTATCGAAGGATTGCCCGGTGTGAGCAGCCAATACTTCGTAAAGGCTTTTTTGCATTTTTTTGATGAGGCGGTAGGTAATCTCAATATCCGAAACCTGGCCCTGAGCGCCGCCCATAGGTTGGTGAATCATGACGTGGCTGTGATAAAGGCAGCTGCGCTTTCCTTTGGCGCCTGCAGCCAGCAATACTGCCGCCATGGAGGCCGCCAGGCCCGTGCAAATGGTAGCTACGTCGGGTGCCACATACTGCATAGTGTCGTAGATGCCTAACCCATCAATCACGGAGCCACCTGGGCTGTTGATGAACATCTGGATGTCGCGCTTAGGGTCAGTGGACTCGAGGAACAGTAGCTGTGCTTGAATAACATTGGCCACATAATCATTGACCGGCACACCCATGAAAATAATGCGGTCCATCATCAGCCGGCTGAAGACGTCCATAGCTACTACATTCATTTGTCGCTCTTCGATGACGGCCGGTGTAAAGGCGCGGATATTGGGTACGGCCACAGCAACATTGGTCTCGATGTACTTTTCCAAGTGCATGCTACTCATGCCTAAGTGGCGGGTAGCATACCGCTGAAACTCTTTTTTGTCGAACATAGTCTGTGTGTTTTAAAGCCTTAGAACAGAGAGCGATAGCAGGAAGTTCTGCTGCGGGCGTTAAGGTTGTTCTTGTGAGGCGCTTAGGGGTTGGCTTAGGGCGCAGCACCGGGAAGCGAGGTCTCCTCCTCTGCAGAAACGCTCTGAGCCTCGGCGTACAGGGCAGCTATTTTCTCATCCAGGGCTGCTGGCGTCATAGGAATTTCCTTCACCTTGACGTAGTTGGGTAGCCTTTCGGCCAGCAGCCGATACACTAGTTGCTGAATAATCTTCCTTACCTGTTCTGGTCGATTATTCACCATATCTTCGACGAAGCGCTGGGTATGCTCTTCCAACCCGAGGCGGCGTAGGCTTCGATAGGCACTGGCATAAACCTCATTAGCAATTTCCTCATCGCTCGGAACGGTTTGGGTCAGGGCTTGTAGGCGCTCCATGAGGTAGCTCTTTTTGGCGGCATTGACATAAGCCTCGTAAACGCGCGGATGCGCTTCGGCCTCTTTACCGTCCGTGCGGGTGCGAAATACTTGCTTCAGGTAGCGCTCAGGCATGTCGAACAGGTTGAGCGCCTCAAGGCGCTGCAACACTCGACCTATAAAGTCGTCAGCAATAAACTGGGCGTAGTTGCCCTTGATGCTTTCCCGAATGATGTTTTCTGCTTGCTCTCGGGTCTGCACCTGGCGACCAAAATATTTCTGAAAGAACTCTTCGTTCAGTTCTGGAAGCTCGAGCCGCATAACTTTTAGAATTTTGGCCTCAAACCAGTCGCCCACTTCCCGACTGTCCTCATCAGGTATTCTCAAAAATCTTTTGAATGCATCCGGTCCTAAGGCACTTCTCAACGGCTCCACGTGAATGCGTACCACATCGCCTATGGTTTTCCCTAAGAAAGCCTGCTGTATAACCGCAGGAATTTCGTCTGTTAAGCGCAGGTGTATTTCCTGCTGCCAGCCGTCTTCTTTGGGCCGGTCGCCATCCAACTCCACTACCCTCATCTCCACTAAGTCATCAGGAGCCACAGGGTCCGACGTCTCGCGCTCAATGGCAGCTGCTCGCCTCAACTCGTCCATCTCTTTAACCACTAACTCATCCGATACCTCTACGCTAATCTTCTCATACTCATCTTCTTGTGTGAGGCCCTTTACCTCTGAGGGAAAGAGACCTACTTCGAAAGTGAGGCGATATTCGTCCTGCAACTTTTTCACTTGGAGCGATGGCAAAGGATCCTCCCCTGGAGCTAGTACAGGTATATCTATCTTAGGTAAGGGCAGTTCATCCCAAAAATTGTTTACAGTCGTGTCCACAACTTTCTGAAAGGCCTCGGCTAAGAAGCTGTCACCGTATAGGCTGAGTATCAATTTTTTGGGAGTATGTCCGGGGCGGAAACCTTTCAAGGCACCTTTCTTGGCCGCCTTTGCAACCGATTCTTCTACTTTGGAAAGGAGTTCCTCTTTGGAGATGATTACGTCAAATTGCAAGATGCGTTCTTTTTCCAAGAGGTGCTGCTCCACGTGAGCCATGTGCAAATAGGTATTTTAGAAACAATAAGATAAGCAGTGCGGGCGGAGGGACTCGAACCCTCAAGCCTTGCGGCGCCAGATCCTAAGTCTGGTACGTCTACCAATTCCGCCACACCCGCAGAGGAAAAGCTCTTTTTTTTAAAGGGCACAAAGGTAATACATGGTTCGAAATGGGCAGATGCCTTTATTTCGCCTGTTAACAAAATGAAAACTTTATCCGTACCGCAGATTAGATTTTTTAACTTTGACCTAAAATTAGTTATTTTATAAATGTCTGAACTTCCTCCCTTTAGTTCGTCAGATGAATATACTCGTCTTGTTCAGCGGGGCTATCGAAGGCTACTGAGAAGCCTTCCTAAGCCGTTGAGCGACGAAGATAGAAAGGCTATTCGCAGTGCGCTGGATTTAGCTGCGGAAGCGCATCGGGACCAGAAACGCAAGACCGGGGAGCCTTACATCTTGCATCCCTTGGCGGTTGCCCACATTTGCGTGGAGGAAATCGGGCTGGGCCCTACCGCCGTAGTATGCGCTCTTTTGCACGACGTAGTGGAAGACACCTCCGTTAGTTTGGACGTCATCCGCGAGCGCTTCGGAGATCGAGTGGCCCTCATTGTAGATGGCCTGACGAAACTAAAAGGCATAGAAAACTCCGCCTATCGGCAGGCGGAAAACCTCGCTCGTGTCATGCGCGCTATGCTTACAGATGTGCGCGTAGTGCTTATCAAGATGGCCGATCGCTTACACAACATGCGCACCATCAATGGCATGTCGAGAGAGGGACAAATTCGCATCGCCACAGAAACAGACTCTATTTACACCCCTTTGGCGCACCGCCTGGGGCTATATAGTATAAAAACGGAGTTCCAAGACATTTGGCTCAAGATTGTACGCCCAGAAGAGTACCGCGAGATAGCAGACAGGCTGGCTCAGACCAAACGCGCTCGCGAGCAATACATCCGCGACTTCATCAAACCTTTAGAAGAAGCGCTTCAAAGACAAATGCGGGGCATCCCGTTCCGTATTATCGGCCGTCCGAAAAGCATTTATTCTATTTGGAATAAGATGCGCAAAAAGGAGGTCGCTTTTGAAGACATCTTCGACTTGTTCGCTATTCGCATCATCCTGGATGCACCTTTTGAGGAGGAACGCTTAGCCTGCTGGCAGGCCTATGCTATTGTGACCGACACTTACCAAAACATCCCTTCGCGTCAGAAAGACTGGATAACCACTCCCAAAGCTAATGGGTACGAGTCTTTACATACCTCTGTCATAGGGCCTGGCGGTAAGTACGTAGAAGTGCAGATTCGCACTGAACGCATGAACGAAATTGCCGAGCGAGGCTATGCTGCCCATTGGAAATATAAGGGCCTTAAGTTGCTGAACCGCAACGAGAATGTCTTCGATAAATGGTTCGACCGCATTCGCGAGACGCTGGAAAACAACTACGCGACCAACGCTAATGAGGTTATGATCAACATCGAAGGCGAGCTTTTCTCCGAGGAGGTCTATGCCCTGACACCAAAAGGCGAAATTCGCATTCTGAAGGAAGGCGCTACAGCATTGGACTTTGCCTTTGATATCCACTCCGACATTGGCTGTCGATGCCGGGCTATTCGCGTCAACGGCAAAGTGGTGCCGTTCAGCTACGTACTAAAAAACGGCGACCAGGTATCGGTAGAAACAGACAAAAATTGCCGCCCTTCTCCCGACTGGCTTAAATACGTTACTACTTCCAAAGCGCGCACCCGAATACGCGCCGCACTGAAAGACGAGAAGCGTCGTCTGGCTGCTGATGGGCGCGAAATTCTCGAACGCAAGCTGAGAAGACTCTTCGACGTGTCGGCAGAGGAGCACGCCGATGCCCTGGCCAAATGGTACAACTATTCCGATCGCTTAGAGTTTCTCGTGGCCGTGGCCTTAGAACAAGTGGACTTGAGCAGGCTAAAGGAATTGCATCTCCAGGAGGGGCGCCTGGTGCCCAAAGAACAGCCCAAGCCTCTTGCCATCAATGGCTCAATCCCAGACGTACCCTCACCCAGCAAAGGCTCTTCCGCGCCTTCTGATGTGATCATCAGCGGCGAACCAGGCCACTACTATCCTTATTCCTTTGCCTCATGCTGCAACCCTGTGCCAGGCGACAGTATTTTCGCCTATGTAACATCTAAGGAAGGGGTAAAAATCCATCGAACCACATGCACCAATGCAGCCTATTTGATGACTAACTACAGCTATCGCATTCTGGACGCCCAATGGGGAAATGCTGCACCGACCAGGTTCGTGGCCACTATTTACGTGGTGGGCATAGATGAGGGCCCTGGAACTATTCGGCGCATTGCCGACCACATTTCCAACATGGGCATCAACGTGCGCGCTTTCTCCATTTCCGGCGAAGGCGGTGGATATTTCGAGGGGAATATTTCACTGGTGGTAGTTAACACTCACCAGCTAAATCAAGTCATCACTTCGCTGTCACAGCTCCCCTTTATAACCTCTATAGGTCGAGTAGAGTAAGGCACAGCCTGCGCGCCAAATGCCTTTTACTCGTCATAAGCTCAGCCTAGCCATTTCACGAAGCCATGTAACTCCTCGTTATTCAGGAGAGCACAGGAGCGTATCTTTTTTTTCAAAAAAATATTTAAAATTTTTTGTTTTAACAACCAAAAAGTTTCAACTTTGCAGTAGCAATTCTGCAAAGCATCCGTAGTGCGATGCAACCGCTTGGTTAACAACCTTTTAAAATTTACTGCCTTATGATCAAAGACGATCGCATAGCATTGAACAAGCGCTTTGTTGAAGCCTTTCGGCTGTTAGAGGAGCGGGGCATAATCGTCAAAAACGACCGAAACGGCCGAGGGGTGGGCGATGTGGCCGAAAAAGTCCTGGGCAAGCGCGCATACGGGCACATCATCCGCGCCTTCTTGTCGCCCGACAACAGGCGCGTCATTGATTACAGTCAGGCCAAAGCTTTTTGTCGAGCCTACGACATCAACGAGCTGTGGATGCTTTACGGGATTGGGCACCCCTTTGGCTTCGACGAGCAGCTGGTCGCCTCGACGCAAGGCAGTAGCCTGTACTCTGCTAGAGCAGGCAATATCTGGTATACGACGGCGCGCGCTTTTGCCGGCAGCACAGTGGCTACCGATTGGCCGGAAGATGGCTCCTATTTTAGCATCCCTGGCGTAAGCTCCTCTGGCGGAAGGTTAGTGGCGTTCCAAATCGAGGGTAACTCGATGGAGCCAGTTATTCAGAGCGGCGATATTGTTGTTTGCCGGGAGGTGGAAAGCGCCAGCGACATTCGCGATAACGAAATTTACACTGTGCGCAGCCAGGGCGAGCTGTGGGTGAAGTACGTGCAGAAGCAGCATGACGCCTCTGGCAGGGTAGTTCGGCTAAAGCTGATTTCAGCTAACTACTTTGACCACGATCCTTTCGAAATAAAAGTGGATGAGACAACCCAACTATTTAAGGTTATCCGAAAAATCTGCCCGATGTAAGAATTTCCTGCTGTTTATTGTTTTCGCAGCCTCCCGGTGTTAGTCATCGGAGAGGCTTTTTTCTTGATTTTCCTGCCCCTCAGCAGGCTCGGCAGCCAAGGAGGAATCCGACGGCGCAGAGAAGTCTCCGCCCTCCGTATGCGGC
>JBEQAD010000067.1:0-12813 GCA_041640515.1 Saprospiraceae bacterium | reverse complement strand
TGCGCACGTCGGCCCAGGTATTCAGTGGCATGCCTTCCGGTGTAAAAGACGCCGCAGAAAGCCGCAACAAGGTGAGCAAGATTGGCAACACTACAGGAAAGCTCAGGATAGCCATCAGCGTGGCGCTGTGGTCAGCTTTAGCGGCTATTGCTGATATAAAAGTGAAGGCGATGGAAAAGCTGACGCTGCCCAAAGCCAATGTCCCTAAGAAAAGCGGCCAGCGCTGCACTGGGCTGTCGGCTACCAAGGCAAAGGCAACCGAGGCTAGCCCACCGAGCACCAACAGAAGTAGCGCGTTATACAACATCTTGGCGAGCACCAGCACCGCTGGATCGGCTAACTGGTAGTAGTACAGCTGGCGAGCGCCGCTTTCACGAACGAAACTCTTCACTACGGCATTGATGGAGGCAAACAACACAATGAGCCAAAAAAGCGTGTTCCACATCGGCGGCGTGGGCTTGACCGAGGCCACATACACCACGAAAACCATGCTGACCACATATAAGACAATGCCGCTGAGCGCATAACGCTGACGCCATTCGAGCACCATCTCTTTGTGTAACAGCGGCAGGAGGCTTCTCCAATTCATCATGTTTATGGCGGCAAGCGCTAATTTGACAGCAAAGGAACGACAAAACGTTGGTGTACGAGGAGCCTTTCGCCAGGAATGCCGTTCTTCGCCTGCGCTTCCAAAACGACACCACCGCTATGCGCTTCCTTCGCTTTATTGCATGCGTCCTGTACATGACTTCGCCGGCAATAACCTCAGCCCAAGAACCAACGGGGCTGAAAGACCCGACCTTTAATTTTGGGCTACAAGCCGGAGCCATTACACCCAGCGCGCTGTTTCGAGTGCGCAATGTGGTACGCGAGGCCGAGGAGGTTCGCTATCAAATACAGCCCAACACGGGCTTACAAATAGGCGGTTTGGCGGTCTTTCGCCTGTCCAGACGCTTTCAGGTACAGGGTGGCTTTATGCTGCTGTTGCGCCACTACGACTGCTCCGCTGTGTATGAGGAGGAGGCGTTGAGTGCGCGCCTAAATGCTACTCTTTACGAGATACCTATACTGATTACTTACTACCAGCGCCTGAGCAACCGCGTGCTGCTGTCGCTAGGTACGGGAGTCAATCTGCAAACTCTGCCCAGCGACCTGGGCAGTCGCAATCAACATTTGCAGGTATTGGCGCTGCACAAAGCCTTTGCCCTGCCGGCCAGCCTCACCGTGCTCGGGCTGGAGTTTCGGGCCAAAGGCAGTGGTGGCTTTTTTGCAGGCCTGTCGTACTGCATTACGCCTTTTCACCTCTACGACACGGTTTTTTTGAGCAAATTCGACGGGCGCGAGCGCGTATATCCGGTGCCGCACGTGGGCGACTACTTTGGCTTAGTCGCCCGCTACTATTTGGATTGACCCTGTACCCACTGGCAGGTGGATGTACCTTTGTCGGTCGTCAACGCACCCTGCTTATGCGTCTTTCTTTACGAGCCAACTTCCTGGCCATCGCGCTGATGGGGCTCCCTGACCTGGTCGCAACACAAACGCCACCCTTGCCCGCCGGAGCGCTAAGCGCCTGGTTCATGGAACGCTGGAGCGTCCTTTCCGGAGGGAGCCAGGTGCATTTATCCGCACGTCCCTACACGCGCGACGATGTGGCCGCCCTGGCGCGCAAAGTGGACACCACTGCCTTCTTTAGCACTCCATTAGACAACTGGGCTATTCAGTATGTATTTGACGATAACAACGAATGGCTCCTGCCTACCGATAGCATGCGCTTCCGGCGCTCCCGCCGGCCCATGGGTCGGCATCTTTATCAGACACCAGCGCACCTATTTGAAGTTAATACCGACCATTTTCGCCTAAGAGCCAACCCACTACTCCACTTGACGGTAGGGCAACAAAATAACCCACCCGCCCTTCTGTTCACCAACCAGCGCGGGCTGGAAGTACGCGGAGATGTGGACGGGCGCATCTTCTTTTACACCGACTTGCTGGAAACTCAGGCGCAATTTGCCGCTTACGTCAACCAGTGGGTCGAAACCTACCAGTCGTTGCCAGGAGCAGGTTTTTTCAAGCCCTACCGCAGCCGCTTATTGAATACAAGCCGCGCCTACGACTACAACATTGCCCAGGCGGGCATTGGCTTTCGCCTCTCGCGCCATGTCGGTGTTCAGTTAGGCCACGGGCGCTTTTTCCTCGGACACGGGCAGCGCTCACTCTTCCTGTCGGACGTTGGCAACGTGGCGTTCTTCCTGCGACTGAATACACGCGTGTGGAAACTGCATTATCAAAACTTATTTTTGGAGTTAAGCCCCATCTCCACCGCCGTACCGCGCCCGCCCAACAGCCTGTTGCCTAAGAAATACGTCGCTTTACACTACCTCAGCTGGCAAGCCAGGCCCAACGTCAGCATAGGCTTCTTTGAGGCTACCGTTTTCAATCGCAGCCGCCAGTTCGAGTGGCAGTATCTTAACCCCGTCATCTTTTACCGAACAGTAGAAGGTATGCTGGGCAGCCCAGACAACGTCCTGCTCGGCGCAGAGGTGCGCTGGGACGTCGCTCGTCGGGTCAGCGTGTACGGACAGTTTCTGTTGGATGAGTTTTTCACTCCCGAGCTGTTCGGCCGCGACCGTCAGGGCGGTTGGTGGGGCAACAAATACGGCGTCCAGGCAGGCGCAAAGTATTTCAATGCATTTGGCATCCCTTACCTGGACCTACAGTGCGAGTTCAACGCCGTGAGACCTTACACCTATTCTAGCTTCGACTCGCTGAACAGCTACACCCATTACTCCTTACCCCTGGCGCATCCGCTATGGGCTAACTTTCGCGAGTGGCTCACCTGGGTGCGCTACCAGCCGCATCCGCGCTGGACGCTGACGGCCCGCAACCTTTGGGCGCGCACAGGCGAAGACCCCGAAGGGCAAAACTGGGGCGGCAATCCGCTGTTGAGCAACGCCACGCGCAACCGCGACTACGGCAACTACATTGGTCAGGGCATACGCACCAACATTTGGCTAATAGCCTTCGAACTGAGCTGGCAGTGGAAGCACAACCTCTTCTGGGAAGCCCAAGTGCTGTGGCGTCAAAAGGAAAGCACCAGCAATGACCGCCGCCTAGACACTCGCCTATTCGCCGTTGGCCTGCGCTGGAACACGTGGTATCGCCTGGCGGACTTCTGACGCCGTGGCTTCCTGCGCTATGGCGCAGTAGAGGGCCTCATATGCCTGAGCTGCTGCAGCAGGCTGATAGCGACGCGCGTTTTCGAAGCCTTTCTCTATCAAGTGCGCCCGATAAGCGGCATCGTTGATGACGCGAAGCACCCCGCGGCGAATATCTGCCACATCCCACGGGTCCACTAAACATGCACCTTCACCGGCCACTTCAGGCATGCTGGACGTACGGGAAGTAACCACAGGCCGGCCCGTGGCTTGCGCCTCGAGAATAGGCATGCCGAAACCCTCCCAAGTGGAGGCAAAAAGCAGCAGATCGCACGACGCATAGGCGCCCACCACAGCCTCGTCATCGAGATGGGACGTACACTCATACGCTATGCCGAAACGCTCCAACTGCTGCTGTGCTTCGGCGCTGAGGCAACCAACAATATGCAACACACAGGGGATGCCCTGCAATGCCTCAATGTGGCGACTGAGGTTCTTATTCGGTGCCGAGCCAATATGCAAGATACGCGGACATTCGGCCTGGAAAGCCTTGGGCACAGGCTTAAAATGTGGCGGTATAACACTAGGGATAACGGCTATTTTTGATGGCTCGCAACCGGTGTGGCACACGATATCGGCCTTAGTAGCCTCAGAAACAGCGACCACCTGGCGGCAATGGCGAACAGGCCAGCGCAACCATAACCACCTCAGCACATGGCGCTTCCACGGGTTGGGATGGCGGAGAAAACCGCAGTCGTGGATGGTGAGCACTGTCTTGCGGCCAGGTAAAAAGAGGGCAGCAAAGTGGATGTCCCCGCTGACGTGGAACACATCGGCCCACAGGCGCAGCATTTGGCGAGCTATGCGCAGGCGAGACCACCCGCCGCGGCTCAGCGCACAAGCCTCTACCTTTTGTACTAACACATCAGAGGCCGACCAAAAGGACCACAGTGCAGAGAACGAGCGCTCTATGCTGTAGTGGCCGCCGCTGATGGGTTTTCGGAAAATGACCTGCACAACAGGACGCGTGTAAGCACTCAAATACTGTTGAGCGATGGCAGTGGCGTCGAAATCGCGGCGCACCAGGACGGGTGCTTGCTCGCGAATGCGACGGCGTCGAGGTACATCTTCAATAGCCGCCTCGAGAGCGCGACGCCAGAGAATTATTTGGAGCGGTACACACCAACCTAGATCTTTTTCGCGCACATAGTCAGCCAAGCCTACTTGGTCGCTAACAACAACCGTTGTGCCTACGGCGAGCGCCTCTAAGATGACCAGAGCAAAGTTTTCGTTGAGCGAGGGCAACAGAAGCACGTCCGCCTCTGCTAGCAGTTGCCATTTGACCTCTCCCGACACCCAACCTAACCATTGCACGCGGCTCTGCAGATCTTTTTTCCCAGCCAAATCCCGCATTTTATGGCCATATGGCGAGTTGGCGTCGCCCGCAATAAGCAGTTGCCAATCTAAGCGGGCCTCTAAGCCAGATAGCGCTTCCAGCAAAAAGTCTAAACCTTTCTTGGGCTCAATACGGGAGAGGAAAAGCAGCCGGACAGGGCCACCAGGGCGCGCCGGCGGCAGTGCTGCTTCGTCAGGGAAGGGCACCACGTTGGGCAAGAGATGCATAGAACTGTCTGGCACAAGCGCCCGAAGTTCGCGGTATTCAAACAAAGACGTCGCATGCCACTGCGCACGCGCCAGCATCCAGCGGCCTATGATGTGCTGAAAGCCTCGGCGCCACCAACTTCTTAACGAGTACGTGCTGAGCATACCGTGCGGGCTAAACACGGTGCGAAAGCCACGCCAACGACATACGAGAACGGCAATAAGGGCTACCCAGTTCCACCAGGAATGTACGTGAATAACGTCGAACCGACCGCCCTGGCGCCATAGTGCCCACCATAAACCCGGGCATATATGAGTGTGATCGCCCGTCCAACGGCGGTAGTACACTACTTGAACACCATCCATAGCTATCGGCTCATCGGTGGGCACATCCAGTTCTTCCGCACCATTGGCCGTAGTGGTAAAAACCCACACCTCTGCGCCTAATTCGGCCTGCTTTTCGGCCAGGCGACTGACCGAGAACGTTGGGCCACCGTAGCAAAAGGCTGGCTTATAAGATGGGCAAATATGTAGAATCCGCAAGCGCTGGGACAAAGGAATACAGTATAGTTCAATGGGCAAAAGTATCTACAAGGAGCATTGGCAAGCCTAATGCTCTGCTCTTTGGCTGAGCGGGATTCGAATCGTAACGCGCAAGCCGGCAATGGAGCCATCGATATGCATGAGGTTTTCTCGGTGGACGCCCAAGTTGGTCTCTTCGGAAAGCATGGCCAAACGCCGCTGGGTAAGCATCATACCCAGCGATTTGTAGCCGTGCCGAAGTGCGTTAGCATGTGCCAAACCTGGCCCGTTGTCCGTAATGACCACGACAATAAAAGTGCCGTCCAGTGTAAAAGTCACCTCAATCAAGCTGTCGGTCTTATTTTGCAGTCCGTGCAAAAGGGCGTTTTCTACGAAAGGTTGCACGAGAAGTGGTGGCAGAAGCACATCCTCGGTGTCCAAAGTTGGGTCGACGAGGATGCGAAAACCGAAGCGCTTCTGAAAACGCAGCTGCTCAAGCGACAGGTAATTGTGCAGCATTTCTATTTCCTCGCTCAAAGCGTGATAACCGTCCACCGAGCTATGAAGCGCCAGCCGGACGAGGCGCGCAAAACAGGCGAGGTAGTGAGTTGCCGATACCGAGTCGTGTTGAGCGATAAAATACAGGATGCGGTTGAGGCAGTTGAAGATGAAGTGAGGGTTCATCTGAGCGCGTAGCGCGGAAATCTCCAGTTGTCGGATCCTTTCGCGGGTAGCCATTTGTTGTTGGATCTGGCGCAGGCGCCATCGGTAGCCCACAGCGAGTGCGAGTGCGGTAGCTAGGCTAAGCAGTATCCAAAAGCCAGCGGTTTGCCACCAGGCTGGGCGGATGCGGAACGACCACCGCATAGGCGCGCTCCAATTGCCAGCATCATTCTGAGCCTGAGCCTCAAAAGTGTAATGACCAGGAGCGAGATTGGCTAACAATACCTCACGGTTAATGCTTACAGTGAAGGACGAATCTGCGGCGCCTAAAAGGCGGTAGCGGTACGTAATGCGGCCTTCGGAAGGATAATGAAGAGAATAAAACTGCAAAGAAAGGGTGTTGGCGTCGTACGGGAAAAGGCCGTAGGGTGGGATAGCTACGAGGGTGTTGTTAACTAAGAGACGCCTGAGCTGGGGCGAGGGCACCTGCGTTGGTAGGGGCAACTCGCGCAAGCGCACTAAACCTTTGTTAGTTGCAATCCATAGGTATTCGCCCGCTTCGAGCACGTCGCTTACTTGTTGAGAAGGAAGGCCGGAGCGATAAGTAAGAGCGCGCACCGACCAATTACCCTCCGGCGAGAGTTCCAGGCGGCTCAGCCCATTGCTGGAACAGGCATAGAATGCCTTACCCGCACCAGTGCGCAAGCGCATAGTGAATGCACTAGATAAACCGTTGGCTGGGGTCAAATGGATAGTACGTCCATTGGAGTGACGTATTAAGACGCCCCCATTGCGCAAACCGACAACTAGAAGGTCATCGGAGATGACACACAGTGAGCGCGGCTGAAAACGCAAGGGCACTTCATTGTTATCAAACAATATTTGGCTATCTCCCTGACGCCACAAGTGTACCCCCTCTCGGTTTGTGACCCACACATCCCCCGTAGTGCTTTCCACGACATCAAACGTCCGAGAATACAACTGAACCTCGCCCGCTTGACCGTGATGATGAGCCCATCCTTGACGAGTGTCCACTTCGAATAAGCCCCGACTGGATGCACACCACAGACGCCCTGAACGAGGCCCCAAGGAAATACTTTTCACTCCCACCGAAAGAGACGTCCCAACGAGGTGCGCCAGCTGCCACTGTTGCCCTCGCTGGTAGTAGTAAAGTGGCGAACCACACCACAACCGCTGTTGCCCGGGTTCAAATAGCAACGCTTCTACATCCCGTGAAGACAGCGACGGCACCGGAAGCGGTGTTATCCGTAGATTTTCTACGTGGATGGCGACAATAGCCGCTGGGCGAAAGCCCACAAAAAGACGTTTGGCTCCGTCGTAAGACAAAGCGGTGATTTCATCGGATGGCAGGCCATGACTTCGGTCGAACACCTCTAACTTCGGATTTTTGCAATAAAATACCCCTGCATGATGTGTGGTAGCCCACCACCCTCCTTGACTGTCCACAGCAATATCGGTGACAAAATGGCCAGGCAATAAGTTTATCCCCCGGTTTCGCTTTAAATCTTCTAAAGAGGCAAAATAGTACAACCCTGGGTTTGGGTTGACAGGCGCTGTCAGCAGCAGAGCACCTTCGGCAGTCTGCACTACGCGGTTCGCGTAGTAGCCGAGGTATACTTGCCACACCACGCTGTCGGCACGCAACAGGTAATAAGTGCCCTTGTAAGCATGCAAAATGTCTCCATTGAGCAACTTCCAAAAGCCGAACCAATGAGTGTGTACCCATGGGCGAGCAGGTAGCGCATGGGAGTACTCCAACTGATGATTTCTACAGACGGCGATGCCTAAGGATAGGCTGGGAAGAAGAGACAGCCCGGGTGGTGCCATGACCACCGAGGCTGTGATACGCCTATTGACTTCAGCATAGGCAAAGGCGATACCTTTGCTGCTCTGAACAATTTGAAAGCTACCGTCGGGATAGATGTGAACGAAGCCAAGCGCATTATAGGCAAGCCAAAGGCTGCCATCGGCATCAATCTGAATATCTCTGGGCAGCTGATACTTTTGACAAAACATCTCCACACGGCTTTGGTGAGGAAAAGGGCGGACGGTGTCGCGATAGACATAACACAAAGAGCCATCTATCCGAGCAAACCAAATGCGCCCTTGAGAGTCTTCTACTGGCATAAAAGCCTCTGCCCCATTCCAAATACTGGTATCTGTGGGCCGCACAAACTCGTAACCGTTAAAAAAACAGAGACCCTCTTCGGTAGCTACCCAAATGTGGCCGTCACGGCTTTGAATAACGCCATAGGTAACATTGGCAGGTAACGTTTGATTGGTAGTGTAGTTTGTCCAGGATACTCGCTGTGCTAATGCCACTCCTGGTAAGGCGAGCAGCCACACCCAAACTTTTTTTACCAGATCTATTTCTGCCATGACGCTGCTGCAAATATATTTGAATGTGCAACGCTGGAAAATGCCATTTAAAATCATACTAATAGACGACGAGCCTGCCGCCCGCGCTGCGGTTAGGAGCATGCTTAGAACACACTGCCCACAGGCAGTTGTCATTGGCGAGGCGGGTAGTGTGGCAGAAGGCGTTGCTTTGCTCCAGCAGGTAACACCCGACCTGCTGATGTTGGATATAGAAATGGAAGACGGCACCGGTTTCGATCTGCTCGAGCAAGTAAAACCCTTTTCCAGCCAGCTTGTCTTCATTACAGCGCATGACGAGTTCGCTGTGCGTGCTTTTCAGTGCAATGCCATAGATTACTTACTCAAGCCCATTAACCCACAAGAGTTGGTCAATGCTGTCCGTAAAGCCCATGAAAATGCTCAGAAAAGCGAAGTTTATCAGCGTGTTGAGGCCTTACTACGCACTGCTGCCAATGGCCGTATAGATCAGATCGCTATTCACACCTCTAGTAAAAAGCTGGTGTTCGTTCCTTTGAAGGATATCGCCTGTGTAGAAAGCTGCGGCAACTACTCCTTTGTGCACCTTACCTCGAATACCCGATACTTAGACGCACGCAACCTCAAAGAATACGAAGATATTTTGCCTTACCCCAACTTTATACGGACGCACCAGTCCTTTATCGTGCAGGTGTCACTGGTGCAACAGTGGATCAAAGAGGATAGAGACTTGTTAATACTTACTACAGGTATGCAAGTACCTGTGGCGAGACGGCGACGCAGTAACCTCTATCGTATCCTGTCTCATTGAATAGTAAGCAAGGAACAGTACGCCTTCTATCCGATACCTATTGCTAAGCCCAGGCGCTGGCCTACCTTTGCCCGCACTAAGCATTACTTCACTCCTGCGGTTCTTTATGAACAAAAGACTACTTGCTTCAGCCCTCTGGGGAGCGCTCTGCTTCAGTGCTCTTGCCCAAGGCAACAAAAACCTGACCATGGCCGATGCCATCCTGCGCGGACGCACAGGTTTGTCACCAGCCTCGCTGCGCCAACTGCAGTGGATACCAAACACGGACCAATTTGCCTACGCCATTGGCGACCAATGGGTTCGCGTACGCGCAGTCGACTTGAAAGCCGACACCATAGACGTCTTGAGCGGCATCAACGCTGAGCGCAAACGCTCAGGAGAAGAGCCATTGCAGGCTCTACCTCAGGCCACGTGGATGGACGAGCAGCGCTTTTGGTTTCAGACGCCTGGCAATGTGTTCAGTTACAATCTCTCTGAAGGCCGGCTGACTCGCCACACGTGGTTTTCTGAAAAAGCTGAAAATATCGACATACAGGAAAAAACGCTATGGGCTGCCTACACGCGGGATAATGGCCTGTGGATAAGCATCGGTGGAAAAGAATTAGGTGTTGCGCAAAGCGAGGAAGACGGCATCGTATACGGCAGGAGCGTCCATCGCGAGGAGTTTGGCATCAACAAAGGCACCATTTGGAGCCCTTCAGGGCGTTACCTTGCATTTTATCGAATGGACGAGCGGAGGGTCACTCGCTATCCCATCGATGTGCTCGACTCCATGCCTGCTCAGGTGCGCTACATCCGCTATCCTTACGCCGGCGCTACCAGCCATCGGGTGACGGTAGGCATCTACGATACCCAAAGTGGCCAGAAATGGTATTTGAAAACGGGCGAATCCGCCGAACAATACCTGACCAACATTGCTTGGACACCCGATGAGCGCTATGTGCTTATTGCCATCGTCAATCGAGCGCAAAATCATTTATGGCTCAACCTCTACGAGGCCGCTACCGGCAACTTTGTGCGCACACTCTTCGAAGAAACCAGCGACAAATGGGTAGAGCCAGAAAACCCGCCGCACTTTGTGCCCGGCTCTAAGACAGACTTCCTCTGGCAAAGTGAGCGCAATGGCTATAATCATTTGTATTTATACAACCTATCGGGCCAACTTATCCGCCAATTGAGCCACGGCAACACACCAGTGACACGCTTCCTTGGCTTTTCTGCTGACGGTAAACGCTGCTTTTACCAGACAGCTGACGAAAGTGGCCTGAACCGCTACGGCTGGGCGGCCGATCTCTCTGGCAATGGCAAACCTGTGCCCATCGGTGCGCACGAGCCGGGCATTCACCAAGCCCTTGTCAATACTGCCGGTGATTGGGCGCTCGATGTGCACACTTCTTCTAGTGTGCCCCGCAGGATCTACCTCATTTCTTTGAAAAAGGGCCTTACACCGCGTCTCGTATTTGAAGCCCCCAATCCGGTGGCTGAATACGCGTTGGGGCAGACGCGACTGGTGTCGCTAACCTCGCCAGGCGGCTTCGCCCTCAATGGGCGCCTCATTCTGCCCACCAATTTCGATTCTCTGAAGCGATACCCTACTCTCGTTTACGTATACAATGGTCCGCACGTCCAGCTGGTCACCAATGCCTGGCTTTACGGTGCCGAACTGTGGATGCACCGATTGGCCCAGGAGGGTTTCATCGTTTTCACCCTGGATGGACGCGGCTCTGCACATCGCGGATATGCGTTCGAAAGCGCCATTTTCCGCCACCTGGGCACTGCTGAAATAGAAGATCAGCTTACTGGTGTGCGCTATCTCAAAAGCCTGTCTTATGTGGATACCCTGCGCCTGGGCGTTTACGGTTGGAGCTACGGCGGTTTCATGGCCACCTCTCTGATGACACGCCCCGAAGCTGCCGGGGTTTTTCGCTGCGGTGTCGCCGGTGGCCCTGTGTTAGACTGGCGTATGTATGAAATTATGTACACCGAGCGCTACATGGACACACCACAGGAAAACCCCGATGGCTATAACCACAGCAGCCTTTTCAATTATATTGAAAACCTGAACGGGCGCTTACTCATCCTTCACGGTTCTTCCGATGACATTGTTCTGCTTCAGCACTCGCTGCGTTACGTGCGCGAGTGCGTTCGACGCAACAAACCGTTGGACTTCTTTATTTACCCAGAGCACGGCCACAACGTGACTGGCCGGGATCGAGTCCATTTATTCGAGAAAATTGAGCGCTTCTTTGTCGAAAATCTCCGCTAACGTGCGCTGGTGGTGCGGTTAACTTTCGCTAATTCAAAGCATCGCGCCATACGTCGCTGAAATACACGGAAAAATCCTTTTTGCTCTATGTTTGCTTCCTCGTCGGCCTCTTCAGCCCACCCTGAACGCGGCCAGCAAGCCATGCTTACGCTTGAGCTCATCACCCCTAACGATGACGCCCGCCCCGTCTTTCTCACCGGCAACTTTAACCACTGGGTGGTGCGAGACGAACGCTATCGCATGACGCGCATAGAGGAGGGCCACTATCGGTATACCTTCTACGACATACCCGACCTCGGCGGAGAGCCCTTTGAATACAAATATACCAAAGGCGGCTGGGAAAGTGAAGAGCTCCGCGACGATGGGCTGCCTCGCATGAACCGCCGCTTAGAAGTTCCTAAAGGCAGAGTAGTAGATACTGTCCCTCGATGGAAGTGCCATGCTGATTGGTACGACTCCAAGTACTACCCTGACATCCAGGTGATTTCTAAGCGCTTCAACTTGCCCCAGCTGCGGCGCCGACGCCGTATTTCGGTGCTATTGCCCTGGGATTATGCCACCTCCCAAAAGCGCTATCCTGTGCTCTATCTTCAAGATGGGCAGAATCTTTTCGAAGACCATGCCCCATTCGGCACTTGGGCTGTAGACAAGCACTTGGCTGCTTTAGCCCAACGAGGTAAAGGCGACCTCATCGTTGTGGCCATTGACCACGGGGGCCGCGAACGCATCCGAGAGTTCATGCCCTACGATACTCCTAAGTGGGGAGAAGGGTTAGGGAGAGATTATGCCCGTTTCTTGGCTGAAACCCTCAAGCCCTATATTGATGAAAACTTCCGCACCTTACCCGATCGCCTTCACACCGGTATTGGCGGCAGCAGTATGGGCGGACTTATCAGCCTATATGCTGGGCTGCTTTTCCCTCATATGTATTCCAAGTTTCTGATTTTTTCTCCTTCTCTATGGGCTGCTCCCAGCATCTACACTGAACCGCTGCACTTCATTACCCTGCCCGATACACGCCTTTACCTTTTTGCTGGAGGAAAAGAAGGCGCCGAGATGGTGGCTAATGCCAAGCGCCTGGCCCACACCTTGCGAGCTAAGAGCTTAAAACCTGACAATGTTCGCTTGGAAATTGACCCTCAGGGGCAACACAACGAGGCCCGCTGGGGGATAGAGTTTCCCAAAGCTGTCGAATGGTTGTACGGCTAATGCTGGCGACCCTATCCCGACTGCTTCACGGCACGAAGCATCCAGCGCCTATTAGCCTGACGCACCTCTACCCAGTACGCTCCCGCGGTGGGGAAAAGATTAGCCTCTATGGGCAGCGTAGTCTGCGCAGTGGTTGTCGCCCACAAAATGTGGCCCTGCCCATCAAAGAGGCGCACTTCCGAAGGCGTAGCAGCCGCTGGTAACACCAG
>JBEQAD010000066.1:10627-12900 GCA_041640515.1 Saprospiraceae bacterium | reverse complement strand
TGGTCAATGATTTCCCACCTCAGAGGGCGCAGAGAAGCACAGAGAGATTCCCTCCGTGTCCCTCTGTGGACTCTGTGGTCAATGATTTCCCACCTCAGAGGGCACAGAAAAAGGCGACGCAGCACCTCTTCGCAGAGCATTGCGCCGCCTTTTGTTCAGTGGCCTTTTACTGCCTTAGCTCCCAAAGTCGTCGAAGGCGATCATTTCTTTAGGCACGCCCAAGTTATCTAGCATGTTTTGCACCGCAGCGAGCATGAGCGGCGGGCCACAGAGGTAGTACTCGACTTCTTCCGGTTCGGGGTGGTTTTTCAGATACTGGTCATAGACGACTTGGTGAATAAAGCCCTTGTAGCCCGTCCAGTTGTCCTCGGGCAGAGGTTCAGAGAGCGCAATTTCGAAGCGGAAGTTGGGAAACTCGCGTTCGATAGCCCGAAAATCTTCTTCGTAGAAAATCTCCCGCAAACTGCGCGCGCCGTACCAATAGGAGACCTTCCGCCCCGTTTTCAGGGTATGGAATAGGTGGAAGATGTGGGAGCGCAGCGGAGCCATGCCCGCACCGCCGCCGATGTAAACCATCTCGCGGTCGGTATCCTTGATGTGAAATTCGCCATAGGGGCCGCTGATGGTTACTTTGTCGCCGGGTTTGCGCGAGAAGATGTAAGACGAGCAAAGCCCTGGTGGCACGTCGGCAAAGGCGCCTTTAGCGCGGTCCCATGGTGGGGTGGCAATGCGAACGTTGAGCATGATGATGTTGCCCTCTGCTGGGTGATTCGCCATGGAGTAGGCGCGAAAGATGGGCTCTTCGATCACGGTTTTCAGGTCCCAGATTTTAAACTTGTCGTAATCGTCGCGGAACTTCTCCGGGATGTTGTACAAATCGGTTTTAAAATTGATGGTTGTCTCCGGGACATAGATTTGGATATAGTCGCCCGAGCGGAATTTGAGCGTCTCCCCTTCGGGTAGTTTGACTACGAACTCTTTGATATAAGTAGAGACGTTGTCGTTGGAGACGACTTCGCATTCCCATTTTTTCACTCCAAAAACTTCATCGGGCACGCCGATTTCCATATCCTCTTTAACCTTCACCTGGCAGGCTAAACGCACGTGTTCGCGCACTTGGGCTCGATTGAGGTGGTTCGTCTCCGTAGGCAACACGTCGCCGCCGCCCGAATAGACGCGGCAAGTGCACATGGCACACGTGCCGCCACCGCCGCAAGCCGATGCCAGGAAGATGTTGTTGGCGGCCAGCGTGGAGAGCAAACTAGCACCGGGCTTGACGCGCAGCGGATGCTCGCGGTCGCCGTTGATGATGATGCTGACCTCCCCCTGTGGCAACAGGCGGTCTTTGGCGGTTAGGATGAAATAGGTCAAAAACAAAATGACCACGATAAAAACCGCTAAACTGGACAAAATAACAGAAAGCATAGCGCGTGCTGTTTTCAGAGTTGAATGCCGGAGAAGCTCAGAAAGGCCATGCCCATCAGGCCTGTGATGATCATGGCGATGCCCAGCCCCTGCAAGGGAGCTGGAATATTGGCATAACGAAGGCGCTCGCGAATGGCTGCCAGCAGCACAATGGCCAAGAAAAAGCCGATACCCGAGCCCAACGAGAAGACCGCCGTTTCAACGAAGTTGTACTCGCGCTCCTGCATGAACAGCGATGTGCCCAGAATGGAGCAGTTCACCGTAATGAGGGGCAGGAAAATGCCCAGCGAGTTGTAAAGCGCGGGCGTAAACTTCTCCACGGCCATTTCTACAATTTGCACGGCGCCAGCAATCGTAGAGATGAAGAGGATAAACGCCAAGAAGGTCAAGTCCACGTTTGCCAGCGAGGGGTGAACCCAGGCTAGAGCGCCGTCCTTGAGCAGGTAGGTCAGGATGAGGTAATTGAGCGGAGTGGTCAGGAGCATGACGAAAATGACCGCCAATCCTAAGCCAAAGGCCGTCTTGATTTTTTTGGAAACGGCCAAAAAAGAGCACATGCCGAGAAAGAACGCGAAGACGACGTTCTCAACGAAGATGGCTTTTATCAATAGATTGAGCAGATGTTCCATAGGGCGCTGTTTTTTAGGAGACGTTTACCAATTTTTTATTCACGCTGCGCTGTATCCAGATGTAAATCCCAATGATAAAGAGGGCTGCTGGCGGCAGCATCATCAGGCCGTTGTTCACGTAGCCCATATCGTAGGCCCATTGTGGCACCACCTGATAGCCCATCAGCGTGCCTGAGCCAAAAAGCTCGCGGAACACGGCCACCACGACGAGAATAATGC
>JBEQAD010000066.1:0-10617 GCA_041640515.1 Saprospiraceae bacterium | reverse complement strand
AAAGCAAAGGCTTCCAGGCGTCCCATCACGATGCAGTTCGTAATGATGAGGCCTACAAAGACCGACAGTTTCTTGCTCACGTCGAACATGTAGGCGCGCAGCACCTGGTCTACGATGGTTACCAACGTGGCTATGACGATCAGCTGCACAATGATGCGCACACGAGTCGGGATGGTATGGCGCAGCAGCGAGATGATGAGATTGGAAAAGGCGGTTACGAAGATGACGCCCAGGGCCATGATCAGCGCCGGCTTTACCTGCACGGTAACGGCCAAGGCCGAACAGATGCCCAACACTTGCACGGTGATGGGGTTATTGTCGTCCAAGGGATCGCGTAAGGTGCGGATGTTCTTTTTTGAGAAGAGCGGCTCTTTCTTCTTCTCGACTACGGGTGCTGGAGCGGTTTCTACTGCCATAATCTGGTGTATTTATAGCCAAGGAGTTATTGCCCGGCTGGGTGGAGCGATTGTTTTTGTTTTTCGAAATAAGCCAGATAGGGTTCGATGCAATTTTTCAGCATAGCGTCGGTGCCACGCGAGGTGATGGTGCCGCCTGAGATGCCATCCACGCGGTGCTCGTCGCCGAAGTCCACTTGTTCCGTAGGTTTAACCACGCGCACCGACACGAAGGTGTTTGCTTCCGACATGATTTTCTTACCGCGGAATTGCTCTTGGAACTCCGCCTCGGCAATCTCAGCGCCCAGCCCTGGGGTTTCGCCCTTGTGGTCAAAGGTGGCGCCGTAAATGGTATTGAAATCGTCTTCCAAGGCCACATAGCCCCAGATGGGTCCCCACAAGCCGACGCCGTAGGTAGGAATGATGTAGTACTTGCGGCCCTCCTCGCTGGTGTAGATGTACAGCGGCAATTGGCGCTCAGCAGCGGGTTTGTTCACTTCGTCTTTCAGCACCAGCGCGTCGGGGCTTTTGTCCGCCAACTCTTCGCCGTGGCTGTTAACCACGACGGCACGCACGCGGTTTTGGAAAATATCCTGCACCTGCTCCGGCTTTAGATTGGACAACCGCACCGAACGCAGGATGTTTATCTGCTTGTCTAAAGCGATGTTCGCCTGTTGAGCTGGCTTCAGGCTCTCCGACAGCAGCGCCAGGACAATGGCCGTCAGCACCGAGATGGCTGCGGCATACATGAGGGTATATCGGTTGCTATGCACGGCTTAGTTTGCTTTTTTTAAGTCTACTCTTGATGTGTTGTTCGACGACCAGATGGTCAATGACCGGCGCGAAGACGTTCATCAGCAGAATGCTCAACATCACTGCCTCAGGATAGGCCGGGTTGAACACGCGCAGGATAACCGTAAAGGCGCCAATAAGGAAACCGTAAATCCATTTGCCTTTTTCCGTGTGGGCTGCGCTCACCGGGTCGGTGGCCATATACACCGTGCCGAAAGCAAAACTGCCCATCAGCAGGTGGTAGTAGCCCGGCGTGTGCATGGCGTGATTAGGCAGGCTGGCCGGTGCCAGGACGTTGAACAGATAGCCCAGAAACACCGCCCCCAACACCCACGCCAGCATGATGCGCCCACTGCCTACCCCTGTGCCTACTAAAATAAGCGCCCCAATCAAACAGGCAGCCACACTCGTTTCACCAATAGAACCTTGTTCAAAGCCCCAAAACATATCAGCAGGAGAAGGTAAATTTCGAAAATATTCATCGAAAACAACCAGGTTCGTCGCCCCTGAATAACCATCCACTAGGGCTCGATCGCCTTCGGGAGACAGGTCTGTCCAGATCTCTCCCGACATGTATGCCGGAAAGGCAAAGAACAAAAAAGCGCGCGCCAACAGCGCTGGGTTCATGAAATTCATCCCTGTGCCACCGAAGATTTCTTTGCCGATGAGCGTACAGAAAATAGCGCCCAGCGCTACCATCCATAGCGGCACTGTTACTGGCATCGTTAAAGGAATGAGCAAACCGCTGACGAGGTAACCCTCACTTACCGAGTGCCCGCGCAACACGCTAAAGACGAACTCCACGCCCAACCCGGCGGCATAGGACACTACGATGATGGGCAGCACCTTCCAAAAGCCAAACATGAAATAGTCCCAGTGGCTCATCTCCAAGCCATAAGCCTGATAGTGCTGATAGCCCACATTCCACATCCCAAAAAGCAGGGTTGGAATCATGGCCACAATTACGGTGAACATCGTGCGCTTCAGGTCAATGGAGTCGCGTACATGCACGCCGTCGTGCGTCGTGTGCGGAGGGGTAAAGACGAACGTTTCAAACGCCTCAAAAGCCGGGTAAAGCTTCTCGAACTTGCCGCCTTTTTGAAAATTGGGGCGGGTTTTATTGAAGAAATCTTCCAAGAACTTCATAGAGGTCTGCAGCTTTTTGTTTTTCAAGTATCAGCGAGCATTTTCGTCTGGCCAGAAAGGGCAAGGCGTATTAGCCTTCTTTGCGCATGTACTCCAGTCCTTCAGCCAGGATGCGCTGCACAGGCACCTTCGACGTGCACACAAACTCGCACAGGGCGAAGTCTTCTTCAGCCACCTCGTAAATGCCCAACTGCTCCATACGCTCTACATCGCGCGCCAGAATGGCCTTGAGCAAATACGTAGGCAGTATATTCATGGGCAATACCTTTTCGTACTCTCCACTCATCACAAAGGCGCGTTCTTCACCGTGCGTATTCGTGTCCAAATTATAACGCCTCTTGGGCCAAAGCCAGGAGAAATACGTGCGCGAAAGGCTCAATTTGTGGAAGCCCGGCAAAAGCCAGCCCAAGAATTCCGGTTTGTCACCTTCCGGGATAACCGTTATTTGATTGGTGTAGAAGGAGACAAAGTCGGCTGCTGAAGACGTCTTTCCCGTGAGCACATTGCCCTGAATAATACGGACATGGTCGGCATTAAGCTGACCGTCTAAGACATCGCTCATGCGCTGCCCTGTCCACACGCGCACATAGCGCGGCTTCGTCACGCAGCCGCCTGTGAGGGCCAGCACGCGATCCGCCCGAAAATGACCTTCGCGGAAAAGACGCCCTACGATAACTACGTCCTGTGCATTGATGGTCCATACTTTTTCTCCTGGTTGTATGGGGTCAATGTGATGGATATGAATGCCCACATTGCCGGCAGGATGCGGTCCACAGAAGCGATGGATGTTCTCCGCCGGTACGCTGCCGCCCAGATCGGCTTCGCGAAGCCCATTGCTCTCATCGCTGCGCAGCCCTACGTGCAGGTTATCGTTGGCCAGGATGCGCAGCACGTGCAAACCAGCCTGCAGGTTCTCCCGTTCAGCAGCCAGCGCAAACCCCCAGTCGGGTGCAAGAGGGGCCGAGTCGAAGCCAGAGACAAAAATCGCCTTCGGCACATCCACCGGATCGGCAATAATGGAAAAAGGACGCTGGCGCAGGTACTGCCAACAGCCGCTATCGAGCAACTGCTGGATGACCGAGGCACGGTCCAACCGCGCCAGATCTGCCCTCGGAAACTCCAGGTAGCGCACCTCGCGATCGGCCAAGATGCGCACCTCCAAAATGCGGCGTTTCTCTCCGCGGACGATCTCGGTAACCTCTCCGCTCACTGGCGAAGGGAAACGCAGGTTCGGGCGGTCTTTGTCGTAAAACAGCGCTTGACCAGCCACTACCTCATCGCCGGGCGCTACCAAAAGCTTGGGCGTGATGGCTGGAAAATCGGAAGGCTTGACGGCGAAAAGGTCAGAAAAAGGTGCTTCCTCAAGCACTTTTTCTGCTTCTCCCACTAATCGAATATCGTAGCCGCGTCGAATGTTGATCGTTTTGCCCATGTTTCTCTCTCCTTTACAGGTGCCGGCAAATGAACTACATTTCGTTCTGATGACAAAGAAAGCAGCCCAAAAGAATTTTGAGGAAATAGCCTTTCAATAACGGCAGCGACAAATAAGCGAGATTAGACCTTTTTTAAGATAATCTACCCAGCTGTTGCAACTTACAAACAAACAATCACAACGGGAAGTTGTTTTGCGGCAACCATGAAAGCAGGATGAACAGCAAATTTTATTGCGAGTTTTAGGGATGCCAAACGTGGATAAATTTTTCCTTGCATCGTCTCACCTTTGTTTCGTTTTTCAAAAAACTGCTGGCTTTGACCATCTTACTACTGGACAACTACGACTCTTTCACCTATAACCTGTACGACTACGTGCGCCAGGCGGGTGCGGAGTGCACGGTGGTGCGCAACGATGCTCCTGACCTACTGGCATTTTCTCCCGGCGATTTTGACGCTGTGCTTCTTTCGCCAGGGCCAGGTCGCCCTGAAGAGGCTGGGCTTATGCTGGACTTGCTGGCAGCCTGGCACCGCGCCCTGCCTATTTTAGGAGTTTGCCTGGGTCATCAAGCCATTGGTGCTTTTTGGGGCGCTCAGGTGGTGCGGGCGCCGCGTCCTTTGCACGGCAAAACCTCTGAAGTGCGGTGTGATGCCCACCCTCTCTTTCAGGGCATGCCTGATCGGTTCCGCGTCATGCGTTACCATTCGCTGGCAGTGGTGGGTTTAGAAGGCACGCCGCTGAGGCCAATAGCCTGGGCTGACGATGGCGTTCTCATGGCAATGGCACACCGCACGCTGCCGATAGTGGGGGTACAATTCCACCCTGAGTCGGCTCTGACCGAACACGGGCTCCAGCTGATGCGCAATTGGATAAGCTGGGCGGAGCAGCAGACCTCGGGCCGCTGCTTTTGGGCCAAGCCCCTGCTGGCCTAAGTGCCCCTTGGCCGAACTGCCGTGTCCTTTAGCGCTTTGTCAGAGGGTTTTGAGAAGATATTGGAGTGTAGCCGCATAGGCATCCTGGGCTGCGGCCTCGTGATAGCGCTGACCGCTGGGGTTAGCAAAGGCGTGATCGGCGTCGTATTCGCGCAGATGAAGGGTTTTTCCAGCAGCCCGCATGCTATCGGCAAAAGAGGTCACGACCTCATCCGTTATCCAGCGGTCGCGCTTGGCATGCACGAAGAGAACATCGGAATGCAAGCCCTTGAGCTGCTCAACATCCCGCTCGGGCATGCCGTAATAGACGACGCAGCCTTTGAGGCGCTCGCCCAATAAAAGCGCAGCCTTAAGCGACCAGCTGCCACCAAAACACCAACCTAGTGTGCGGAAGTTGGCTTGTTCGCCAGCGAAGGCCGCCGCACCGCGAATGATGCGTTCTGCGCGTTCAGCCGAACAGGACTGCATCAGCTGACGCGCCTCGTCGGCCGTAGCCGCTACCTGACCGTCGTATAAGTCAATAGCCAGGACATGAATATTTAGTGCGTGCGCCCACCGGATGGTCTCATTGCGAATGTGATCGTTGAGCCCCCACCACTCGTGGAAGAGAAAAAGGTACTGGTTGGTCGGGCGGTGGGCTGTTGCGAGGAAGCCCCGCCCTGTGGTGCCATCGTCGAGCGGGAAAGCAACGGGGTTGCCCCCATGCAGAAGGGCCACGGGCTGAGGTGCTGGGTGGGCTTGTCGAAAGGCCGGATCGTCGGTAAAGTCCGAAAAGCCCGTGTAGCACATAGCCAGGCGTGATGTAAGCGCGGGCTCCTGGCAAGAAAATACCCATAGCGAGAGCGCAGCAAAGAGCGTAAAGCGTAACATGACAGTGCAGTTGAACGTGTGTGGTTAGCACGAAGTAAAATTAAGCCATGCGCCGTTCGCGCCCTCGCCGCCGCGACCAAAAGCGCGCTTACAAGCGTGTTCTACGCCTTTTTTTCGCCTTTCAAACGATACCAGACGGCCCAGGCCATCTGGCGGACTTCTGGTGAAACGCCCGACCAGAGCACGAGTGCTCCGTAAGCTACAGCAAAAACGCTCCCGTGCGCAGCGATGTTCCAAAGCGGATGGCTCAAATCGGGCATCCACCGGGCTACCCCTACAGCAGCACCGGCGAAAAGCACCAGCAGCAGCGTCCGATAACTAAAGGGCTGAAAGCCAAATTTAAACCACACTAAAGCTGCAGTAGTGGCCTGATAGGCTACCGCCGTCAGCAATGCCGCCAAAGCCGCCCCTGAGAGACCTAACTGCGGGATAAGCCAAGCACTGAAGCCCACATTGGCCACTGCTAACACAGACAAGGAGACCAGCGCGTAGCGATAGTGCTGCGAATAATACACCAGCGGGCCGTTGAGGCTCATAGCCGTTTCAACCAATTTAGCCATGCACAGCAGAAAAAGCACGGGCTGGCCTTGCGACACTTCGGTGCTGTTGGGCATGAGGCGATAGAGGTCGTCTGCAGCCACAATAATACCGCCGAAAAGAAAGAGCCCTGCGGCCAGCAAGTGCACGGACACCGACGAATACAGCGCGCGTAGAGCGGGGCGGTTTTCCTGGGCGAGGTGCTGACTCATAATGGGGATGCTGACCGTAAGCAAACCCTTAAGTGGGATATCCATGGCTACGGCAATGTTCAGGGCAATGGCATATATACCCGTGCGCCGCATGTCGGTGAGGGTACCCACCAGGAAGGTATCCGCTTTAGTAGCTATTAGCAGGGCCAATCCTGAAAAAACCCCGAATGCGCCGTAGCTCCACATCGAGCGGCGCAGTGACGCCGGCAGTTGGCTAAGTCGGGGCCAAGCAAGACGCTCACCTAAACGGCTCAGGTACAGCCAAAGTGCGATGACCACTGCGAAAAAATGGGCTGTCAGTAGCACAAAAACAGCGATTTGGCCAATCCAACCCTGCCACAGGGCAATCATCAGCAACGGCAACAAAATCTTGAGTGACACTTCAAAAAGCAGCGAAGGCACCACGATGCGCTGGTGATTGGAAGCGTAAGAGGTCAATACCAGCGATAGCCCATAGAGCAACGTCAACGGAAAAGCAAACCAGAGGTATGGCTTCGAGGTAAAAACCGGAAGCGGCAACCATAGCCAGCTCAACGCAATCATTAGCACCCACGCCAGCCAACCGCCCAAAGGCAATAGGAACATGAGAGTAAAAAGCCTCGCGCGACCGTGAGGTAACTCTTGGAAATGCGGGAAAAAACGCACGCCCACCGTATGTGCCGAAAGCGAAAGGATGGGAAAACTCAGCACACAGATGCTCAACAAATACTGCGTCAGGCCGTACGTCTCCACCACCTCACCGCGCGAATACACCAGTAAGGTGCTCGCCGTGCCAATAGCCAGGCCGATAAAGTTGAGGAGAGTATACTTAATGCCCTGCCGCTGGATGACTCCCATAAGCACGCCGCCTTATTCCCCCACCACCAGTCGGCGAATGGTAGTGCCGAGCTCGTTGCGCATAGCTATGAAATAGACACCAGTGGCTAAGCGATCTATGGGTAGCGAAAGAGTGTTCTCTCCTGGATAGAGGCGCACGTCTTGCTGCCAGCACAAACGCCCAGCGGCGTCGTGAATGGTCAGGGTTATGTCCAGAACACTTTCCAACTGAACAATAAACTGCGCAGGCTGCCCCAGTGAGGTAGGGTTGGGTTTAAGCGAGATAGCCACGCGACGCTCCAGCTCGTTGGTGGCCGAAAGGTTCTGCGTGCGGAAAGAGCCAATAAAAGCCTGATCGTAGGGCTGACAGAAGTCCCAGTCACTGTAGGCCCGCACCCGCCAGAAGAGCGTCCAATTGTTAGGCATGGGCTTAGTGACAACGATATGGTCGGCGTCTATGAGCGTCTCGCTGAAAAACCGCTGTGAAAACGTCGGTGTGCGGCTGATTTCCACTACGTAGTAGCGCGCTCCTGGCAATTTGTTCCACTTTAACTCGATGTGGTTGTATTGCACCAGTTGCGTAGAGTCGAGCGGGCTGACCAGTTCTACTTGAGCGTTGTCGGGCAGTTCGGGCAGCGGCGCGGTCAGTTGCAGGTAGGACTTGTGCTCCGTGCGCAGGTTAGCCCGCATGGCTGCAATTTGTTCTGGGCTGAAGCGACTGGCGCACCGGTCGTGGGCATAGCTCATGATGAGCGAGCCGTCGGAGCGGAAGGAAACTCCATCGGGGTCTATCTGCGGCACCGTACTCCGCTGCGCCGTGTCGCAGGCCCAGCGATAGGCAAGGTAATCCGGCGGCGTATCGCAGAAGCCATCCCCAGCCACATAGCAGTTAGAGCCATCCGTCCGCTCTACCGGTATACCTCCGATTGTGCTCGGTGCGGGATTGGCGTAATTCCACGTAAAGCCCTCCCAGCCAAAGAAAGTATGCGGCAGCGAGAAATGATGCCCCACCTCATGTGCCCACGTCGTGTTATCAGGTCCAGAGCAGCTGTTGCGCATCACAACGGCATCCATCCAAGCATAGCCACAATTACCGGCCGGGTCTCCTACAACAAAGACGTTCAGACGATTGCGCACTTGCGGAACTACGCTGTTGAGCATCTGTGAGCCGCCGGAGAAGTCATGAGTGTACCAATTGCTGTTGTTGTAGTAGCGCACCGGGTCGCTTGGCATCAGGTAAAAACGCAGGTAAGCTGGTGCAAACTGCTGATTCAGTCGGCACATCGCTGTTAGCGCCTGGTCTAAAGGAAAATGCCCAGAACCGCTGCTCGTGCCCACAAGGTGTAGCGTCACCGGCACATAGAGCCAGGCAGTGTCGCCGTTCTCCGACATTTCAAACAGACCGCTGTTCCGCTGGTACCATTCAAGCCAAGAGGACTTCCCCCTGTATCCACAATCGCCGTGCTCGCTCGATTGGGACCAAAGAGGAAATACCACGAGCAAAAGGAGGAGCAGAGCAAGAAAGAGGCGCATAAATTTAGGTGTCTTTTTGTTGGTCAGCGGCCTTGACGCAGCGAAGGTAAGCGGCTCTTGTTGTTCCGTAGCTAAACGGCTTTGTACAGCGTTGACAAAAGAGTTATTTTTCAGCCTGCCCCGCCCAACGGCTCCAGGCGCTCAGGCTCAAACCCAGGAGCATGAGCAGCGAACCCAGCCACACTAAGTTGATACCCGGGAAGACAATAGCCTCTAACACGATGTAGTCGGAGCGCGGCGCATTCTCAGCCACCTCAAACGGAATACGGCGCATTTGCTCAGGCGCTTTGGCTGCACTAATGGTCATCGTAGCCGTTTCGGGGTCGATGCTGTCAAAGCGGAAGTGGAGCCCCCAGTGAGGCACCTCGTCCTTGAGGTTAAGCAAGCGACTGTCGCGGACAAGAAAGACGGGGCGCGCTTCAGCGGTATTACCGCCGGGTTCGGTGATGCGCAATTCGGCTGCCACGGCAATATCGTCCGGTTCTGCGGCATAGTGCGGATGTTCAATTGTGCGATTGAGGCGCACCAACTCAATGCGATAGTTTTCCCATTCTGCGCTTTCTCCTTCTTTCAAGCGGAACGGGCGATACTGCAGCCCTCCGTCGGCATCAACGAGGCGAGCTAGCGAAGCCTCCGTCAGACGCACGCGCATTTGTAGCGGTCCGATTTGGGCAGGCAAAGTAAAAGCTCCTTGTTTGGGGCGTAAGTAGAGCATAGGCGCTGCGAGGTAGCCCGTGGTGTCGTCCAGCGCGTAGGCGCGCAGCTGCACGCCAAAGGCAATATCTCCTTTTTCAGGGCGATAATCGGGGTGCTTAGGCGACTTAGTGTAGTTCTCCAACACTAGGTAGTGCTTTTGAGTAAAGATGGTGTCGCCAATAGCGGCTTCGTAGGGCTCGAAGCGGATGCTATCCTGCTGCTGCTGTGCAAATTCAGGGTCGAGTTCGGCTTTGGGCAACGAGGAAACGTGCGTGAAGATGTCGTGCGTCAAATAATGTTTAGTGGAAGGGTTGGAAGCGACGACCCGCTTGAACTGGCGGTCGTACATCACATTGGGATACAGCGTGAACGCCTCCTCAGTCGGTTGACCTTGGTCGTCCCTTTTGCGAAAACGCACGGCAAACGTGCGGGTTTGGCGCTCGATGGTATCGCCCAAATAAGTAGCCTCATAGCCGCGGATGGGCATAGGCGCATCCTTAAGCAGCAACACGTTTTTGTTCAATTCCTCCGCGCCCATGCCCTCAATTAGGCCTTCCATAGCAAAGGCATTGGCTGAAATCCACTGCTTATTGAGCCCTGTGCTTAAAATGCCCAACAGCAGGACGCCAAAGCCAATGTGCGAAAAAGTGGAGCCAGCCTGTTTGAGGTTTCTGCGCAAAAAGGAGATAAGGTAGTCGGTGTTGGCCACAATGGCGAACATGGCGGCAAACAAAAGGGCAAAATACTGCCATGCAAAAAGATTGAGCCACAGCGCATTAAGCGCCGTTAAGACCGCCGCACCTAAGCCAGCGATAGCCATATGCTTTAACCATGTGCGACGCCACAAAGCCGCGTTGCGCTCTTGATAGCGCAGCCATTGAGCCACACCCGTCAGCAGCCCTACGAATACGCCAATCCACAGCTGGTAGCGGTTGTGGTGCGCCACAGGGTCTTTCAGCGCTGCACCCACATAGTCCGGATCGAACAATTGCACCAGCTTATTCCACACCGGCAGCGAGGTGGCTCCAGTAATGAGCACGGCTGAAAACAGCAGCACCAGCCAGCCCACGAACACCTGCCGGTCCACCAGCTCGTCGCCCCCGGGCCGCACCCCGGCGAGCTCCGCAGCCAAGTCGGCCGGCAGCAGGGGCAGCAGCCGATTGAAGGAGGCCGGGTCGGCGCAGGCGGCGAGCCCGCGCAGCACCCGGCGCGCCGCCTCCCGCGCCTCGCCCTCGTCCCCCAGCCGGCCCTGCTCC
>JBEQAD010000065.1:0-12920 GCA_041640515.1 Saprospiraceae bacterium | reverse complement strand
TCCCTCAAAACTTGGGATGCCTGCAGTGGCTCCGATGTCGAGGTAAGCTATCTCCTTTTTATGGATGTAGACGGCGATAATTCTCCAGAGACAGTCCTCAGCGACCAGATCGCATTGGGGCTGCCAACAGGAGTGATCATGTACAACAACATCAACAACCCCAACTACAGCGGTGGCACAGCCCTAACCTTTGATAGGCGGAACATACCCGACCTGCAGAAGTACCGCTTCGATACGGAGTTCTCCAAGAGCGGTGACACGCTCTACATAGAGGTCGTCTGGCGCGTACCTGGCCACACAGCCTACGTTCCGCCCAAACTGCCACGCGGCACCCACCGCATCCGATGGATAGTGGACGATGGATGCGGCAATGTAGTATCCTGCGAGCGGGAAATCCACGTCGGCACCCTGCCAACTTCTTGCAATCCGCCAACGGTCTCGTTAATGGGAAGCCTCCGCACTGAACAAGGCAAGGGCATTCCTAACATTCCCATGGAGGTCGTAGGAGTCTCACCTCTGCAAGGGCCCTTCACTTATTACCCCATCACCGACCAAGATGGAAAATATACTTTCGAAGTTCCTGCCGGCTCCATCTATGGGGCCCGACCTATTTTTTTCAACGACGACTACCTTAACGGTGTCTCCACACTGGATTTGCTGCTCATCAACAGACACATTTTAGGTATAGAGGTGCTTCCCTCACCTTACCGCATCGTGGCTGGCGACGCTAACAGTTCTCGTTCTGTGACTACATTCGACATTGTAGAACTGCGCAAGCTAATCTTAGGCCTCTATACCGAATTGCCCGCCTCACCCTCTTGGCGCAGCATATCGGCTCAGTACCAATTCCCGAACCCATCGCAGCCCTTTAATTCACCTATAGATACCATCATTCTCTCCGATATGCCTTCCCTTGACTTCATTGGTATCAAAGTAGGTGATGTTAATAACAGCGTGAAGCTCAACTTGAAAAACGACCTTGCCGAGGACCGCCATGTTTGGTATTGGGAGGTGGAGAACCGCCTGTTGAGCCCGGGAGAGGAAGTAGTCATCACGCTGAGCGGCGAGTCAGCAGTGGCTGGTTTACAAGGCACCTTAGAACTATTGAATATGGAGCTGTTGGAGATCTTACCGGGGTCTAGCTTTTTATCCGGACACTATGCGGTGCTGGCCGATGGCCGGCGCTTGACGTTTAGCTGGGACCAAGGTGGCATTCCCATACTTCGCCTTCGAGCGCGAGCGCTCAGCCCGGGGCTATTGAGCGATAACTTAGCTCTTTCGGGTGCGATAACTCCTTTGGAAGCATATGCTTTTGACTTTAAAACCATCCTTTACCCAAAACTTCGGTTCTCTCCTGCCACCGTAAGTGCTAATCATCTGCCTGTACACAGCAACACTGTAATGCTGTCTAGCCAGCCCAACCCCTTCGATGCCCGGACGTGGGTGCATGCCTATTTGCCCAAGGACGCTCTGACTATGCTGCGCCTCCAGGACATCACCGGCCGGTTGATATGGGAGAAAACGACATGGCTATCCGCCGGCACACATTCCATTTCTCTGGAAGCCAGCATGTTGGGTGATGCGCGAGGCGTACTGTACTTATCACTGGAAACGCCCTATGAGCGCACTGTACATCGACTAGTGCGGTTTTAGCGCCGTTTTTTGCCGATAACTTCGAACGACTGTTCAATGCGATGGCCCTGCTCATCCACTACCGTTAGCACGTGGGTACCAACGGGGGGGAGCAGGGCTATCTGGTGAAAGTGGCGGGTGCTGCCGAAGTATTCTCCGTCTATGTGCCAGAAAACCTCGGTGGCAGGCTGGCGATGGGCCAGTTGAAAAACGACACGGCTGGGCTGGCCGTCCAGGTCAATGGGCACATAGATGCGCCGCAGATCGCGCGGGTAAATGAGCTGCATTGGGCGAAGCTCTTCTGTGTTAGCAGCCCGTCGGCAATCGGGATGCAATGGCGGTGGTGGGCGATAGCTGGGATGTCGGCGGATGTAATAGTGCTCCAACAGAGGGGGGAGCACAAACCAGGGTTGGTGCTGCATTTCCGTTGGTGCAGCGCAAGCACTGGTTACTTGCCACTTCCCGTCAGCGGAAAGGTGCAGTAATTGATGATACGGGCAAGAGGAAGCATTCAGCCCTTGGCGCGGCACCCAGACACTGTCAGCCTCGCAGTACATACCTGAGCGGAAGCCGCTTTGCCGGCATACCGGCACACGTACCATATCGTCGTAAGGAGGTTCAAACCAACGACCATCGTTAGGCAAAAAGTTGAACACGTCAAACAGCACTGGGGCTGCCACCTCGATACCAATGAGACCTGGGCGCCCTTCTCCGTCTGCATTGCCTACCCACACACCCACGGCGTATTGCGGCGTAATACCTACAGCCCAAGCGTCGCGAAAGCCTATGCTGGTACCCGTTTTCCAGGCAACACGACGGCTGTTCTGAAAAACCTCCCACTCTCCAGCACCTACAGGGCGTTCTACACGCTGCATGGCCTCGCAGGTAAACCAAATAGCCGCCGCGCCCGGGCCATCAGGGTAGCGCTTCCACTGAGGCGGAGGAGGCAGTGCAGCGGCCATAAATTCGGCAGGGCGAAAGTCATGCGCATCGTAGCGAGCGTTGCGCTCGTACCAAGCACTCAAACGCCGAGCAAGACCTGCGTAGGCGTTGGTCACTTCCAACAGGTTGGCCTCTCCACCTCCCAAAATCAGCGATAGCCCGTAGTGGCTGGGCGGTTTTTTAAAGGAAGAAAAACCCAGCCGTTGTAGGTCAAAATGAAACTTCTCTACTCCGTACTCCTGCAGTAACCGCACAAAGGGCACATTGAGCGAACGCGCCAAGGCGCGATGCGCTTGAATGGCCCCGTCGTAGTCGGCCTGAAAGTTCACCGGTCGGTAGCGGTTTAATTGAAGCGGTACGTCTTCCAGCAAACTATGAGGCAGAAGGATGCCATCTTCCAGAGCCATAGCATAGAGGAAAGGCTTGAGGATACTGCCCGTACTGCGCGGCGCGGCGGCTACGTCCACTTGTTCACTGTGCTCAACGCCAGCACCTGGCACATTGCCCACGTAGGCGCGTACTTGACCGGAGGGCACCTCTATGATGACGATAGCCATGTTGTGTATGGCATTGCCTCGATAGAGCGCTTGCCAGCGGGTGGCCACTTCGGAGGCTTGCTGTTGCCAGTGGCGGCGTATGGCTGTGCGAAAACGCCCGCCTTTGTGTCTGGGTTGATGCTTGGCCAAGCGATCGAGCAAATGAGGTGCCAGGCTGGGCAGCGGCAGAGGCGCTTCAGGCAACGGCTCTTCTTGGGCCAGCGCGCAAGCTGCGTCGGACAGCTTTCCCTCCTGGCGCAAACGCTCGAGCAGGCGATTGCGTTTTTGCAAGAGCCGCTCTCGATTTTTTCCGGGGTGAATAAGCGCTGGACTGTTGGGCAAAACAGCTAGCATGGCTGCTTCGGCCCACGAAAGTGCCTCCAAATCCTTGCCGAAATAGCGCCAACAGGCGGCCTCCAGGCCAACCACATTGCCTCCAAATGGCGCATGGGCAGCGTAAAGGCTCAGAATTTCGCTTTTGGAATACGTCAGCTCTAAACGCGTGGCCATGAACATCTCTACCGCCTTTTCCCAGAGAGTACGTGGCGGATTGCCCCGCACCATGCGGATGACCTGCATCGTCAGAGTACTGCCGCCGCTTACTTTACGTCCTCTTTGGAGGTTAGTCCATAGGGCGCGCACTAAGCTGATGGGGTCCACACCAGGATGCCACCAGAAACGCTTGTCCTCGTAGGTCACTACGCAAGTGGCGTACTTCTCCGGTACGGCGGCGGGTGGAAAACGCCACTGCCCATCTGCAGCAATGCGCGCGCCCAGCAGGTGCCCCTCCTCATCTTCCACTACCACCGACAGCGGCACATCAAAAAGCGGATGTGGCAAGCAAAAAAGCCACACCACAACCAGCAAAACGAGAGCGAAGAGCGTCTTAGGATAACGGCGCGCTACTCCGCTCCAGCGCATAAAAATGCGACGCCAAGGCTCTATTTTGAGGAAAGGACGCGTCTTTAACATCTTTGGATAAAGATAAGGCCATTGCTGGATATGGATAAAAAGCGCTTTCCTTCGACAAGAGCTACCGCAAGAACCCTTTGAGCACCGCTTAAAAATTAGCAAGTTTTTTGCGATGAGCGAAAGCGCAACTTGCTGCAACTTTACATCGTCTGCCCGTCTTACTCAAATTACTGCGTTTCTCAACACAGTGCCCTTAATATATGCGTCAATTAAAAATAGCCAACAAAATTACCTCGCGTGAAAGCCTTGCGCTAGAGCGCTACCTGCTGGAAATCAGCAAGATACCCATGCTGACGCCCGAGCGCGAGGTGGAGCTGGCTCGTCGCATCCGCGAAGGCGACAAAGAGGCGCTGCACGAACTTACTCAGGCCAACCTACGTTTTGTCGTTTCAGTGGCTAAGCAATATCAAAACCAAGGGCTTAGCTTGTCTGACCTTATCAACGAAGGCAACATCGGCCTCATCAAAGCGGCCCACCGCTTCGACGAAACCCGCGGCTTCAAGTTCATTTCTTATGCCGTTTGGTGGATCCGGCAGAGTATTCTCCAGGCAATTGTAGAGAATAGCCGTATTGTACGCATGCCGATGAGTCGGGTGGGGTCCTACAATCGGGTGAACGAAGCCTACTCTTCGTTCGTGCAGGAGTTTGAGCGAGAGCCTTCGGAAGAAGAACTGGCGGACTTGCTGGATATGTCTGTCAAAGAGGTGCAAACAATACTCGCCTCCAATAATCGCCACGTGTCGTTCGATGCGCCTCTTTCAGCAACAGAAGATGGCGAGGCTACACTCCTGGATGTGTTTGTCGGTGAGAATGAGCTTGATCCAGAGGTATACCTCATGGATGAGTCGCTGCGCGAAGAGATTAACTTAGGACTGGCGGCGCTGGCGCCTCGCGAGATGGAAGTTATATCCGCTTTCTTCGGCCTCAATGGCAAAAAACCACTGTCTTTGGATGAAATTGCTGAGGCGTTTGGCTTGTCGCGAGAGCGCGTGCGTCAAATTAAGGAGCGCGCTATTCGACGCCTGCGTAAATCTTACAACCGCAACGCTTTACGTGGCTATTTAGGTTAGACCAGTGCTACGGGCTAAAAAGACTGCTGCTGGCCTCGCTTTCGGGGCTAGCTCTTTTTTTTCAGCATACCTTTGCGCCGTTTTTTACACCAACACCTATGGGGGCAACTCTAGCGCTTGATATCGGCAACACGCGCATTAAAGCAGGCCTGTTTCGCGGGACAAATCTCACTGAGGTCACGCACTGGCCCATCAAGGAGTGGGCCGAAGTGTTAGCATACGCGCGTGAGGCCTCAGCGGAGCAAGTGGTATGGGCCGCCGTAGTGCCCGTTGAGGAAACCATTTTGGCGCAGTTAGCACGAGAAGTGCCGCAAGTACTCGAGATAACCCACCACACGCTGCTGCCGTTTTCCAACACCTATCAGACACCGCACACGCTGGGACGCGACCGTCTCGCCGCCGTGGCAGGAGCGCACGCCCTATGGCCAGGTAAAAATTGCCTGGTGATTGATGCCGGCACCTGCATCAAATACGACTTGCTGACGGCAGAGGGCGCGTATTTGGGCGGCAATATCTCTCCAGGGGCTTCTATGCGCTTAAGGGCGCTGAATGCTTTTACCGCCCAGCTTCCATTAGTACCTGTGGCCATACCCGAAGACCCTATCGGGCGCAGCACCACTACAGCCCTACAAAACGGTGCTTTGCGCGGTGCTGCCCTCGAGGTAGCCGGCTTTGCAGAGACATTTAGGCATCTCTTCCCTCATTTGACCGTTGTGCTCACCGGAGGCGATGCAACCTTTTTTACTCCGTTGTTGCCATTTGCTCCGTTGGTGGAGCCTAACTTGACCTTACATGGGCTAAATCACTTGCTTTTGTTCAACACCAACCCACGTTCCTGACCCTGAAAATGCGCCCAATACCTCTACACGTATGAAGTGCTCCTCATTCATAACCTTTGCCCTCTTTGCGGGCCATCTCTCGACCTCGTGGGCACAGCCCAAATTCAACTCGCCGTATTCGCGCTATGGCTTAGGGGACCCTGTGAGGCCGTCCTTCATTGCCCAAACCGGTTATGGCGGCCAGACGGCAGCGTTTCACGATCCATATCACCTCAACCCATTCAATCCAGCTTCGTACGCCTTCCTGCGCACGGCCACGTTTGAGGGTGGCGCCTACGCTAGATATGGCAACTATCAGTCGCGCTCAGCCAGCCAGCAAAGCTGGACGGGCAACATGGCCTACTTAGCACTGGGCTTTCCGCTGCGTAATGCCATCAACGACATCCTCGATAGGCAGCGCTCTCCGTGGCACTACGGCACAGGGCTAATGGTTATGCCTAACACCGCAGTGGGCTACAACATCTTGGTGTCCGATTCCCTACCCGATGTAGGCAAGTTTTTTAATGAGTACAAAGGCGACGGCGGCACCTATCGGTTCTCTTGGGGACACTCCCTGCGCTACAAACGAACTGCCGTAGGTGTAGATTTAGGCTGGCTGTTTGGACAAATGGCCTATGAAAGCTCTACCGTCTTTAGCGACTCATTCCCCACTTTTATCAGCACACGGCGCGAGGGCCAAAACATTAGCGGCTTTGCGTGGAGGCTTGGCATACAACAGGATTGGGTGCTCAAGCACTACGAAACCGATGCCTCCTTACCCAAGCAGTGGATAACATTTGGCATTACCGCCAGTAAACGACAACAAATCAACAGTACTGCCGACCGCCTCTTTGTGCGCCACCGTGGACGCCAGCCTAATGGTCAGTACAGCAGTGCCGACACCTTGCTGCTGCAGAGCGGCCAAAGCTATGCCCTCACCCTGCCTGCCTCTGTGCGCGCAGGTGTGCAATACGTGAAGGCCAACTACTTGCGTTTAGGTGTAGAGTTCGCTTACGAGGGATGGTCAGTGTTTGAGAACCCTGTGCGCCCTAACGACGCCGACTTCCGAAATACCCTTGAGGTAGCCGCAGGCATAGAGTACACACCTGACCACATTTCCTACAATCGCTACCTCAAACGTGTGCGCTATCGCGCAGGCGCCTACTATCGCCAAGACCCGCGCCTGGTAGGAGCTGGCCAACTCGACGATATCGGCCTGTCTGTAGGCATGGGTTTCCCGCTTATCTTGCCTCGCCAACAAGTCTCTTTTATCCAAATGGCTGCAGAAATTGGTCGCTTGGGGCGCGAGACGAGCATCCGCGAAACTTATGCGCGCTTCACCTTGGGCTTCACGTTCAATGACGATAGTTGGTTCTTTAAGCGCCGCTTCGACTGAGGCCTAATGTTTCTTCACAGAGCCCTGGAGAGGATATACGCCAAATACACCTCATCGGCGTTGGTAACACCCAAGCGGTTATTAGTCAAGTGGATAAGGCTAGGTAAAGCTGGCTCCAGGCTTTCGCCTAATTGCTTGAAGATAAGCTCGTTGCCGCGCAGCCAGCGCAACCACTCGGGCTGCTGAGCAGCAAACCGGCTTCTATGCAAGGACTCCCAAAGTTCCACTACGGCAAAGCGTATCTCTTCCTGCTGAGGGCGAAAAGCATCTTCAAAGGCCACCTTTAAATCCTCCATCCACTGCTCAGGAGTACCGTTATTGGTCTCGGTAGGGACAATGAACAAAGGCGCCCAGCGGTCGCACAGACGGCCGAAGTAGTTGGCGCTCTGCTCTCGACTCCAACCCGCAGCATAGACAGCAATGACATGTAAGCGCAGCGCATCAAAAAGGGCATCGCCATACGTGTAAGTGGCATACATGCGCTCCAATACCACTCGCGAAGAAAGGTGAAAGTGCTCTTCGACCCAATACAACCCGTCTGGCGTACGGAAGAGCTCCGAACTTGCCTGATAGGCTACCTCTCGAATGGCGCTGCGCTGGGTAAACCACTCGTGCACCATCTTAGGCATAGCCTGCATCCATTCCTCCGATAGCGCGTTTAGGCGCAATCGTATGTGCTCACCTTGCTCGTCACAGTAACGGATGAAGAACGCCCGCGCTCCTTGCTTGGGCCACACGTGCTGTTCCAGAAAAGGGCGAAGGCCGCGGAGAAGAAAGACATCCAGGGTTTCCTGAGGATAAAGATGATATGAAAGCCAGAAGCGCGGTTCCATGGTGGCAAAGGTGAGTGGTTTTGGATGAAATAATTGTGAGAAAAAACTTGACCGGCTTTTGTTTAACATTGTATCTTTGTGGCCCTAAATCGCGGAGTGGAGCAGTTGGTAGCTCGTCGGGCTCATAACCCGAAGGTCGCAGGTTCAAGTCCTGTCTCCGCCACTCAGTTCAAGCCTCGCCTCAAGGGCGAGGCTTTTTTTTGCCCAAAAGACTCTACCCTTCTTCGCTAAGGCTTTTTTCGCGCCTCCTCGCAACTGGGCTGTGGTAAGGTTGTCATTCTCTGTTGTGAGACCCCGGACACCTGCAAGTGGGAAGCTGCGCCCACTCAAGGAGGACACCATGGCGTCAGATGGACTAGCAGCGAGGATCTCTAAGCAGCCATTCGTCAGGTACCTTGCTCGGTCTTCAAAGGGGAGTCACAAATGCTTTCGTATACAGCGCCATAGAACGCTAACTCGCCAAAGGCTGGGTAATAAAAAATCTGCACTCTATTTTTTACTTTAACTTTACGAAAAAAACACTGCTATCGCCTTTTAATAAAGCCCATTTTTCAACAAAAAACAATCTAAAGCGTAACAATTTTCCTTAATTTGGCTTTATTGCCTTTATTTTTTATTCGAATATTGCCTTTCATCTTTTTCACATCTTACCAACCCAATTTATGGATGCCCAAGTCAATTACCTGCGAAACTTAGTCTACCTCGGACAGGTAGACAATGAGTTTCAAGAGGTCGAAAAGGACTTCGTGCGCAGCGTAGGCGAGCGTTTAGGTCTTGCCTCTGATGTCGTTGAGCGCGAATTAGTCTCTAACATCTCGACGCCCCCACCGCTGCCTTCCGATACGATACTGCGATTTATCCTGCTCGATGACCTCATCACTCTTGCGGTAAGCGATGGTCGCATAAGCGAAGAAGAAACCCGCACCTGTATCCGATTTGCCGAAGCGTTCGGGTTTGAGCCTGACATCGTCCGAGGTATTCTGGAAAAAATCAGCGCTCACTTACAGCGCGGCTTTCAGGGCAACCAAATGCAGTTGCTCATTAGAAACGAACTCTTTCGATTAAACAACAGAAACTTCTTTTATGAAAAATACCATTGAGCAGGCACTGCAGTCTCAAGAACTAAAATACCAGGTGCTGGAAGACACTACAAGCCGTATGGTTATCCGCCTGGGTATGGGCATGCCTAATGGTCGTTTTGATGTGTATATTGATGTTCGATCGGAACCAGGTCAAGTGCTCATTTTCACCGTATTTCCTGCGCTCATTCCTGAAAATCAGCGCATGCGTGTTGCCGAATTTATCACACGGGCGAACTACGGGCTCATCATAGGCAACTTTGAAATGGATTTCAACGATGGCGAACTGCGCTACAAGGCAACCTACTTCTATGACGATACGTTTCCGGCTTCCCAGACGACTTTCCTCAAAAGCCTCTACACTTGCTTCCACATGATGGACCGCTATCTTCCCGGCGTTATGGCTGTGACGTATGCTAACATGTTACCCATGGTGGCTATCCAGCAAGTCGAGAAAAACAGTAATCCACGCGATAACTAACCAAGCGACGTAATCAACAGGGTGTGGAGCGTTGGCTAATGCGCAAAGAGGCTTCCTGCCTCGTAGGCGCGATTTTGGCCAGCCTGAAAGAGCGCGTAGTTGAACCCGGGCTGCAGGCTGAACGCGCCGTGTTGCCCACGGCGGTCGAGAGCCACAAAACCTACCTGGTTTTGGCGTGCTTCTTTAGGGTATTTTCGGGCAATGCGCCGGATGGCTGTTTCCACGGCTTTTTGAGGGTGTTTTCCACGGCGTATTTCTTCCACGATTAGAAAGGAACCCAATGTTTTAAGAACTAATTCGCCCAGTCCCGTGGCGGTAGCCGCTCCCACTTCGCCGTCCACAAACAGACCGGCACCAATGATGGGGCTATCGCCCACGCGGCCGCGCATCTTGAAGGCTAAACCGCTGGTAGAACAGGCCCCCGCGAGCCGCCCCTGATCATCTACGGCTACGATGCCGATGGTGTCGTGCCGCTCGCTGTTGATGATGGGCTGGTATTGGGATGTCACTTTCCACGCTTCCCAAGCACGGCGAGCGTCCTCTGTGAGGAGATTTTCTTTGGAAAAGCCCTCTTGTAAGGCAAATTCGAGTGCGCCCTCGCCCGATAAGATAACGTGCGGCGTTTTCTCCATGACGCGACGCGCCACACTGACAGGGTGCTTAATGTGCTGTAAGAAAGTAACGGAGCCTGCGTTGCCAAGCTCATCCATGATACAGGCATCCAGCGTAACGTTGCCGTCGCGGTCGGGCAGGCCGCCATAGCCCACACTGGTGTCGTTGGGGTCGGCCTCAGCCACACGCGCCCCTGCTTCCACGGCATCCAACGCGCGCCCTCCCGCCGAAAGAATATTCCAAGCGGCAGCAGTAGCCTGGCGATTATCCCAGGTAGCAATGACGGCTGGCCAACGCTGAGGAGCAAAAACATCGTCTTCGGGCAAGAGTAACCAGCGGCGCCACATCCTGCTCATCGTTAAGGTACCGAGACTCGCCAGTAGAGTTTTCTTAAAAAATAAACGCCGGGAAGGCATAGGCATGCCACATTTTAAGTAAGTGAGTGTTTCTGAGTGCTGCGCGAGCTAAGAATACGCTCAGGAGCAGAAAGCAGATTTTTTCCTTTCATACGCCATTCAGCATGCGAAAAAATAGCTCGCGCATAAGGGCTTCCTCGCTGGTGTGGGTAGTGTCGGTATGGATACCCTTAGAGCGCAGGTCGTAGATGTGGAGCAGGTGCAGGATGTGCTCGACCTGCTCGCGCGTGTAGTGGCGCAGTGCTGTTTTGTAGTCTCTGACAAAGAAGTCGGAGCGCAAATCGAGTGCCCGAGCAATGTTAGCATCTGAGGCATTGGGCAGGGCGTAAAGCACATACACTTTAGAAAAATAGTTGTACAGGCTGGAAATGGTGCTGATGAGTGAGTTTTTACGGATGTTGGCTGCGAAGTACTGCTCTATGCGCGCAATGCGGGTCTTGTCGCGCTGAGCGAAGGCTCGCTGGAGTTCAAAGACGTTATACTCTCTGCTGATACCGACCAATTCCTCCACACGGGCTGCAGTAATGGTGCTGCCCGAAGGCAAATTGAGGGCTAATTTGTCCAGTTCGTTAGCCACCTTAGTCAGGTCGTTGCCCAGATATTCGGCAAGCAAGGCAGCCGCGGCGGGCTCGATGGTGCGCTTTTGCTCCTTGCAATAGGTGCTTATCCAGTCGGGCAGTTGGTTGTCGTAGAGCTTTTTGCTTTCAAAGACGAGCGCTTTGGCCGCTAGCGCTTTGCCCATGCGGGTGCGCATGTCAAACCTTTTGTGCTTGTAACACACGACAAAGATGGTGGTAGGCATGGGGTTTTCTACGTAGGTGCTCAGATCAGTCAGCCCTTTCATTTCCTGGGCTTCACGTAAAATAACCACCTGACGAGCACTCATCATGGGGTAACGGCGCAGCTGGTCGAGCAGCCCAAGCGGCTCGGCCTCTTTTCCGTAAAGAATGACCTGGTTAAAACTGCGTTCTGCTTCGGTTAGCGCCTCGGCCTCGATGGCTGCCGCAATGCGGTCGATGAAGAAGGGCTCTTCGCCATGCAAGAAATAGATCGGGTGAAACTTAGCGGCCTTGATATCGCGCAAAATGTCTTCGTATCCCATGAGAGAGCGAAGGTAAGGTGCCTTGTTAAAACGCTGTCGATGGAGTGCGTCTGGCGCATATTCTCGACTTTTGCAGAAAATAAGTCTCGATAGTTATGGAGACCTACAGCGCTGTGTTAAACTGGGTCATTCCTATCTTTTTTCTCCTGTATTTTATAGAAGCTATTGTCGCTTACCGACGCGGCGAGAAAGTCATTCGCGGTATAGATAGCGTGTCGAGCTTTAGCTCGGGCGTTACCAACGTTGTCAAGGACGTGTTAGGACTGAGCGTGGGCATCCTCAGTTACTCCTGGATGGTTAAACACATGGCTTTAGTCCAGTTGGAGGCGACGTGGCTGCTCTACTTCGTTGCCTTTATCGCCGTGGACTTTCAGGGCTATTGGGTACACCGATGGAGCCATGAAATCAACTTCTTGTGGAATCGGCACATCATTCACCACAGTAGCGAGGAGTTCAACCTTTCTTGTGCATTGCGGCAATCCATCTCTAACCTTGTCAACTACTTCACTTTTTTACTGCTACCGGCCGCTGTATTGGGCGTTCCGGCTCAGGTCATTGCGGTAGTGGCGCCAATCCACCTGTTTTTGCAATATTGGTACCACACGCGCCTGATAGGCAAAATGGGCTGGCTGGAGCGCCTCATCGTTACCCCATCCCATCACCGCGTACACCACGCCATCAACCCCGAATATTTGGACAAGAACTACGCCCAGATTTTTATCTTTTGGGACAAATGGTTCGGCACTTTTCAAGAAGAGCTGCCAAACGTGCCTCCCGTATATGGAGTAAAGCGCCCTGTACGCACATGGAATCCTTTCAAGATCAATTGGCAACATTTCTGGCTGCTGTTGACTGATGCCTGGCGCACGCGCTCGTGGTGGGATAAGATACGCCTGTGGTTCATGCCCACCGGATGGCGCCCAGCCGACGTACGGGAGCGCTACCCAGTGGCTACAGTAGAAGATGTGTATCGTTTAGAGAAATACGACGCGCCTGCGGCGCGCGCGCTGGTGGCGTGGGCATGGGTGCCA
>JBEQAD010000064.1:0-12924 GCA_041640515.1 Saprospiraceae bacterium | reverse complement strand
GCCTGAAACAAAGGGAACACCAGCATTTAGTCCGAGTTCCCACTGGTCGGCCGGGGTAAAGGAGCGATACGCCCCACCCGCCGGAGCAGCCGCATCTTGAGCCACCAGACTCGAGGCGGCAGCTGTGAAGAGAATGCTTAAAAGCAAGTTCCTAACTGTCATAGGGTGACTTTTTTTAGAATTTGACAATGTTAAAAGTTTCAGTTCAACGTTAATGAATTGATCTCCAGTGCTTTGTGTTTTGGTGTTGCTGCGCGCGCACGGCTATTTTTTCTTTTTCCCAGTTTTTCTAAATACCTAATCTCTTGAGCGCCAAATATAGGGCGTTGGATGAAATGTTATTTGGAACGGGATGTTTTTTTATTATTTCTTCTAACGCACGGCGGATGGTTTGGGATGCGTCTTTAAAGATAGCCTCATCTGTCATGGGTGCCTCGGGTTGCATTAAATAGGCAAAAACTCGCGCCATACCGCAGTTTGCGATAAAGTCAGGTATCAGCGCCGTGTGCGCGTCTGTGTAGCGAGCGGTTGGGCCAAAAAAGACATCGTCATCTACAAATGGCACATTGGCGCCGCAGGCAATCACCTCAATACCACCTTGGAGCAAGGCGTCTACTTGTTCCCGACTAACAAGGCGAGAGGCGGCTCCTGGGATGAAAATATGAGCCCCCAGACGCCAAATGTCGCTGTTCACTTTATCGAACGGCAACATATCCGGAGTGTTCAGGCGATTGCCGGCTTTGCTGTGGAACAGGTCGAATACTTCTTCTTTGGAGAGTCCTTCGGGGCGGAGTATACCGCCCTCGCGGTCTATGATGCCTATGATGCGAGCGCCTTCTTGGGCCAAATAGCAAGCTGCCGCTGAGGACACATTGCCCCAACCTTGAATGATGGCCGTTTTACCCTCTAGCGTTGTGCTGTGATACAAATCGTAGAAATGGCGCACGGACTCAGCTACTCCATAGCCTGTAATGAGATCGGCTACGGCGTATTTTCGTGCGCCTCCCTGCGGCAGGTAGCGAGGATCTTCCACCACCTTGGCACAGCCGTAACGCAGCTGACCTAAGATGCTAATTTGCTGACCCTCTGTCGGTTTCAAATGCCCGCGCACGATTCCTTCCTGAGGATGCCACAGCCCAAGGGCTTCCGTAATGGGTACGACGTCCTTCAACTCGTCCACATTTAGGTCCCCTCCCGTACCGTAGTAGTGCTTGAGCATAGGCAGCGCGGCTTGGTACCAACGCTTCAGTACTTCCCAGCGGCGCGGGTCAGCAGGGTCAAAATTAATGCCGCTCTTGGCGCCGCCAATGGGCGGGCCGGCAACACTGAATTTAACCTCCATCACTTTGGCTAATGAAACGACTTCGTCGCGTGTTAGTCCTTTGCGCATGCGCGTACCGCCGCCTGCGGCGCCACCGCGCAGAGAGTTGATTACTATCCATCCTTCTGCAGACGTTTCCGGGTCGTGCCACTCAAATACAATCTCCGGCTGCTGCTTCTTATATCGGGAGAGTAGGTCTTCTAATTCCCGCACAATATTTGTTTCGGGTGCTGATGTTTCCGCCATAGGCCGGGCAAAGGTAGGCAAAGGCGCCGGTCAAACAGCAAACCTTCGTCATCTATTCCGTTGTCTTTTCGCGGAGCAAGAGTTGGTGGGCTGAGCAATAAAGTCCGTTTTTTGCGAAAAAATCTGCCCGTTCATGCTTCATCACTGGCTAAAACCTCTCCCGAAAGCTTTTTGCGAGAGCCTCAACTCTTTGCCTGATCACACCTTTGGCCGAAAGGCGAGATTCCTTCTTGCAAGAAATGCCGACTTAAGCGGTGTGAAAGTAGCTATTATTGGTGTGGGTGAAGGGCCGGCGCAAGCCGTACGGGAGCGGCTATACCACATGGCTGGCTCCTTTCCTCCGCAGGCTGTGGCCGACTTAGGCAACTTACGCCGTAGTGAGGCGGCCTCATTGCGGGCAGTTCTCCTCGATTTAATTAGTTCCAATGTGTTACCTATCGTAATTGCCGAGCGTGACGAGTTGGCCCGCGTGCAATTTTTAGTATACGAAGACACCCGCTCCATGGTAAACCTCGCTGTCGTGGATGAGCGCTTGCGCATGGCAGATGGCGCGAATCAACCGGCTGATCAGAGCGTTTACACTTCGGTGCTGGCCCCTCGCCATCGGCTGCTGTTTCATTTTGGACTTATTGGCTGTCAGGCACATTTGATGCCTGAAACATGGGTGGACTACTTGCTTAGCCATCATTTCGATGTGTTGCGATTGGGTAAGTCGCGCACCGCTATAGAAGAAGCAGAGCCTATTTTGCGCGATGCCGACTTGTTGTGCTTTCATATAGCGGCGCTTAAGTCTGCCGAAGCGCCAGCGGTAGTATCTCCCTCACCTTCGGGCTATTCTTGGGAGGAAGCCTGTCAGCTGTGTCGGTATGCTGGGATGAGCGATAAACTGACGTCACTCGGCCTTTATGGCTTTGCTCAGGAGTCTTGCTCTCAAACAGCCCAAGGGGTAGCGCAAATGATTTGGTACTTTTTGGATGGGTTCTTTCACCGCAAGGGCGATTTCCCGCTTTCCACCGACGGTCTGAAGGAGTATGTCGTAGATTTTCGGGACATGAATTTTCAAATCACGTTTTGGAAAAGCATGCGCAGTGGGCGGTGGTGGCTCCAGGCACCTTCTGCCTCGGCAACTAATCACGGACGCCACTACTTAGTGCCTTGTTCATTTCAGGATTACCAGGCTGCTTGCCGCGAGGAACTGCCCGATCGTTTAGTTCAAGCGCTGCGTCGCTTCGCTTAAGTCGGAGAAAGCCAGCAGCTTCTCTAGCCCGATGCCGCGTGAGGCCTTGATGAGTAAAAAGGCGTGCTCGAAACGCTGCCGGTTGAACCACTCGCGAGCAGCGCTAACGTCTGGGAAAAACAAGGACTTGCTGCGCTTAGGGCGATACAGGCTAAACAATGGTCCCACAAAGACGCTTTGGTGCAGGCCCGCCCGCTCAACCCGACGGATGAGGGCGCGATGTTCCGCTTCGGTGGCTTCGCCCAACTCAAGCATGTCGCCCAGAATGGCCACTTTTTGCTGTGCCTCGACTTCCTTAAGCACACCTAATGCTGCCTCCATGCTGCTAGGGTTAGCATTGTAAGCGTCCAGGAAGATGGTGTTGCTGCCCCAGACGATGATTTGAGAGCGATTGTTTTCAGGGCGGTAGGCTTCAATGGCTGTTTTAATCTTCTCTGCCGGCACTTTGAAATACAGCCCAACAGCAATGGCTGTCATGACATTGTGAAAGTTGTGTGGACCTAATAACTGTGTCTGCACTTCTATGCTTTGGCCTGGTTCTGCGCTAAATTGTGCGCGCACAAATGGATCGGAAGGCAGGCGCTTTATCAACAGTGTGCCGGGTGGCAATGGGGGGCTGTTGGGGTTTATTTCTGCGTAGAAAATTTTCTTGTGCACCCGGCGAGCGAGTGTTTTCAAATGCTTCTCAGAGAGGTTGACAAAAGCGCAGCCGTCGTGGGTAGTGAGGTAATCGAAGAGCTCTCCCTCGGCTTTTTTCACGCCAGCTATCGAGCCTAATTTTTCTAGGTGCTCTTTACCGATGTTGGTCAACAGCCCGTGGGTCGGCTGGGCAATCTGGCACAGCAGGTCGAGGTCACCGGGTTGATTGGTGCCCATTTCCACCACGGCTACTTCTGCCGTAGGTGGAATGGATAGCAAAGTAAGTGGTACGCCGATATGGTTGTTCAGATTACCTTCCGTTGCACTGCAAGCGTAGTGTTGACGCAAGACAGCGGCTACTAATGCCTTAGTTGTGGTCTTGCCGTTGGAGCCGCCGATGGCGATGACTGGAATGTGCAGCTGCTTGCGGTGATGGGCTGCCAGGAGCTGGAGGACCTCCAGTGTGTCAGCTACTAAGAAGCAACGCCCCGGGTCTGCTTGACCATCGAGGCTATCTACGACGCAGTAGGCAGCGCCCGCGTCTAAGGCCTGGCGCGCGAACCGATTGCCATCGAAGCGCTCACCCCGCAGCGCCCAAAAGATGGCTCCGGGCTGGATGCTTCGAGAGTCGGTACAAATCTGAGGGTGCTGTCGATATAAAGCGTAAAGTTGTTCGATCGTAACCATAAGGACAGGGCGAAAGGTAGGCCATTTACCCAAAAAAGAACGGGAGCAGTGCTGTCAGCTGCTCCCGTTCTCTTCACTTTAATACCGCCTCGTAAGCCTCTCCGAAAAGCCTAAAAAAGCGGATAATAAGCATTTTTACTTGTAGCGGCGCTTAACTGGCTTCTTCTTGGTTTTGAAGTGGTTGCCTGCAGGGTCGTTGTTGCTAGTAGGCGAGCCTACTCGCGGCATAGCACAGCGGAAACCTACCGTCTTGCTCGCTTTGTTTTGGTCTAAGTAACGACGCGAGCCGGGCGATAGCCACCAGGGTCGGTCGGCCCAAGAGCCACCCTTAATAACGCGAGCCTCGTTGTTGATGAGGGAGCTAATGCCGTAGCGATACTCTACTTCCGATTCTTTGTCACCGTCCAGATAGTCATACAGTTCCGGACGCTTGTAATTGTCGCGCAGGGCAGTTTCTGTAGTGTCTTGGGGGACGTATTTCAAGCGACCCAACTCGTTTTTCTGCACTGGAGCGCCTGTCTCGGGGTCGCGCTCTTTATGCATGAAAAGGTTGCCCCGATAGGGATTTAGGTCCATGTTTTGCACGTCCACAAGGTCCTGTGAAGTCAGCGGACGGTACACGTCACCAGTCCATTCACTCACATTGCCGGCCATGTTGTAGAGGCCGAAGTCGTTAGGCCAGTTGGAGCGCACTGGCGAAGGAGTGAAGGCTTTGTCATTGAGCGCGCCTGCCATACCGCCATAGTCACCCGCGCTGCGTTTAAAGTTGGCCAGCATTTTACCTTGGTAGCGGTTGCGCTTCTGATAGCGCAGGGTGTTGCCATCCCAAGGATAGATACGCCCATCGGTATAAAGTTCGTCTTTGCTAGTGGCTTGATTGCCTGCCAAAGCCAATGCCGCGTACTCCCATTCCGCTTCTGTGGGTAGGCGGTAGGCGGGCAGCAAGATGCCATCCTCCATACGCACTGGGCGCTCGCCGCCCGTGCGGCGGTCGGGCAAGTTCTTGCGCACAGAACCCTCGTACTGACCGGCTAAGTAGGCGTCGGTGTTGAATGTGTTCTCGTTCTTCTGGTCAGGAGTAGGGTTTAGGATGCCGCGCTCGATAAGAATCATTTCGTTCACCCGGTCAGTGCGCCAAACACAGTAGTCACTCGCTTGTACCCAATTGACTCCGACGACAGGATAATCGTCATAGGACGGATGGCGGAAGTAGTATTCTACCAATGGCTCATTGTATGCCAGCTCTTCGCGCCAAACTAGCGTATCGGGCAGGGCCTTGAGGTATACCTCTGGGAAGCTTTCGCCCCATGCGTTGGCGATCCAATACAAATACTCGCGGTAGTCAATGTTGGCAATTTCTGTCTCGTCCATGTAGAAAGACGACACTGTCACCCGGCGTTCCACGTTGTTCCATTCGAACGTAGGATCTTCCTGGGTCCGACCCATGACGAACGTACCACCTTCGATAAGCACCAAATTAGGGCCTGTAGCTTGGCCTTCGTAGTTCAATTTCTCGAAGCCGCCCCACTTCTGGTCGTTATACTTCCAGTTGGTCGTAGAAGAACGCTCCGTGCCTCGGCCGCAGCTGGCGACCCAAAGACCCAGTAAGAGCAGACTTAACCCGTGAATGAGTGTTTTCTTCATTGTTATTAAAACTTATCCGGTTTTAGAAAATGAGCAGCAAATGTAGACAGTGGAAATGGTTTATCCTGTGTAAGGTCTAATTTTAACGCCCTTAAATTCTGCACCGTCTCCTGGGTGCGGGCAATTATCGGAATATTTTTCCACAGTCGTTCCAATCTACTCGGCGCTTTCTTCCTCGATCGAAAAAGAACCCCAAAGTCAGTTCATAGGTGCCGCCGGCGCGTCCAGCTAATTCGGACACTGTTATGTCGTAGCTAAAGCCCAGTTTGAACATATCTTGCCTGAAGCCTACTAGTAAGATAACTGCGTCGGGGTTGCCAAAAGTATGCCGAAGCCATGCGCCGCCAAAAACGGGCCCTACAGCTGCGTAGGCACCTGCATTCACCTGGCGATATGGCCCCTGGGAGGCGAAAAGAAAATTCGGCGAGATAAACGAGGGCAACTCTGCTTTATTGCTTCGCCCTAGGGGCAATTCTATCCCGCCATTGAGGGTGTAGCGCAGGGGCAGCCCTGCCGAAAGGTTGTTGTTAATAAAAAAAATGCCCTGGTCAGGAGTGTTCAAATGTTTCAACCCTAACCCTAGCCAAAAACGCGGGCTAACCAGTAGAAGCCCTGCGGAAAGATCGAGCAGCGATTTGTTTAGTCGATCGGGGCGCAGCTCTGAAGTGGTGATGACCGGCCCTTGAATAGGGTCCAACTGATCGGGGAAAACCAATCTGTCCCAAGCGAGCGCAGCCTGTTGTAGACCCGCTTCAGCGCCAATTTTGATCGCTATTTGTTCCGTCATCTGCAGCCGATAAGAAAAGAGCGCCGAAGCGCGCAAGGTCCGCAGGATGCCATTGCCGGCGTCGTCGCCTTCTATGTGGAAGCCTAAGCCGCTGTTGAGGCGCTCGATGCTTTGCTCGTAGAATACGGCGTAAGTGCGATAGGCATTGTCCAAACCCATCCACTGGTTGCGATAGGCCACGCCTGCACGCGGCGCGTGGGTGCTGCCTACAAAGGCTGGATTTAGCTGGAGAGGTACGGCGTAGAACTGGGAAAATAGCGGATCTTGTGCGTGGCTGCTCCAGCCCAACAGGTACAGTCCGGTAAGCCATGTAAGGCGCTGTATAGTCATAAGTGCGCTCAATTTTGGGCGGGTACATACCACCGCCCCTGCAAATGGAAGTACTTTATGTCGAAAGTAAAAATCTTTGCCGCGGTAAAACGCTTCAGCAGGTGCAACGGACTTCCGACCAGCCAATTTTTTTCAAAAACCTATAAGCGCGGGCTTTGTTTGACTTACAGTTTTTTCTCTTCCTTCTCTTTTCGTCCATGTCTGCCGAGTCCAAAACTCCTGACCCTACGGCGGTCACGCGCAAGCAAGATCACATCGAATTGGCTTTTCAAAGCCAGATAGATCGCTTGGCTTTAGACCGCCGCTTCTATTATGAGCCGTTGCTGAGCGCCCACCCAGAGCCGGGTAGCTTGCCGAAAGTAACGCTGCTGGGGAAAACCCTGCGCACGCCCATTTGGGTGTCGTCTATGACAGGCGGCACCGCTCTGGCGCGCACTATCAACTACAATCTCGCTCGCGCCTGTGCGGCTTTCGGCATGGGCATGGGATTAGGCTCTTGCCGCCAGCTGCTTTACAGCGACGAGTTTTTGGCTGATTTTGATGTGCGCGAGGCATTGGGCCCCGATTTACCGCTGTTGGCCAACCTGGGCGTAGCACAAGTTGAAATTTTGCTGGAGCGTAATGAAATAGACGCTTTGGAGGCGCTCGTCGAGCGGCTGCGCGCCGATGGCCTGTTTGTACACGTCAACCCGATGCAAGAGGCTATGCAGCCTGAAGGCGACCGCTTTAAACGCCCGCCTTGGGAAACTGTCGCCGAGTTGCTCGAGCGCGTATCTTTTCCGGTGGCCGTCAAGGAAGTCGGGCAGGGGATGGGCCCGTCCAGTCTGCGTATGCTCCTGCAGTTGCCCTTGGCGGCTATCGAATTTGGCGCCGCTGGCGGTACGAACTTTGCTCAATTAGAGTTGCTGCGCAACACACCAGAAAAGCGTCAGATTTTTCAAAAATTCGCCTTGGTTGGGCATACGGCAGAAGAAATGCTCGACTTTGTGCGGGGCCTCTGTGCCAATGAGGAAATACGTCTTCAAGCGCAAGGCCTCATTCTATCGGGCGGCGTGCGCGATTTTTTGGATGGCTACTACCTCCTCCGGCGCTCTCCTTTGCCCTCGGTTTATGGGCAGGCCTCTGGATTCTTAAAATATGCTCGTGAAGACTACGACTCTCTCCATCGTTATGTAGAAGCCCAAGTGCGCGGCTTGGAGCTGGCCTACGCCTATCTCCAAGTGCGTGAGCCAAGCCCAGCAAACTAAAGAATGCGCCCTAAAGCCCCCTCAGCGAGTTCCGCATAGGTAGAGTGCGAAAGGGTAAGGCGTCGCACGGCTTTACCAGGGAGTACAACGGCGGCGAACAAATGAAAATACCGATTGTCGTCGCGCTCGACGAAGGCGCCTAAGGCCGCTTCGGGAAATCGTTCGCGCAAGGCACGCAGCAGACCTCGCTCTACATTGGTGCAAACGGAGAGCCCGGGTTGGTGGATGTGCTGCAGCAGGCGGCGCACAGGCGCGTCATCGCGTCGAGCCAAGCAAACCAAAGCCCCTTGCCCGGGCAGAGGAGTGCATTCGCGGGGGTGCAAGGTCGCCGATAAGAGCCCCGAAAGGTCGACCTCGAATGCGCGTAAGTCAGCTTCAGCAATCAACAGGGCATCGACAGAGCCACTGCGAAGCTGACGAAACGCCTCTGAAAGGTCTCTGGAGGGCTCGCACCAGTGCCAGTCGGGCCGATACTCGACAATTTGGGCCTTTTGAAGAACCGAACTGCTCAACACAAGGGCTTCGCTTTTTAGAAAAAAATCCTGTTGAGCATCTGATGCCGCTGACCGCCACACCAGAACATCGCAGGGGTATTCGCGGGAGACGATGGCCGCCACCGCCACTGCCTCCTGACCAGTGAAGGGCGGCCATTCGTTCAACCAACAGGCCGCAGCATCAGCGTCGCCTCGGAGTAAGGCGTGCTCCAGGGAGTCGTTGCTCTCAACAAGCGAACAAGCAACGCCAGCTGCTTGCAGGGCCATCTGCACCTGATTGCCCTGCCAACGGCCGATAGGAGTAGAAGAAATGGCAATGCGCAACATTGGGTGGCGGCGGTTACTCTACTTTTATCTGGCTGTTTTCCAAGATTTCGGCATAGTAAGCCTCGTATTCTGGTAAAATGAGATTCAGGTCGAAGCGCTTGGCCTGAGCCAAAGCGTTTCTCCGAAACTTCTGGAGAAGGGGCTCATTTGTGAGTAATTGTATAGCATAATGGGCCATTTCTTCCACATTGCCCGGCTCACTGAGGAATCCGGTCTGCCCGTGCACATTGACTTCGGGTAGGCCGCCACTATTGGAAGAAATGACTGGCACCTCGCAAGCCATAGCTTCCAGAGCGGCTAAGCCAAAACTCTCGTTCTCCGAGGGAATAAGGAAAAGGTCGCAGATGGCCAGCAGTTCCTCGATGGCATCCTGTTTGCCTAAGAAACGCACGTCAGAACAGATGCCCAACTGGCGGCAAAGACGCTCAGCGTTGGGGCGTTCCGGGCCATCGCCAATCATGAGCAACTTAGAAGGAACATGCTCGCGAATGCGCTGGAAGATGCGCACCACATCTTCTACGCGTTTCACTTTTCGAAAGTTGGATGTATGGGCAAGGATGCGCTCGCCTTCCGGAGCGATAATTTTCTTGAAATGATCCTTGTCCACCTTCCGAAAGCGCTCAAAGTCAATGAAGTTGTAAACTACACGTACATCGCGCTGGATGTTGAACAACCGCAAGGTGTCGTTTTTCAAGCTCTGTGAAACGGCTGTAACGCCGTCGCTTTTATTGATGCTGAATTCTACTACAGGAGCGAAGGTACGATTGGCGCCCACCAGCGTAATGTCGGTGCCGTGCAAAGTAGTAACCACAGGCACATAGCGCCCCTGCGTTAGCAGGATTTTTTTGGCCATATAGGCTACAGCAGCATGCGGAATGGCATAATGCACATGCAGCAGGTCCAAATTCTGGTATTGAACGACGTCTACAATGGTTGAAGCCAGAGCTGTGTCGTAGGGCGGATATTCGAACAGCGGATAGTCTTCGTAGTCCACCTCATGGTAGAAGACATTCTGATGAAAATGGCCCAACCGTACGGGTGGCCGATAAGTGATAAAGTGAATCTCGTGGCCTTTGCGTGCTAGGCCAAGACCTAATTCCGTAGCAACTACGCCAGAGCCACCATAAGTGGGGTAGCAAACAACGCCTATTTTCATGCGACCAATAAACAGCAAAAGCCCAGAAAAGGTGAAGAGCATTCGCTCAAGAGACGAAAACAGTGGATATACCGACAGGAATGCCGTTCTTTCCTTGCTTAAAGGTAGTAGAAGTATGACTGGATGGAAGTACTGGATGATTTTGCTTTTGGCAATAGGGGGCTGCAGTCTGTGGGCGCAAGCGCCCGTGCGGGTCGGCGCTGAGCGGATGGAAGCATACTTGCCTCTCTTGCGTGATAAGCAGGTGGCCCTCGTAGTCAATCACTCCTCGCGTGTAGGCCAGACCCACCTCGTGGATACGCTCCTGGCCAACAACATATGCCTATTGCGCATTTTCGCTCCAGAGCATGGCTTTCGCGGTAACGCTCCCGATGGTCAACGCCTTGCTGACGGCGTTGACCCGCGTAGCGGAGTGCCCATTGTTTCGCTTTACGGAAAAAAATACAAGCCCAGCAGCGACGATTTGGCCGGGGTGGAAGTCGTCATTTACGATATTCAGGACGTCGGGGCGAGGTTTTATACCTACATTTCCACCCTATTCTATTTAATAGAAGCCTGTGGAGAATATCGAATACCTCTCATTGTGCTCGATAGACCCAACCCAAATGGGCACTATGTGGATGGCCCTGTGCTCGATATGCGGCTGCGTTCTTTTGTCGGCATAGCGCCGCTACCTGTGGTGCACGGCTGTACCGTAGGAGAGCTGGCGCGACTGTTTGCGGGCGAGTACTGGACTGGCCCGATACCACCACCGTTGATGGTAGTGCCTTGCGAAAATTACACACACCGGACGCTTTACGAACCGCCCGTGCCGCCTAGCCCAAATTTGCCCAACTTGCGAGCCATCTTGTTGTATCCGTCACTGTGTTTTTTTGAAGGAACAGTTATTAGCGTAGGGCGAGGAACTCCTTGGCCTTTTCAAGTGGTAGGCCATCCGGATTACCCTGGGCCTGCAGCCATAGAATTTGTCCCTCGGCGCAATCAGGCTTCTCAGTATCCACCTTTGGAAGGACAGCGCTGCCGCGGTTTCGACTTTCGCTCTTTGTCAGTAGATAGCCTATTTGCTCAGCGAACGCTTAACTTAACCCTTCTGCTCGATATATATTGCGAGTTCCCTAATAAGGAAAATTTTTTCTTAAAAAACCGTTTTTTCGAGCGCTTAGCAGGCACTTATGCTTTGCGTCGGCAAATAGAGGAGGGCAGCTTCGAGGCCGATATCCGCGCCACCTGGCAGGAAGACTTGCAATGTTTTCGAGAAATTCGAGAAAAATACCTGCTCTACCCCGAGTGAGTGCGTGTTAGTAAAAGGCGAAGAGGTCGCTAACCGCTGGAATGCGCGCACAAAGGAAACCCTCGGCATAACGCACCTGCGCAGATCGCCCAAATACGCGCGCTTTGGCTTCCATGAAATCTAAAAAGTCCTTGCTCGAAATGGGGGTCTGTGGCTCTTCATCGGACGCATCGGGCTTGTAAAACTGCGAGCGAAAAGAGAGGATAGCCTGCATTTTCCGCTCAAAATAGGGCGTGATGTCCACCACGAAATCAGGAGTCAAGTGTTGGTCCTGGATATAGTGGAAAACCGACACAGGCCGCCAAGGTTGTTGCAGCTGGCCCTCAGTGTCGCAGGTGTCTATTTTGAGCAGACCGGCGTAGAAGCACGCGTCAGCAGCCAGGCGGGCGGCTCTGCCGTGGTCTGGATGGCGGTCACTCGGGGCATTGCACAGCACGATGCGCGGGCGATGCTCCCGAACGACGCGAATGATTGAGAGCAAGCTCTCGCGCGAGTACTCAAAGAAGCCATCCGGCAGGTTGAGCTGCACCCGAAACCTTGCCCCTAACAACTGAGCGGCAGCCATAGCTTCTTGCGTGCGTACTTCAGCCGAGCCGCGCGAACCCAACTCACCCAGCGTGAGGTCTAACAGGCCAAACGAATACCCCAAGTCGGCCTGACGCAGCAAGGTGCCCGATGCGCTCAACTCCACATCGTCTGGGTGGGCGCCGATAGCGAGGATGTCAACGCTCATAAGTATTTTTGTCCGCAGAAAAAACGCCTCGTACTATGGAAATACGTCCAGACCCTGACGGGCGGCTCGCTGAGTTAGCGCAGGCGCTGCAAGCCGCGCAGCAGGGAGAGCAAAAGTGCAAACAAGAATTGGAAACTCTGCGCCAGCGCTATGCCGACGATCTCTTTGCAGAGCGTCAACTGGTGCGGCGACTGCGCGAAGACCGCCATCGTATTCAGCAAGATTACGAGCGGCTGCGTCTCCAAAAGGGAGGATTTGGAATAAAAATGCTAATGCTTTCGGGTTTTTCTGGCTTTATGAGTGCCATATTGCTGTGCGCCCTGTACGTGTGGTTTCTGCAGCCGGCACCAGACTTTGAAGTTGCCATAGAGCGCTTCCGCACCGTGCACTTGTTCGACTTAGAGCGTGTCCTGAGTGAGGGGCACTTCGAGGAAGTGGAAAACTTCCTGGAAAAAAGCGCTCAAAAACCCGAAAACCGCAGCATTCGCTCGAGCATAGAGGTGGCGCGGAAGTTGGTCACAGCTTCTCGCCAAGGCTGTGTTAACAGAAAAAGGAGCGGATATACCCTTCCTGCACCTGCCTGGTCTGCTCGGCTTTCCGCAACAGAACGACTGCCAGCCTACTAATTGCGCAGCGGTTTGCCCGTTTCGAGCATATGGCGCATGCGCTCCCATGTCTTGGGCTGTTGCGCCAAGTAGCCCACTACTTGGATTTCCAAGTTGTAGAAGTAGCTGAGCGGCATCTCGGTCGGCTGGGAGAGGTCGCCGCCTGCCAGCACATAGGCA
>JBEQAD010000063.1:0-13296 GCA_041640515.1 Saprospiraceae bacterium | reverse complement strand
ACTCGCCAGCCTACATACCCAAATTCCGCCCGAAGTCCTGCGTCATCTCGATGAGGTGAGCGCCATTGACCTGGGGTTCCCTCACGACTTTTTGGCCTCTGAAGCCACCAAAGATGTTATCTTTGGTGGCCAATACCACAATATTATTCACTAAAATCCTCCTTTTAAAACTTACTAAATTATGCCCTTCGAAGATATCGACAACTTACCCATCACCTGGGACGACCACGAAGACATCGCTATGAAGCTCTACGAGCGCTTCGGCAACGAGTTCGACGAAGGCAAGATTTACCGCATCCGCTTCACCGATTTGTTAGAGTGGATTTTGGAAATACCCAACTTCGTCGGCAAACGGGAGGAATGTAACGAATCACATCTGGAACAAATCCAGGCCAAATGGGTGTACGAATGGAGGGACAACAACTTGTAAAATTTGGCAACAACCCGCCATCGGGTGCACCGGACGCCAGCGTGGAACTCGTACACTTGTTTGACAAGCTGAACGCCGTGCGCGCTTTCGTCCTCGATGTAGATGGCGTGCTGACCGACAATTTCGTCCACCTGACCGAGAGCGGTGAGCAGCTGCGCCGGATGAACATCCGCGACGGCTTGGGCATCCGCATCGCCATGCAAAACGGCTTTGCTTTTTGCGTTATCACGGGCGGACGCTCTCAGGGCGTCACCAAGCGCCTAAGCCTGCTAGGCATTGAACACATTTATTCCGGCATTTCTGAAAAGTGGCCTGTCTTTCTGCAGTTTCTCGATGCTGTTCAACTGAAGCCCGCCGATGTCTGCTACATCGGCGACGACTTGCCCGACTTGGAAATCCTGCGCAAGGTGGGCCTGGCGGCTTGCCCTGCCGATGCCGTACCCGAGGTGCGCGCGCTGGCGGACTACATCTCGCCCTTACCCGGCGGCGGTGGTTGTGTGCGCGATGTAATCGAAAAAGTGCTCCGCACCCAAGACAAATGGCGCTTTTGAACTCTTGCTCCTTGCCCTGCTTTTTAACTTTTCCGCTTAAAGAGTGGGGCTATAGTTGAACAAACTGGCCGCCTTTCCAGTTAACTAGCCCAGGTACTACAGGCTTAAAACCCACATTATGGAGAAAAAAAGGGTCGCTGTCATTGGTGCGGGCTTTGCTGGGCTATCAGCGGCGTGCCATTTGGCAGCGGAAGGTTACGAGGTTACGGTACTGGAAAAGAACGCCACACCAGGCGGCCGAGCACGGCAGTTTGAAGCCGAAGGTTTTGTCTTTGACATGGGGCCGTCGTGGTATTGGATGCCCGACGTGTTCGAGCATTTTTTTGCGCACTTTGGCAAAAGAGTGTCCGACTACTACACGTTGGTGCGGCTCGACCCATCGTACCGAATATACTTCCGCCCGGGCGATTACATGGATGTGCCGGCGTCTATGGAGGCTTTGGAGGCGCTTTTTGAGCAAATCGAGCCCGGCAGCGCCCGGCAGCTGCGCGAGTTCTTGGCCGAGGCTGCCTACAAGTATCAGGTAGGCATGGGTGAGTTTGTCCACAAGCCGAGCCTGAGCATTCTCGAATTTGCCGACATACGTATACTGACCAGTTTAGTGCGGCTTCACATGTTTAGCTCCTTGGCTCACCACGTGCGCAGGCGTTTCCGAAACGAACGCTTGCGGCAGCTGCTCGAGTTCCCTGTGCTTTTCTTGGGTGCTACCCCCGAAAAAACGCCTGCCCTGTACAGCCTGATGAATTACGCCGACATGAGCCTGGGTACGTGGTATCCCATGGGGGGAATGTATAAAGTCGTGGAAGCTATGGTAGCGCTGGCACAAGAGCTGGGCGCCACTTTTCGCTATAACTGTCCCGTGGAACAAATCATCGTGCCTAACGGCCGCGCTACTGGCGTGCGCATCTCCGGTGGCGAAGTCATTCCTGTGGACGCCGTCGTTGGCGCTGCCGACTACCACCATATTGAAGATCAATTGCTCCAGCCTTCGCTGCGTCAGTATAGCCAGCGCTATTGGCAGACGCGCACTATGGCGCCCTCGTGCCTGCTTTACTACGTAGGCCTTGACAAACGCTTGCAACACATGTTGCACCATACGCTCTTTTTCGACGAGGACTTCGCCCGCCACGCTCGCGACATCTATGACACACCGCGCTGGCCCGAAAAGCCTCTTTTCTACACCAGTGTGCCCTCTATCACTGATCCTTCCGTAGCGCCTGCAGGCAAAGAAAACCTGTACTTACTCATCCCTGTAGCGCCCGGTTTGGAAGACACGCCCGATATTCGGCAACATTACTACAACCTCCTGATGGAGCGGCTGGAACGCCTCACAGGCCAACGGGTTCGCGAAGCCGTTGTATATTGTCGCTCGTTTGCTTACCGAGACTTTGTCTCCGAGTATCACTCTTTCCGGGGCAATGCTTACGGCTTAGCCAACACACTTTGGCAAACGGCTTTCCTCAAGCCTAAAATGCGCAGTAATCGAGTAAAGAACCTTTTCTATGCCGGCCAACTCACGGTGCCAGGGCCAGGAGTTCCGCCCTCCCTCATTAGTGGTCAAGTTGTCGCTTCAGAAATTAAAAAGATGCTCGCATGAATCACATCGAACTTTACAACGCTACCTGCTCGGCTTGCAGTCAGCTCATCACTCGACGCTACTCCACCTCCTTTTCCCTGGGTATTCGGCTCTTCCACCCGCGCTTCCGGGGGCCTATCTACGCCATCTACGGTTTTGTGCGCTTTGCTGACGAGATTGTAGATACTTTCCATAATTGCGACAAAAAAGGGTTGCTTGAGCGCTTTTGGCAAGATACCTATCGAGCGCTGGACGAACGCATTAGCCTAAACCCTGTGTTGCATTCTTTCCAAGAAGTGGTACATCGCTATGGCATTGAACGCGAGCTCATCGACGCCTTTTTGAGAAGTATGGAAATGGACCTATACCGCCGCAATTACGACCGCGAGGGCTATGAGGAATACATTTACGGCTCTGCAGAGGTAGTCGGCTTGATGTGCTTGCGCGTATTCTGCGAAGGCGATGAAGCGCGCTACCAGGCACTCAAAGAACCCGCGCGTCGATTGGGCGCTGCTTTTCAGAAGATTAATTTCTTGCGCGACATTCGCAGCGACTACGACGAGCGCGGGCGCGTATACTTTCCTGGGGTGGACTTCCAGCAGTTCGGCAATGAGGCCAAGCGTCGCATTGAGGCGGATATTCAGGCCGACTTCGATGCTGCTTTGGAGGGCATCCGCCGCTTACCTCGCGGCGCGCGCCTGGGGGTATATCTAGCCTACAAGTACTACACCCAGCTATTTGCTAAGATCCAGCGCGCTCCGGCTCAGCGCATCGTCCAGGAGCGGTTTCGCGTCTCTGACCGGCGCAAGATGCTCCTGCTGTTCAGCTCTACGCTGCGCCATCAGCTCAATTTCCTATAGTCGTCTATAGAAAAACCTGACGCTGGGCGAGGAGGGCGCATGGGCAACCGCTCTAATGCTTCCACGAGGGTTTTAGCAATGAAATAGTCTCGATACCAGCGGTCGTCCACGGGGCAGATATACCAAGGGATGGCACTGTGATTGATGGCGTACTCGTAAGCTTCCATATAGGCATCCCAGTGCTGGCGCTCTTCCCAGTCGCCATGGTTGTGTTTCCAGTACTTCTCGGGGTCTTCCAGGCGCTCGAGTAGCTGCTTTTTTTGCTCCTCTTTGGAAATGTGGAGGTAGAATTTGAAGATGAGCGTATCGTTGTCGAAGGTGAGCAATTCCTCAAAGGCATTGATGGCGCGCATGCGTTGCTCGACACGTTCAGCGTCAATCCACCCGTGAACGCGCTGGATGAGGATGTCTTCATAATGACTTCGGTTGAAAATGGCAATCATACCTCGACGCGGCACCGCTTTGTGGATGCGCCACAAAAAGTCGTGGGCCAATTCCTCTTCTGTAGGCTTCTTGAAGGCCGTCAGTGTCAGACCAGTAATGCGACAAGCGTCGAACACTCGGTGCACGGCCCCATCCTTGCCGCTGCCATCCATGCCTTGCAAAACGACGAGTACAGCATACTTACCCTCGGCGTACAGGCATTGCTGTAAATCGCCCAAGCGTTTGACGAGCTTTCGCGTCTGCTGTTCAATGTCGCTTTTGTCCACCCCAACAGGGGCCGTAGTAGGTATTTCGGAAAGGCGAATCGTTTTTTTACTCATAAACAAGGCAAAAGAAAGATGGGTGAAAAAAACACAAACAGATGGGCCGGAAAGCAAAACACGAGTGAAGGATGCGGCAAAGTTGGTAATCCCCGGCTAAATAAGGCAAAAACACGCAGGTGATTGCTTGCTCTCAAGCAAACCCATGCTCGCCGGAGCCAGAGGCCAAAAGCGAGCAGCCGTTGGCAAAACACCATCGCCTATTTAGCGTTTTTGAGGCCAGATTTCATTTTTCACCCTCTTCACTACTGACCATGCTTGCTCTGCCTTTCTGCCGCCTTTGCCTGTGGCCGCTGCTGATACTCTTTTGCGCCACTGCCACCCCGCTTTTTTCCCAGAAATACACCACAGCCGAGAGCACCTCGCCTAAAGCGCGCGCGGCTTACCTGGAAGGGCGCCGCTTTATCCGGCAGGGCGATAGCTTCCGCGGCTTGCGCTTTCTGGAAGACGCCCTGCGCGAAGACTCTGTGCTTATTGAGGCGCACTTGCTCTGGGCCGAAGTGCACTACGACCAGGAACAGTGGGATGCTGCCGCTCGCGGCTATGAGACGGTGCTGCGCCTTAACCCTACTTTCCACCCTTCGGTGCCGTTCAACCTGGCCTTGTGCAAATGGAACCTCGACCGATACGAAGAGGCCAGTGCCTACATCGAGATGTTTCTCCAGTCCGGCGTTAAGGACGCCCGCCTGCTTTACCGGGCCAAGCGCCTGTCTGAAAACAGCCGCTTTGCCACCACTGCAGTAAAAAATCCTGTGCCCTTCCAGCCGCGCTCTGTAGGGCCTACCATCAATACCCCGGCCGATGAGTACCTGCCCTCGTTGACGGCCGACGGCCAGGCGATGATCTTCACCCGCCGCGACGGCTACGATGAAAACTTCTACCGAAGCTCTCGCGAAGCCGACGGCTCTTGGGGGCGCGCCGAATACCTCAGTGGCGTCAATACCCATCTTAACGAGGGCGCTCAGGCCATCAACCCCGATGGCCGCTGGCTCGTCTTCACGGCCTGTAATCGCCGCAACGACGGCTCGCAAGGCAGTTGCGACCTCTACTGGTCACAACTCAAAGACGGCTCCTGGACCAAGCCCGTACCTTTCAGCGCAGTAGTCAACTCTCCTCATTGGGATGCGCAGCCATCCATTAGCTCGGATAATAAAACCCTCTATTTCAGCAGCGATCGCCCCGGCGGTCAAGGTGGTAAGGACCTGTGGTTCACGACGCGGCTACCCAACGGCCGCTACACCGAACCGCAAAACCTCGGCCCCGATATCAATACCCCCGGCGACGAGCAGGCACCCTTCATTCACCCCGATGGCCAGACGCTTTACTTCACCTCTAACGGCCTGCCAGGCATGGGCCGAAACGACATCTACTTCAGCCGCCGCTTACCAGATGGCTCCTGGAGCAAACCGCAAAACCTCGGCTACCCTATCAATACCAAGGGCGACGAGGGCACGCTCACGGTGAGCCTGGATGGCCAAACGGCCTACTTCGCCGCTCAGCTGCCTGGTGGCGCTGGCGGCCTAGACATTTACGCCTTCGACCTACCCGCACACGCCCGCCCGCAGCCGGTAACGTACCTCAAAGCTGTAGTGACGGATGCCGTTACCGGACTGCCGCTCGTGGCGCGCATCGTCTGTACCGACCTGGCCGCTGCTCAAGAATTCACTAACGCGCGCACTCAGGCCGATGGCTCGTTCCTCATTTGCCTGCCCGCTGGAAAGGATTATGCCCTACACGTATCAAAAGAGGGCTACCTCTTCCACTCCGAGCATTTCAACCTTTCCACCACGGCCTCGTTTGACCAGCCCTTCCTCATGCGCATTGCCTTGCAGCCCCTTCCGTCGAATCCCACGCCCGAAGCCGACCCTGCACCATCGCCCGCGCGCCCAGTGGTGTTGCGCAACGTCTTCTTTGCTACTGGCTCCGCCGAGCTGCTACCCGCTTCTATGGTTGAACTGAACCAGCTGGTCGCCCTCCTTCGCGAACAGCCGCAACTGCGCATCCAAATCAACGGGCATACGGACAACGTCGGCGACGATGCCAGCAACCAAAGCCTATCTGAGCGCCGCGCCAAAGCCGTGTACGACTATCTGCTCAGCCAAGGCATTAGCGCCGAACGGCTGCGCTACCGCGGCTTTGGTGAAACCCGACCTGTGCAATCCAACGATACAGCTGAAGGTCGCGCTCAGAACCGCCGAACCGAATTTGAGGTATGGTAAGCACCTGCGCACCCTAAGTAGGAGACGGCTACTCGCTCTGCCCGCCCCCAAGAAGCAGGTTGCAGCATCCTAGGGAAACAAGAGACTTACAAACAAATAAAAAAATACGATGGGCTTTGCCGATGGCTCCGCTGTCCGGCCTTTGCTCAACCCTTCCTCAAATTCGCACGCATGCTGAACTTTGCAGAGACGTTCTACGCCCGCAGTGCTTTATGGTCATGGAAAATTTCTCATTGAAAGACTCAGCGCTTTTGCGTACTCAGATGTACATCGATGGTCAATGGACGCATGCCACCGCCAGCCAGACGTTTCCGGTGCGCAACCCAGCCACAGGTGAGGTGCTGGCCGAGGTAGCCGACGGCGGCGCAGTAGAGGCGGAGCGAGCCATTGCAGCAGCAGAAAGGGCATTTCCGCTTTGGCGGGCCAAAACAGCAGCCCAGCGGGCCAACTTGCTGTGGCGCTGGTATGAGCTCATCTTAGAGCATGCAGAAGACTTAGCCTTGCTCATGACACTGGAACAGGGCAAGCCTTTGGCGGAAGCGCGCGGAGAGGTGCGTTATGGGGCCTCTTTTGTAGAGTGGTTTGCCGAAGAGGCCCGACGGGTGTATGGCGACATTCTGCCGCCGCATGGGCCGCGCATGCGCCTCTTTGTGTTCAAGGAGCCCATAGGCGTCGTGGCAGCCATTACGCCGTGGAACTTTCCCAACGCCATGATTACGCGCAAAGTGGCGCCTGCGCTGGCAGCCGGTTGTACAGTAGTAGTCAAGCCCTCCGAAGAGACCCCCCTGTCGGCCTTAGCCTTGGCTGAGTTGGCTCATCGCGCGGGTTTTCCAGCGGGTGTGTTCAACGTAGTTACGGGTGCAGACGCCGACGCCATTGGGCAAGTACTTACCCGAAGTCCTATTGTGCGGAAGTTATCGTTTACAGGTAGCACGGCTGTAGGCAAGTTACTTATGCGCCGCTGCGCTGATACCGTAAAAAAGATTTCGCTCGAACTGGGTGGCAATGCGCCTTTTATTGTCTTTGACGATGCTGACGTGGACGCTGCTGTGGAGGGCGCCATCACTTCCAAGTTTCGAAACACTGGTCAAACGTGCATCTGTGCTAACCGGCTTTTCGTACAGCGCGGCATTTATGAGCCTTTTGTCGAAAAGTTCACCGCTGCCGTTCGCCAGCAAAAGATGGGGCAAGGTCTCGAGCCTGGCGTTACCGTAGGCCCCCTCATCAACCGGCGCGCCCTGGAAAAAGTGGAGCGCCTGTTGGGCGATGCTGTGCAGAAGGGCGCCTGCGTGCTCACGGGCGGCAAAGCGCGCGAAGGCACCTTTTTCGAGCCTACGGTCGTCACTGGCATCCAGACGGGTATGGCCATCTTGGAAGAAGAGATCTTCGGACCCATTGCGCCCATTGCCTGCTTCGACACGGAAGAAGAAGTGGTGCGCTTGGCCAACAGCACTGTGTATGGCCTGGCGGCCTACTTCTATGGGCGCGACGTAGGGCGCATCTTTCGCGTTGCTGAAGCCCTAGAATACGGCATGGTAGGCGTCAACACAGGTATCTTAGGTACAGCTATAGCGCCCTTTGGCGGCATGAAACAGAGCGGTATTGGACGCGAAGGGTCTAAGTACGGAATAGAAGAGTTCGTTGAGGTGAAATACGTCTGCGTCGCTGGGCTGTAGGTCAGCGCTTGAGGAGACGGCGCACCCAGTGCATGCCTTCTTGCTCCACTACTGCCGTGTAGGTGCCCTGTGGCAACTCGTCCGTCCAAATAGTGTCGGTGTAAGTCGAAGCGTTATGAACGAGTACGGTTCGCCCTAAGGCGTCGAAGAGGGTCAGCCGCCATCCTGAGGCCGCTGCGGTGCGCACGTGGAAGCGCCCAGTAAAGAAGGTTGGGAACACCTGAATAGCATCCTCCATGGGGCACACGGCTACGGTATTGGAGTACTGCGTAGAGCCATCGTTATCTTCCATGCGTAGGCGGTAATGCAAGCGAGCCGCAGGAGGCGGGTTGTCATCCGTGAACTGATAATGGATTACCTGTCGGCTATTTCCCTGAGCAAACAACCAACCGATATCTTCCCAACGGCTCATGCCTTCGGCGCTGCGCTGCACAACAAAGCGAGCGGTGTTGGTTTCCGTGTGCGTTTTCCACTGCACGCGCACGGCACCTTCTGGCGTTCGAAAAGCTGTTAGGGCATCCAACTCCACCGGCATAGGGGGGCTGAAAGGCGAAAGCGTGCTCCAAGCGGGGCCAGGTGGGTTGCCACCGACCATGAGCACACCATCGGATGGACCGCCTGAAGCACCCGATACATCGCCCAGAGTAGTGCCAGAGCCCTCATTGAAGTGATACAACCCCATAGTGTTCGCATCCGTGCTAAAGGGTGCCGAGGGCGGAGTAAAGTTGCCCGTATAGCGGATGATGTTGGAAATGCGCAGTTCGTCCATCCAGCCGCTGTAATAGAGCGAGCCAGGATAGTCGTGCTTTTCAGCACCCAGTACCAGAAAAGGGTCGCTGTTGGGGTAATTGGTCGAGCGCCCATCGCGGTAGCTGATGTTGCCGGTATTAGAAGAGCTGGAAAGGGAGGCATCCAGCTGACCATCCACATACAGCCACACGCCGCCATTAGTAGCGTTGCGCGTAACGGCGATGTGATGCCAGACGCCATCGTCCACAATAGTGTTGCCGCACACACCCGTTGTACCGTTGTTGCCTACTTCCACGCCCACCATGAGACGGCGATTGCCCAAGGCAATGCCATAGTCACCGTAGTCCCCCCCACCAAAGACGTCGCGGTCTACGATGATGTTGCCGAAGTACCACTGGTTTCCGGCACAAACATTAGCCGTGTTTTCGTTGGGCAGGGCACGCATCCAGAATTCTATGGTGAAGTCATGGCTCACGTCCACCGGGCGATGCGGGTTGTCTATAGAAATCTTCACGCGGTCAATATCTGTAGGCCCGTGTCCATAAAAGCGCAGCGAATACTCTTGCGCTAACAACGCCTGCGCCCCGCAGCCCAGCCAGGCGCACAGCCAAAATCGGAAAAATAATAAATGACTTTTCATGGCGAGAGAGAATTTATGGGATTAGTCCTTAGTGCCTTTTCCCTGCCGCCAGGCTGCACTAACACAGCTATCTGCTTAAGGCGGCTTGTTCCAATGAGCTATCCCCAGCCTGCTCTACGGCATAAGCCGCGGCCCCGATGATGCCAGCGTTATTGAGCAGCTGCGCCGGCAGCACACGCGCTCGAGTGGTCAGGTACTGGGCGTACTGTTCGAAATACTTGCTCTCTCCGCCCCCCAGGATGAAAAGGTCGGGCGAAAAGAGGCGCTCCAAATGATGAAGATACTGGTTGAAGCGCTTCGCCCAGGCCGCTCGGCTAATTTTAGCGCGCTCGCGAGCGGCCGAAGAACAAAAGGCCTCAGCGGGTTGGTTTTTCTTCCACAGCAGATGCCCCAGCTCCGTATTGGGTAGGAGCATGCCGCGGTAAAAAAGCGCCGAGCCTAGGCCCGTGCCAATAGTGATAAGAATAACCACGCCCTGCTCGTGACGTCCGGCGCCATAACGCATTTCCGCTACACCTGCAGCGTCAGCGTCGTTAGTGGCATACACGCGCGCGCCACAAGCCCGCCCAAAGGTATCTTCTACGTTGACACCAATCCAGCCCGGGTCGATGTTAGCCGCCGAGCAGGCTACACCTTCTTTTACGATGGCCGGGAAGCCGCAGCCCACCGGACCGCGGTAGTTAAAAAAGGCCACCACTTCAGCAAAGGCAGCACCCAAAGCTCCTGGAGTGGCGGGTTGCGGGGTCGGCACTCGGTAGCGCTCACCTTGAAGGCGGCCCTGCTGTACATCTACCAGCGCCCCTTTGACCCCCGAAGCACCGACGTCTATTCCCAAAACTAAATCCATAGGTATCTACATGTGGTCTCGGGGCTAATATACGAGCTTACGACACTACTACAGCAACGTGCCGAAACAATTCTACATCGAACAGCCCGCGGTCGGTCATCTTCAACGCCGGGATGACGGGTAGGGCCAAAAAAGACAGAGTCATGAACGGTGCGCGCAGCGGACAGTATAGCATATCACGCGTCCAGGCGTCGAGGGCGGCGTAGTTTCGGGCTAGGGTGTATCCGTTGTCTGGGCTCATGAGGCCACCAATAGGCAGGGGCAACACGCGCGTATCGCCAACGCCATTGGTGGCGCTGATGCCGCCTTGAGCTTCGATGACCGCGTTCACGGCAGCGCACAGCGAGGTATCGTCGGCACCCACAGCGACGATGTTGTGCGAGTCGTGTGCCACACTGGAGGCCACCGCACCGCGCTGTAGCCCAAAGCCCCGCACGAAGCCAATCGCAGGCGGTGCTTCGGCATAGCGGTTGACTACAGCTATTTTGAGGGTATCGTGCGCCGGATAAGATAAGAGCCAGCCGTCTTGCACACGAGCGCGACCTTCCTCGCTACCAGTGACGATTTGCCCATCCCACAGGCGGATCAGGCGAACGATACCCGCACCACCCTGGGCTGACAGCCGAAAGTCCTCAGGGTGCTTGAGCGATGCCGTGAAGCGGTTGGGCGTTGGAGCAGCGCAATGCGGCAATAGGCTCTGCCCATGAGCAGCCACGCATTCGCCATCGAGATATGTCTCCCGTACACGGAAGTCCGTTAGGTCTGCCACGCGGATAAAGTCTGCCGGATCTCCCTCGCGCAACAAACCCACCGGTAAGCCATAGTGCTGCACAGGGTTCAGGCTTGCCGCACGCAAGGTGTCGAACAACTCACAGCCTTTAGCAACGGCACGCGCCACCAGCCGGTCTATGTGCCCGTGCAACAGGTCGTCGGGGTGTTTGTCGTCGCTGCAAAACATGACCTGCTGCGGAAATTCCAACAGCAGCGGCCAGAGTGCCTCAAAATTGCGCGCTGCGCTACCCTCTCGGATAAGAATGTGGACACCCAACAGCGCCTTCTCGCGCCCTTCCTCAAAAGTGAAGCATTCGTGGTCGGTCGAAATGCCCGCTTCAAAATAGCGCCGAGCAGCATCGCTACGCAAACCGGGCGCATGGCCGTCCACAGGCTTGCCCAGCCGTTGAGCAACGGCCAGCTTGGCCATCACTTGCGCGTCCGCCTCTAAGACGCCGGGGAAATTCATCATCTCCGACAGGTAGCCAATGTCGGGCCGCTGCAAAAGCCGCTCTACAGCAGCGGCGTCCAATATAGCGCCGGCCGTCTCAAAACTTGTGGCTGGCACGCACGAGGGCGCTCCGAAACAAAACTTTACCGGCGAACCTTTGGCATTGTCAAGCATGAACTGCACGCCCGCCTCGCCCAGGACGTTGGCAATCTCATGCGGGTCAGAGACGGTAGCCACCGTGCCGTGCACCGAGGCTAATCGACCGAACTCCGCAGGAGGCAACATGCTGCTTTCTATATGTACGTGGGCGTCTACGAAGCCCGGCAGTAAGAAGCCAGCCTCTGCCGGGGCATGCGCCACTTCGCGAATGCGCTGGATGCGGCCTTGGGCCACTTCTATGGTTGCCGGATAGATGCGACGCTGATGAATATCAACTAATTGAGCATTGAATGTGGTCATACGCCGTGCCTGTCTGATTAGTGCAAGTGTAACGCCATGCCTGTGGATGGCCCAAGGAGTGCAAAAGGAAGATTAAAAGTACGTCGACCAATAATAAAACCACCCTTGCGTAAAAAAAGACCGTTAAAGTAAGACAAGAGCGGCTTTGGCTGAACCACGCGGTATAAGGCAGCGTTAATGCCTCACAACGACACCCACATGCTTCAGGTTAAAAACCTCACCCAGACCTACCTCCTACCCTCAGGCCAAGCCTTGACGGTGCTGGCGGATATCACCTTCGACGTAGCTCAAGGCGACACTATAGCCATTGTAGGCCCCTCCGGCAGCGGCAAGACGACGCTGCTGGGCCTTTGTGCCGGATTAGACCGCCCCGCTGGAGGATCGGTGGTGCTCGATGGCATCGCCCTGGAGACCTTGTCCGAAGACGAGCGCGCAGCCCTGCGCAACCGCGCTGTAGGTTTTGTTTTTCAAAACTTCCAACTATTGCCCACCCTTACTGCTTGGGAAAATGTCATGGCTCCGCTGGAACTCCGCGGCGAGCGCCAAGCCGAAGCTATTGCGCGCTCCTGGCTCGAACGCGTCGGGTTGGGCGAGCGTTTACATCACTACCCTGCCCAACTGTCGGGCGGCGAACAGCAACGCGTCAGCATCGCACGCGCCTTTGCCAATCGCCCCAAAATCCTCTTCGCTGACGAGCCTACGGGTAACCTTGACGCCGAAAACGCCGCAGGTGTGGTGGATCTGCTGTTCGAACTCAACCGCACCGCAGGCGCTACCCTCGTGCTGGTTACACACGACCTTGAACTGGCCCGGCGCACGGGGCGCATCCTCTATCTGAAAGGAGGGCGCCTCTGGCGCGATGAACGCACGAATGCTTCCGCAGCGCATCAGCCCTCCTAAACAACACACTTGGCTGCTAAAGATAGAAGAATGGTGTCGCATACTTCGTCAACGGAGCGATGCGTGGTGTCGAGCACCAGGTCGAACTGACTCATGTCGGAACAGTCGGCGCCGTACAGGCGCAGGTAGCGGGCGTTCTCGCTGGCTTTGCGCGCTTGTATCTTCATCACGGCATCCTCTATGCTCTGGTACTGCTCGCTGCGGCGCGATGCGTCGTTGAGGATGCGCTCGGCGGCCACGTGCACCTCCACCGTGAGATACACTTTGTAGGCTTCAGGGACAAAAAACCACGCTAGCCGGCTGTCCATCACATACTGCCCTTGCGCATGGCGCAGCGCCTGGATGGCGCTATCTATGCGATGGTCAATCGTGGGATCTACCTCGGCCATGCGGTTGAGGGTC
>JBEQAD010000062.1:0-13367 GCA_041640515.1 Saprospiraceae bacterium | reverse complement strand
CCTGCAGGTGCATTACCCTCACTTGCATGTGCTTCGAGTGGCTCCCAAGACCTCGCCGGGCAAGAAGGCTGCCCTAACCCAAGCCATTGTCGCTGCCCGCAGCGAGTGGCTGGTATTCACGGATGCCGACTGCTGGCCAGCTTCGGCGCAGTGGTTGCAACATCTAGCCAGGGCTACGCGAGCCGCTCCCGATCAGCAAGTGGAGATCGTGCTAGGCTATGGTCCACTGGCGCGAAGGCGAGGACTGTTGGCAGCTTTCAGCCGTTTTGAAACTGCGCACACGGCAATGCAATACAGTGCCTTAGCCTTGGCCGGTATGCCGTACATGGGCGTAGGGCGTAACCTAGCTTGGAAACAACACCTCTTTGCCCGCACCGAGGGCTTCAAGGCTCATGCAGACATGGCCTCTGGCGACGACGATTTGTTTGTCAATGCTGCGGCAACACGCCGTAATACTGCTGTTTGTCTGCATCCTGGTTCCTTTGTCTATTCAGAGGCGCCTTCCACCTGGGCAGGCTGGCTACGCCAAAAGCGACGACACCTGAGTACTGGCCCTCGTTATCGCCTCATGCACCGCTTAGCCTTGAGTGCCCTAGCAGCCAGTCATGGCCTGCACTATTTGTTGCTGCTTCCGCTGGTGGCTCAAGGTGCTGGCACACTGGCGCTAGCTTGTTGGAGCGCACGCATAGGTGTTACTTGGATAATCTATGCGCCCATTGCCCAGCGCCTGCGCGTGCGCGAGCTGTTGCCTATTTTTCCTTTGCTCGACGCTATGTTAGGGCTGTATTTTGTACTCTTTGTTCCGTTTGCCTTGGCTTTTCCATTGCGCCACGTGCAATGGCGATAGGGCCCAGCACTGTGCCCAATGAGTCTTGCTGACCAACGAAGAGTGAGGTGAAGTAGCCAATCGCCTGAATTTCATCGAGCACCGAGAACGGCAAATAGCCTACCCGGTCGCCTTCGCCTTATACCCAGTGAATAAAAGAGTGGTTGGCTGGACACCTGGCTAACAAAAAACCCCAATCAAAGAGGCTACGAGCCATAGGGTTTGCCTACTTTTGCTTTCGCATTGATGCAAGAGGCTTCCACTGGAAGCAAGAAGTTCTCTCTTCTAATAACATGAAAATCAGCTCGTCATGAAATTCAAGATAGATAAGCAGGATCAGTACACGATCTTCACATTAGAAGAACCACAATTGGATGCGGTCATTGCACCGAAATTAAAAAGCGAACTGATTATCCTGCAACAGGAAGGCTCGCGCAACCTAATACTGGACCTTTCTAACGTCAGTTTCGTGGACTCTAGCGGGCTGAGCGCCATCTTGACGGGCAATCGCCTGTGGAAAAAGCAAGGCACTTTTGTAGTAGCCGGAAAGCTGCATCCTTCGGTAGCAAAGCTAATAGAGATCTCGCGCTTAGACACGGTACTAATACTTATTCCAACGGTAAGTGAAGCCATTGACTATGTCATCATGGAGGAGGTGGAGCGCGAACTAAAAGCCGAGTAGTGCTCGCCGAATGTTCGTAGCAGCCCAGCGCCCCGATAACGAGGTCAGGTGTGAAAACGGTCGGAGGAGTGGAATGGCTTTCTTTTCCTGAATAAGTTACCGGCCCTTATCTCTTCTTGTCATGCACACACACCGGGTTTTTCTGGAAGAAATCATTGACGAGCGTCTGAATATGCAGCCGCTGTCGTTGGGTGATTTCGACGCGCTGATGGCGAGAGGCTGGCGCTTGTTAGGCTTTTCCATCGTTCGGCACAATTACGGGATCAATCACGAAGAGCTGTGCCGCACTATTCCTCTGCGTATTCGGTTGGATTATCCTCCGTTGCTGTCGAGCAGCCAGCGCAAGCTGCTGCGCCGAAATGCCCACTTGGAGGTGCGCACCGACGCCATCTTCATTACTCCAGAGAAACAAGCACTTTTTCAAAAACATACCCAGCGCTTTCGCACAGCTGTGCCTGACTCTATCTTCTGCTTTTTGCACCCCGACCCAACTATACCGGTACCCGGCATGGAGTTCTCCGTATACGAGGAGGGGCGTCTGATTGCTTGCAGCTACATGCACATGGGCAAAAAGTCGGCCTCAGCAACGTATTGTTTCTTCGACCCTGACTTCGCCCACTACCGGCTCGGCATCTTTACTATGCTGGTAGAAATGGATACTGCCCGCGCCTTGGGCAAGAAATTCTATTATCACGGCTATTGCTACGATGAGCCTTCGCAGTTCGACTATAAGCTGAATTTCCATCACCTAGAGTATATGAACTGGAAAACCGGCCTCTGGGCTCCATTACCTCGTATTGCGAAGCGATACCCGGGTGATTTGCCGCTGTGATGGGCAAAGCGTAGGTACTCTTCAAAGGGAGGGCGCCCTGATGCCAACACATGGCCGCATGTTCACCCAGCAATGACAACGGAACAATTCAAAGAATTTTTCCCCATGGTACCGCCAGAGCCGGGAGTGTACCGCTTCCTGGCCGAAGACGGGCTCATCCTGTACGTGGGCAAGGCCAAAAATCTGCGCCATCGGCTGGCCTCTTATTTTGGCGACAGAAAGCACCAATCGGCCAAAACCAAAGCGCTCGTACGCCATGCGCACCGCATTGAGTTTACTGTAGTAGACACCGAAACCGATGCGCTACTGCTTGAAAACACGCTCATCAAGCAGCATCAGCCGCGCTACAACGTCATGCTGAAAGACGAGAAATCGCCGCTGGCCTACATCTGTATCAAAGCAGAGCGCTTCCCGCGCGTATTCGTGACACGCCGCGTCAGCCGCGATGGCTCCACGTACTTTGGCCCATACTTGAACAAGGGCCGAGTAGACCAAATCACCGACTTAATCCGACGTCTGTTTCAACTGCGCACGTGTGCACTGCACCTGTCGGAGCACAACATTGCGCGCGGCAAGTTCAGGCCCTGCCTGGAATACCATATCAAGAACTGCGCTGCTCCCTGCGTCGGTTACGAGAACGAGGAAACGTACCAGCGCAAGATTGAGCAGATTAAGAACATTTTGCGCGGCAACTTTGCTTCCGTCAAGGCGCACCTGAAGGAGGAAATGCAGCGCTATGCTGAAAACCTACAGTTCGAGCAAGCGCAACAAATGAAAGAAAAACTCGCGCTATTCGAGGATTACCAAGGCAAAAGCACGGTGGTAAACCCCAATATTCGCGATGTTGACGTCTTCGCTCTCGTTTCGGATGAGCAGGAGGCTTATGTACACTGCTTGCGCGTGGTAAATGGAGCCGTCATCAACACCCATACCTTAACGCTGACGAAGAACCTGGACGAAGACCCCACAACCCTGCTTTCGTATGCGCTGGCGGCTCTGCGGCAAAAAATGAGCAGTACGGCTCCAGAGATCATCGTGCCTTTTCCTGTGGTGGCTCCCGAAGGCGTAACGGTTACCGTGCCTAAGATTGGCGACAAAAGGAAGCTGCTGGAACTTTGCGAGCGCAACGCCCGTCAGTTCCAGCTACAACAACGCCGAGCAGCCATCAACCGCACCAACCGCCAGACCCAAGCAGAGCGCATTTTAAATACCTTGAAAGCCGACCTACATTTGAAAGAACTACCCTTACACATTGAGTGCTTCGATAATTCCAACCTGCAGGGCAGCAATCCGGTGTCGAGTTGCGTGGTGTTCCGCAATGCTAAACCCGCCAAACGGGACTACCGCCACTACCACGTCAAAACGGTAGAAGGTCCTAACGATTTTGCCTCTATGGAGGAGGTAGTGTATCGGCGCTACAAACGCCTGCTAGCGGAAGGACAATCGCTGCCTCAACTCATCATCATCGACGGCGGCAAAGGACAGTTGAGCGCCGCCATGAAGAGCCTGCGTGCCCTAGGGCTGGAAGGCAAAGTCACTGTTATTGGCATCGCCAAGCGTCTGGAGGAAATTTACTTTCCTGACGACCCGCTACCGCTTCATTTAAACAAAAAATCGGAGTCCCTGCGCCTCATTCAGCAAGCGCGCAACGAAGCGCACCGCTTTGCCATATCTTTTCACCGCGACAAGCGAAGCCGAGAACTCTTGCACACTGAACTGACGGAAATTCCAGGCATCGGGCCAAAATCTGCCGAAAAGCTGTTACAACATTTTGGCTCGGTAGCCCGGCTGCGCCAGGCTTCGGAGGATGAAATAGCTCAAATTGTGGGCAAAGTACAGGCAGCGCGGATAGTGCAATATTTCCTAACCCAACCTACCGTAGACACTACTCTTTGATTTCCTCAAAGTCGATGTATTCGCCTTCGTCGTCGTTGCGCGGGCTGATGCAAACGTCAGGTTCGGGCGAGGGTGGTGTTTCCGGCGGGGGCACGGGAGGCTGTTCGTCGGTGCCGTTTGGCGGCGCTATGTAGCGCCGCCAAACGAGCCAAAGCCAGACGATGGCCAGCAGGGTAAACAGCCATTTGAACAGCATAGCAAAAGCAAGGATGCGGGGCGATGCGATACGCCTGAGTGCATTCAACGAGTGAGAGCAACGTAATCGCGCAGGAGGGTTTCTAAAAAGTCGTACACCTCTTCAGTCTTGGGTGGAGGCACCTTCAGCAGATCGGCCAGATGCTTGGCCAACTGATCAGCTACTTCCCAATGGGCTTTATTGGGGTAGATAAGCAAGCGCTGAAGCACGGATCGAGTAAACAACATGTCTTTTTCAGTCAGCTGGCGCACTTGCGGATAAGTGACGGTGTGGCTTTGCGCTGTGAGAATACTCAACACATCAGCCAAGATGATGACGCGCTGAGGCTGCAGATTGACCACCGTCGTATGCGCTACCATATCGCCCAGGCGTTGGCTGCGGGGGTGGGCCTGAATAAGCAAGGTGCCAACCACGCCAAATGAGAACACACCATCTATTAGCAACAGCAGCGATCGCGCAAGGGCATCACCCCACTCCAGGGGACGGCCATCTACCCGAATAGTACGCGTGCCCATTAGCCTCTTGCCTAGCGTCTGGCCCCCTCCCCAGACCTCGAACAAAATATGGTATAGAATATAACACAAAATCAAGCCGAAAACCAATTCACTAGACCTAAATATATCCAATTGAGCCAGGGACGTTACTACGCAAAGCAGAACAAAGCCCACTATCACGAAAAGCACATCCGACAAAGCACTTATCTGACGAGTGCGAGCGGTAGCCTGTTCGTAGAGGATGACGACATTTTGCGCGGTGGGTATTTCGATGACTTTCACGGCGACGTGCTTTTAACCGGAGACCTGGTAGTCGCGCAAAGCATCGTTGAGCGACACCTTTTTATCGGTGCTCTCTTTGCGGCGGCCAATGATGAGAGCGCACGAGACTTGATAGGTTCCTGCAGGAAACTGACGCGTATAACTGCCCGGAATAACCACGGAGCGGGCAGGTACGCGGCCTGTGTAGCGCACTGGCTCCGGCCCGGTAACGTCTATGATGTGAGTGCTTTGTGTCAGCACCACATTGGCGCCAAGGACGGCTTCACGCTCTACGTGAACGCCCTCGACGACGATGCAGCGCGAGCCAATAAAGCAATCGTCCTCAATGATGGTGGGGCGCGCTTGCGGTGGTTCTAACACGCCACCAATGCCGACACCACCCGCTAAGTGAACGTTTCGTCCAATCTGAGCGCACGACCCTACAGTAGCCCACGTGTCCACCATAGTGCCGCTGCCCACCCACGCGCCGATATTGACATAAGAGGGCATCAAAATGGCTCCGCGCTCGATGAACGCACCATAGCGGGCCAGCGCCTGTGGTACCACACGCACCCCTTGCTGAGCAAAGCCTTTCTTGAGCGGAATTTTGTCGTGGTATTCGAAAGGGCCCACCTCAATGGTCTGCATCTCCTGAATAGGAAAATACAAGATGACGGCTTTTTTAATCCACTCGTGGGTGATCCACTCGCCATTGGGCAACCGCTCAGCCACGCGCAGAGAGCCCTTGTCGAGCAGGTCAATCACTTCTCGAATGGCCTGCCTTGTCTCGTGCTGAGTGAGGCGGGCGCGCTCCTCCCACGCCATCTCGATGAGGGCTTTAAGCTGGTCTATCATGCTTACAATTGTTTGCGCAAGCGAGCAACCGGTATGCCGATTTGCTCTCGGTATTTAGCCACCGTGCGCCGTGCAATGTTGTAGCCCTTGCTTTGCAAGATGTTTTTCAGCTTTTCGTCTGACAAAGGGCGATGTTTGTTTTCCCCAGCGATGAGTTCGGTGAGGATTTTCTTTACTTCCAGGGTGGAAACCTCGTCGCCTTCTTGGGTTTGCAGGCTCTCGGAGAAAAAGTCTTTGAGGCGTTTAGTCCCAAATTCCGTTTGCACGTATTTGGAATTTGCTACGCGCGACACCGTCGAGATATCCAGTCCTGTAGCATCAGCGATATCCTTGAGAATCATAGGGCGAATACGCTTCTCATCGCCGGTCAGGAAGTAATCGCGCTGATGGTGTAAGATGGCGCTCATAGTGAGCATCATAGTCTGCTGGCGCTGTTTGATGGCATCAATAAACCAGCGGGCACTGTCTATCTTTTGTTTGATAAACAGGAGAGCTTCCTTGTCTTTAGGCGACAAGTGCCTGCCGTTCTTGCCGTTGTGATAATAGCTTTGCAACATCTCGCGATAGTGGTCGCTCACGCGTAGCTCCGGCGCATTTCGCGCATTGAGGGAGAGCTCCAGCTCGCCGTCGCGGTTGGTGACGATAAAGTCGGGCACAATGTAGTTATGCACGATTTCACCACGCGAAGCAAAACCGCTTGCGGGCTTTGGATTGAGCTTAAGGATCTCAGCGATAACGAGTTTCAGTTCGCTCTCCTCGATACCCAGGTGGCGTGCTAATTTAGCATAGTGCTTTTTGGAAAACTCCTCGAAATAGCATTCGAGTACTTTAATAGCTAACTGGATGGCATGCTTCTCCTCGGGCAGAAGAGTGTTAAGCTCGGTATTCAGTTTGTGTTTAAGTTGAATTAGCAGACATTCGCGCAGATCGCGGGCGCCAATACCCGGCGGGTCAAACTGCTGAATCATATAGAGCAGCCGCTCCAGCTCTTCGTAATTGGTGCGGAGGTTCTGGCTAAAAAGCAGATCATTAACCATAGCGTTTAGGTCACGGCGCAAATAGCCATCGTCGTCAATGGAGCCAATGATTTGTAGGGCAATGATGCGCTCGCGCTCACTTTCTAAGTTTTGGAGACCTAGCTGCTCTTCCAGGTACTCGTGGAAGGTTTTCTCAAATTTAATGGGCACGGTTTTCTCTTCTTCCGAACGGCTATGGTCTTCGCCGCGCGTCGCATAGGTACCGGGGTCATCTTCGATAAAGTCGCGCACAAAATCATCATCTATGCCTGAGTCTTCGTGATTCAGCGGTTCGGCGTCTTCGTCGGCGTATTCATCACTGCTTTCGCGCTCGATATCGTCCATACTGCTGTCCATAGCTTCTGCATCTGACTCGGTTTCTTCGTCGCTATAGTTAGCGTCCTCTGCCGGCATCTCGGCCTCTAAGTTCAAGTCATCGTCTTCTCTCTCTAAAGCCGGATTAGCCTCTAGCTCTTCCTGAATCCGCTGGTCAAGTTCGCTGGTAGGAATTTGCAACAGCTTCATCAGCTGGATTTGCTGAGGAGAAAGTTTGATCTGCTGCTTCTGAGTAATGATCTGTTTTGTAGAAACAGCCATAAGCGTCGTTTAAATTGATTAAAAGATGAGGATTTGTCCGCGGTCTTTAGGGCGAAATGGCGTGCATCGGTTTTGGATTTGGCCGGCCTTATCAAAACCAAAGCCAAAAATATCAAAGGCTCTTTATTTGTAGGAGTAACACAGGGGGATTTTTCGACTGATGCGTTTACAAGTGCCTGTTTTTAAGCGAGATATTTTTTTCATGCCCGTTTCCCCATCTCAAAAAAATTTCTGAAGAGCCGTCGTCGGGGGGCTCCGGCGGCTTAGTATCGAGTTGTGTGGCCCGCGGAAAACTGAGCGTCTCAAGGCAGCGAAGATGGGGGCGCTGCGCCGCGTTTTGATCAAAGATTCATCGGGCCATTCGGATGTCTAGGCCGCTCTCACAGCCCGAGAGCATTTTCTTACGGCTGTTCAGCGGTCAGTCGGCACTGCCTTCATAAGAGGCCTTATTTTTCTCATTTACCAAAGATCTTATCTTTGTTTTTCTGTAAACGCATGAGTTATGGCCAAAGAATGGACGTTAGGCGAAAAGCAGGACCACTGGCATGTTAGCGAGGAATACGCTGTGCTAGTAGGTTTGATCACGCCAGAAATAAACGAAACCCAAGCCCAGGAATACCTGGATGAGCTGGAGTTTTTAGCGCTGACAGCCGGTGCCCACACAGTGCGGCGCTTTACGCAGCGCTTAGAACACCCCGACCACCGTACCTTCATAGGCAAAGGGAAAGTGGAAGAAATCCGGCTCTACCTGGAGCGCCATCCAGAAGTAAATATGGTCATTTTTGATGACGATCTTACCGGTAAGCAGACCAATAACCTGGAAGAAGCACTCAAAGTCAAGATTGTAGACCGCTCGACACTTATCCTGGACATCTTCGCCCGGCGCGCCCAAACTGCACAGGCCAAGGCGCAGGTAGAATTGGCCCAAATGAGGTATTTGTTGCCGCGCCTACGCGGCTTATGGACGCACCTGGAGCGCCAGCGCGGAGGCATCGGTATGCGCGGCCCAGGTGAAACGCAAATCGAAACTGACCGTCGCCTGGTACAGCAGCGTATCAAGGCGCTGGAGCAAAAGCTGCGCGAGATTGATCGCCAAGCCAAAACCCAGCGCAAAACCCGCGGCGAATGGGTGCGCGTGGCCTTGGTTGGCTACACTAATGCAGGAAAAAGCACGCTGATGAACCTACTGAGCAAGTCCGAAGTACTAGCCGAAGACCGTTTGTTCGCTACATTAGACACCACCGTACGCAAAGTAGTTTTCGGACAAATGCCCTTCTTGCTTTCTGATACAGTAGGCTTTATCCGAAAATTGCCCCATCACTTAGTGGAGAGCTTCAAGAGCACTCTCGACGAAGTGCGCGAAAGTGACCTCTTACTGCACGTAGTGGACATGGCCCACCCGCAATTTGAAGACCATATTCGCACCGTTCAACAAACACTGACTGAAATCGGAGCGGCAGACAAGACCGCTGTGATGGTATACAATAAACTAGACTTGTACCGCGCGCGCTATTTCGACGCCCTCTTAGACGAGCAGACGCGACGCGCTCTAGAAAAAGAACTCGCCGAGCGCCTTCAGCGCACTTACGGTGAAGGTGTGTTTATTTCGGCACACACGCGCGAAGGTATTGATACGCTGCGCGAGCTCATGAGCAGTCACATTCGCGGCTTATACCTAACGCGCTACCCGCACCGCATGCAGGCATGGTAAATCCTACTTTTTGCGCTTTCGGAAGCTGTTGCCGTTGCGGCGGCGCTGACGACCGCCATTCTTACGGCGATTTTGGGTAGGTGTCTCTTTCCGAATACTGGACGCTAAGATATCGAGCGAGCTGTGCCCTTCGTGTAGCTGCAACTTCCCTTCCGAAAGCGCCACTAAATCGTCTTTGATGATATCGTCGGAGACGTAGTGCTCTTTATTCCAAGTCTTACAGGCTAACTTCATATATGAAGCGATAACTTCAACAAAAGCCTCTTTCTTGGGGCCTTCGGGCATATCGATCGCTTTTTTTATAAGTTTGTGCACGTGTTGGCCGTAATGGCGCAGGCGGTTAGTCGTAGTGGGGTAAGGAATGCGCTCGGGTTTGGGCCTTTCTGCCACGGGGCGAATGGTTACTCCAGGAGGTGGCGTAATGCCGAGGTCATAGCCGATAATAGCCATGGCGTGGTTCCATAGCTTCTCCCGATAGTCGTCGGCGTTTCGATTGCCGATGGGATGAAGTAACTGCATCATGCCTACGACAGCCTCTACCGTTTTCTGCCGGCGCTGAGGGTCCTCTATAGAGCGAGCGTACAGGAGCAAATCCTGGATGAGCCTGCCGTATTCAGCAAAGCGTATTTCCTCTTTTTCAGTGTTGTAACGACCCTTTAGACTGTTCATATGAAAAGATGGGCATAAGAAGGGATACGAATGACATCCAAACCCGAAGGGCAACCGGTCGAAGGCACTCTTATTCTACTGTCACCGATTTGGCCAGATTGCGCGGTTGGTCAACGTTGCACCCGCGCAACACAGCGATATAGTAAGCAAGTAATTGCAGCGGCACTACCGACAACAACGGCGTAAACGGCTCTTCTGTGTTGGGAATCTCGATAGTGAAATCGGCCATTTTTTTAATGAGCTCGTCCCCCTCGGTTACTACAGCCGTAACCACACCGCCGCGCGCTTTCACTTCCTGAATATTGGAGACAATTTTGTCGTGCGTGCTGCCATGAGTGGCAATGACAAACACAGGCATATTTTCATCAATGAGCGCGATGGGCCCGTGTTTCATTTCAGCAGCAGGGTAACCCTCTGCATGGATGTAAGAGATTTCTTTCAGCTTGAGTGCGCCCTCGAGAGCCACCGGGAAGTTGTAGCCTCGGCCTAAGTAAAGCGCATTCGTAGCTGCTTTGAACTCGCCAGCGATGTAACGCACCTGCTCGTGGCATTTTTGGAGCACCTGCTCCACTTTTTGCGGCACTAAGGCCAACTCCTGCACCAGGCGCTGGTATTGCGACTTGCCCAGGTAACCACGCTCATAGCCAAGGATGAGGGCCATCATGCTAAGCATGGTTACCTGGCCAGTGAAGGCCTTAGTGGAGGCCACTCCTATTTCCGGGCCGACGTGGATATACGAGCCGCTATGAGTGGCTCGGGCAATGGAGGAACCGACAACGTTGACGATACCATATGTGAGTGCGCCGCTGTCTTTGGCCAGCTCTAAAGCGGCCAGCGTGTCGGCCGTTTCGCCCGACTGGGAGATGGCCAGCACCACGTCGCTCTCGCGCACAACTGGGTTGCGATAGCGGAACTCTGAGGCGTACTCCACTTCTACCGGAATGCGCGCCAACTCTTCGAATAGATATTCGCCGATCATACCGGCGTGCCATGAGGTACCGCAACCTAGAATAATCATGCGCTGGGCGTGTATCATGCGCTTTTTGAACTCCTCCATACCGCCCAAACGCACCCAGCCCTCTTCCGCATTCATCCGCCCGCGCATGCACTCCGCGATGGTGGCGGGCTGTTCGAAGATCTCTTTGAGCATGAAATGCGGGTAGCCACCTTTTTCTAATTGTTCGATTTCTAACTCAATCTCCTGCACCGTCGGATTCTTTTCTTCGTTGCGCAAGTCTCGAATAACCAAGCCCTTATTGCGCCTGACCGTGGCCACCTCTTCGTCATTCAAATATACAACCTGCTTCGTATGCTCAACTATGGGCGTGGCGTCAGAGGCGATAAGGAACTCCTTTTCGCCAATGCCAATGACCAGAGGACTGGACTTGCGCGCCGCCACCAATACATCTGGGTCTTCGCGATCCATCACTACAATAGCATAGGCGCCCTGCACCTGCGTGAGGGCTTGGCGTACTGCGTCCTCTAGAGACAGGGAGCCGCGCTGCTGGATTTCTTCGATAAGATGCACGAGCACTTCTGTGTCGGTTTCGCTTCGAAACACATGCCCGTGGTTCATCAGAGCATTCTTCAACACGGCGTAGTTTTCAATGATGCCGTTGTGTACCAGCACCAACCGACCGTTTCCACTAACATGCGGGTGGGCATTGATGTCGTCGGGTTTGCCGTGAGTCGCCCAGCGCGTGTGGCCAATGCCAACTGTCCCGCTGGTGTCCAGTCGGTTGGCGTATTCTTCCAGCTCGCCCACCTTCCCTTTCCTTTTGTATATGTTGATCTGACCGTTTTGCAAAGCGACTCCGGCACTGTCATAGCCGCGGTATTCCAGCCGATAAAGGCCTTTGATGAGGATGGGATAAGCAGGGCGTGGACCGATGTATGCAACAATGCCGCACATACGCAGAAGCAGGTTAAGTGAAAGGGTGCTTTTTGTTGATTATCAGCGTACTAAGGTGTATTTCACCACCAGTTTTGCCGGGAAAGTCGCGCTTTCAGGTCCATAGAGAACAACGCGATGGGCAGAGCGGCTTTGCGGAAATACATTGACGTAGAGGGTTTGATCTTTGAGGCTTCCGGAGGGGTTGTCCACCATAGACTGAAAGCGCTGAGTCAAAGTCATTCGGTAGCGCTCCACGGTTTGCCCATTGTCTGTGGTGAGTCTGGGCGTGCCGCCAAAACGACTAAAATCGTTGATAATATTGAGGGAATATGCTACATCCGGAATAAAGGTGCGCAAAGTATCGCCACTCAGCTCGGAAAGCACCATTTGCCGGACAGGTGGCAGGTTGATGTTGGTGCCAAACGGATGAGCAACTGTCATTTCTAATTCCGCCTTGTTGACGGCGATATTGTCGAGCCGATGCGCATAGGGCACTTCGATTTTCAGGCGAACACCCGCCAGCCCCTGTAAGAAGAGCAAATCTTTCGCCGATTTCCCTATGTAATTCTCCACTGGACTGCCCGCATAGTCGTGTTCAAAATGATTGAACTTATTGCCGCCTATGAAGGAGAAACTGAACTCTCGAGAGGTTTTAATGGTGTCGGTAGCGTATTTATAGTAGAGTCGGATGAAGCTGAAGACTCTGGAGTTCAGGTCAAAAGCCAGTATGGCTCCAGGTGAGGCATTGGACAGGGCCGTAATGCGTAGGCCGCGTATTTTTTCCCAAAATAGGGTGTCTGCCGTCAGCGACAGGCTGTCCAGGTCCAAGAGTTCTTGCCCGAAAGCATGGCTCAGTGGGATGCGCAAGTAGGGCGCTCGCTCTATGGTGTCGAACAGCGGCACGTTGGTGCGCGGCTTGGGGAGCACATTCGTCACCTCACCCAACAGTTCGCTAACGGGCAGCGATTGGTTAGAGTAGTACCCTTGGTCCCAACGCAGGGTACTGCCTGGTGCAACGCGGTGCACGCGAACGGTTTGCTGTTGCAGGGTGTCGCCATAGAAGCCGTCGGCCGCGTAGTGGAGGAAGAGGACTATGGAGTCCACATGCGCATCTTGAAAATTGGGGCTGAGATCCACTGGGCGAAAGAGGGTGTAGATGGCGGCTGTGGTTCGTCCAAAAGCAGGGTCTTGCAGTTCGCCACAGAGCATATAGGGGCTGGTGGAGGTGCGGTCAGAGGTTTCCACACTGTCTTCTCGCTCGACGGTAATGTGCAAGGTGAGGGTATCTACGTACCCAAAGTCGCCGCGCTCGCTCTCTAACAAATCAGCGCCAAAATCCGTGGGTTTGGAGCATTGAAACAGCACGGCCGTGCAAGCAAGGGCAAGCCAAATGGTTGAAGGTGGAGCAACTTGAGTCAAGCGCATGAGCATTTGGGTA
>JBEQAD010000061.1:0-13531 GCA_041640515.1 Saprospiraceae bacterium | reverse complement strand
GCTCTTCCGATCTCCACTGCCAAACACATGCCTTTACACCATCGAGTAGCCATTGTTACTGGCGGCGCCAGCGGTATCGGGCGCGCCACGGTGCTGCGCTTCTTGCGCGAGGGAGCCCGTGTAGCCATCTGGGACGTTCAGCGCGAACGCGGCAGCGCTCTGGAGGCTGAATGCCGCCAACAGGGGCTTCCTGCCCGCTTCTTCGACGTCAACACGGCCGACTATGCCGCCGTCGAGGTCGCCGCCCAGCAGACGGCTGACCACTTCGGGCAAATAGACATCCTCATCAACAATGCCGGCATCACGCGCGACGCTACCCTAAAAAAAATGACCCACGAGCAGTGGGATCAGGTCATCGCCGTCAATCTCACTGGTGTATTCAATTGCACGAAAGCAGTTTGCCCCTATCTCGAGACGCGCGGTTGGGGGCGCATCATCACTGCCGCCTCAGTGGTGGGGCTGTATGGTAACTTTGGCCAGACCAACTACGCAGCCACCAAGGCCGGGGTTATCGCCATGACCAAAGTGTGGGCTAAGGAATTGGGCCGCAAAGGCATCACGGCTAATGCTGTGGCACCCGGGTTTATCCAAACCGAAATGATGGATACTTTGCCGGAAAAAGTGCTCCAAATGATGCAAGAAAAGGCGCCTGTGGGTCGCTTGGGCACTACCGACGAAGTGGCTGCTGTATACGCCTTTCTGGCCTCTGATGAGGCGGCCTTCATCAACGGCACTGTCATCAGCGTAGATGGCGGGCTGACGCTATGACGCCCTGCGACGGGGTGGCGCGCTATTCGGTCTCAAACACAAGAGCCTCGTGGTTGAGCTGCCGGAAGTCCACCGGCGTCACGGCGCTGACGCCTTGCTCGGGCATATAAACGCCGTAGATGGTATCTACAGCCGCCATAGTGGCTTTGTTATGGGTAACGACGATGAACTGCGACTGTTTAGAAAACTCGCGGATGATGCGGTTGAACTTTTCGATGTTGGCGTCATCGAGGGGTGCGTCCACCTCGTCAAAAATGCAGAAGGGAGCCGGTTTGAGCAGATAGAGGGCGAAAAGCAAAGCTGTAGCCGTGAGCGTCTTCTCACCACCGGACAGTTGGGCGATGGTCTGCGGGCGTTTGCCCTTAGGTTTGGCGATGATGTTGATGTCAGACTCCAACGGGTTGGCAGGGTTGGTGAGGATGAGGTCGGCGGAATCCTCCTCGCTAAAGAGCGTGCGAAAAACGCGGACAAAATTTTGGCGCACCTGTTCGAAAGCTTCTAAAAAGCGCTGGGTAGCCGTCTCCTCTATCTCGCGCATGGTCTGCAGCAGGTTTTCCTTAGCCATCAGGATGTCGTTGCGCTGGGCGGCGATGTTGTCGTAGCGCTCCTTAATTTCGTTGTAGGCCTCGATAGCCAACGGGTTGATTTCTCCGTAATTGTCCAGGCGGCGGCGGAGCTGGAGGGCTTCGCGTTCGAGGGTTTGGGGGTCTATGTTGGGGTCTGGCTCACGCTGGGCGAGGTCTTGGGGTTGTAGGCCGAACTCCGCGCGCAACCGCTCGTGGACGGCCGTGATGTCGAAGCGCACTTCTGCAAACTTATCTTTCAGGCGGTTGATGGCGCCTTGAAGGTCTTGCTGGCGGCGGTAGAGCTCGCGGAGTTGGTTTTCGCGCTCGTGGATTTCGTTGCGCGCTTTAAAATATTGCTGCTCGGCAGCGCTTAAAGTAGCTTCTTGGGCTTTTTTTTCGGCGTAAGCGTCCACCAGCGCCCGCTCTATTTGCTCGATTTCGGCGGTTAGCAGGGCCAACTCGTCGGTGTGTTTGGCCAGCGCGCTGCGGTTTTGCTCCACTTGGGCGAGCAGTTCAGCGAGGTTTTTTTGGCGAAAAGCCAGCTCTTGCTGGAAGGTGCTGACGCGGTTTTGCTGGCGGATGAACTCAATGTTTTTTTGGTTGAAAGCGTGGCTGGCGCGGCTGAGTTCTTCGGCGATATCGCGAAAAGAGCCGTCGGTACGACTGAGTCGTTCGCGCAGCTGAGCTGCGAGGGCTTGCTTTTCAGCCAGTGCCGCTTCGATGTGCTCGTTGCTGGCGGCGAGTTGCTCGATGAGGTCGCCGCTTTCAGCAGCCTTAGCGTCGAAGTTTTGCACGAACGTAGCGATGTTCTCCACGCGAGCAACTAAGGCCGCACGCTCACTTTGCAGCCGCGACAGGACCTCGCGCTCGCGGGTCAGGGTGGTGCTCTGATCGGCATTTTTGAGGCTCATCAGATGAGCGCGCAGCACGCCAATGCGGTGGTTCAGCTCGGTTTCGGTAGCTTCGAGCTGACGAATTTCGGCCTCCAGCATGGAGAGGTTTTTCTTTCGCCCGATCTTCTTACCTTCAAAAAGGCCTATAGACCCACCGCTCAGGCTAAAACGGCGCCGCACAAACGTGCCGGAGAGCGACACAAACGTAACGCCTGCTAGCTCGGCCGCAGAGGCCGCCGCCGCGGAAGCGTCATCCACGATAAGCACATTCTCCAGCAGAAAGGCCACCAAAGAGCGGTACTGCGGCTCCACTTCGACCACATCAATAGCGCGCAACCCTGCTGGCAGCAGGGTCAGCGGCGCCTCATAGTGCTGGAAAGCGTCGAGCAGAAAAAAGTTGGCGCGCCCCTTTTGCGTACGGCCCAGCAGTCGGATAGCTTCTATGGCAGCGTCGGCATTAGGCACGACGTAGTAGTTGAGATAAGGCTCCAAGTAGGCTTCGATAATGGCGCGATATTCCTCGCGCACGTAGATAAGGTCGCTCAACAAAGGGCAGTTTTTGGCCCATTCCTTTTGTTGGTTGAGGAACTTAATGCTCTCGGGGAAGCCCTCTAAGTTTTCCACCATGCTCTTAGTGAGCTTGTACTCGTTGCGGCGGGCATCTAAGCGGCGATTGTGTTGAGCCACCTGGCGGGTCATTTCTTCCAGCTCGCGTTCCGTGGCGGCGATGTCTTTGCGGCGCTTTTCTTCGACGGCCTCCACCTGGGCCACCTTAGCCATTTGTTGTTGGATGCGTTCCTCGATGTCGGCGATACGGGTTTGCAGCGCATCCATTTCGGCGCGGCGCAGCGCTACGTCGGCCAAGGTACGTTCCACGTCGCGACGCAGGTTTTCCATTTGGTTGTGCTGAACAGCCTTTTGGCGCTCCAGTTCGACAATTTGGCGTTCTAATGCCTGCTGTTCGCGCACGACTTCCTCCAGGTGGCCTTTGAGCAAGTTATGGTCGGCTTGTACTTTTTGCAGCGTAAGGCGTGCCTGCTCTACTTCGCTTTCCCAGTCGGCCTCGAGGCGTTTTTCGTAGTTGAGATCGGTCTGATAGCCTTCGATTTCGATCTCTAGGCGCCGGATGGTTTCGGTGGCCCGAGTTAGTTGGTCTTCTAAACGAGCGATTTCCAGACTGACAAAGGAGCGCTTCTGCGCCAACAGGCTTTTTTCATTTTCTTTGGAGCGTATGCGAGCGGTGAGTTGGTTCACCTGTTGTTGTTGAGCGCTAAGGGCAACTTCCTCATCGGTGTACGACTTACGCAGCCGTTCGATGTCGGCTTCCCCTTGTCGCGCCTGTGCCTCGTGAGCGCGGTATTGGTCCTCTTGTTGTTGTATCTGAGTTTGTAAGTCGTGGTAGCGCCGATGATGCAGTACCAATTGATGAAGCGCCAGTTCGATGATCGTATGTTTGTAGGCTTCCTTAAGTTCGTAGAACTTCTGGGTACGCTGGGCCTGTTTTTCGAGCTTTTTTAGTTGGTCTTCGATCTCGTAGAGCAGGTCTTCCACGCGATCGAGGTCTGCAGTAGTGGCCTCGAGTTTAAGTTGGGTTTCGTGTTTTCGGGCTTTGTATTTGCCGATACCAGCCGCTTGCTCGAACATGCGACGGCGCGCCTGCTCGCGGTCGCTGAGCAAGTCTTCCACCATATTGAGGGCAATAATGGCGTAAGAGTCTGGCCCGATACCCGTATCCATAAGCAGTGAGGTGATGTCTTTGAGGCGGCACGGTACACCGTTAAGGCGATACTCGCTGTCGCCGCTGCGATAGAGGATACGGCTAATGGTAACCGTTTGAAATTCCGTAGGGAGTAGGTTTTTGGTGTTTTCAAAGGTCAGCGACACCTGAGCTACTTGGCCCTCCTTGCGGTGTTTGGTGCCATTGAAAATGACGCTGGACATTTTATCCAGCCGCAATTCCTTGCTCTTTTGCTCGCCCAGCACCCAGCGAATAGCATCCACCACATTACTCTTGCCCGAGCCATTGGGGCCTACCACGCCTGTTACGTCCGCATCGAAATGGATGACTGTATCGGCCGCGAAGCTCTTAAATCCTTTCAGTTCAAGGGTTTTCAGTCGCATAGTAAAATGGCCTTTTCCCTGCTTCGTCAGGCATCCAGCAACTTTACCCGATGCCTAAAGGCCGGCAAAAATAGGGAAAAGGGGAAGGCGTGTGCATTCTCTTTAGAAATCGCCCTCGGTCGTTCAATGTCCTTTGCCCCTCATTGAATATCACGATCGCGTTTGCTCGAGGAAAATTGTCTCCAGCACACGCATGAGGTCAAGGGTGGTAACAATGCCCAATAAGTGCATATGTTCGTCCACCACAGGCAAGGAGTGGAACTGGTTAGCCTTAAATATGCGCAGCGCTGTTTCCACCGTATCATCGGGTGACAGGCACAGCAAGTGATTGGTCATGATGTCTTTGACAAGCGTAGCCTTTAGCACGCGCTCGTTGGCGTGTGTTTCCTGGCTGTTGCTAAAGACGTTGCGGATAAGCCGCAAATAGTCGGTGTAGCTGACGATACCGACCAATCGACCCTTTTCTACCACTGGGAGATGATGGAAACCACTTTTTTCCAACACTTGGCGCACTGTGTCCATACTGTCTGTCGGTGCCACAGTAGTAGGCTTCGAGGTCATAATTCGCGAAATGGGCAAATCGGCTGTCATAGGCATGAGCGAGTAGATAAGCTTGCCACTGGAGCACACCTGGATAATGTGCTCCAGTGGCGGCGAGCGTGCAGTTATTCAATAGAAATACTCTTGGACTCTTTTGTATCTTTTGTTTCTTTTTTAGGCAGGGTAATGTGCAGAATGCCGTCGCTGTAGCGGGCTTTGATATGGCCTTCATCTATATCGTCAGGCAAGGCAAAGGCGCGCGAGAAAGACCCGTAGCGAAATTCGCAGCGCGTGTATTTCCCTTTCTTTTCTTCCTTTTTCTCCTCTTTGGCTTCTCCAGAAATCATCAGATAGCCATTCTTTATTTCTATGCGAAAATCGTCCTTCTTATAGCCTGGCGCCGCCACTTCAAGTGCGTAAGCCTCTGCGTTCTCTGATACGTTCACCGCTGGCACAGATACGCCTCTCACAGCGGGAAAATTCCAATCGCCTTCATCGTTGAAAAAATCTGTCAACCACGACGACATAGCAGGAAAAAGGGATGTTTCCGGATTCCATTTGATGAGTGCCATAATACCTCCTTTTTTTTAGTTTGTATTGCAAAGGTGCTACAGTCAATTATGGAATCTGAATGACAGGAGTCAATCCCCGCGGAGACTTTTAACCATAGACACGTCTTTAGCCCCATTAGCCACTAAGGCAAGAGAACAGGTCTCTTCATACGTCGTGAAGCGTTAGCAAGGGCACGTGTACGCGATGGGCTAATCGGCGCGTCATTCGGTCAAAAAATAGCCGATGCAGGATGCTGTGTTTGTGGGCTACGGCAATCAGCAGACCCGCGTCGAGGGACTCGATGAAATTGATGGTGGCTTGCACAATGTCGCGATCGTGTAAGTAACGGAACTCGTGCGGTACGGAGCCAAGGACGGCACTGAGCTGCTGCTCTTTTTCTATCTGGCGCGGAGCATCGGCCTGAACCGTCACGTGCAGGATGTGCAGTTTGCCTTTAATATCCGCAATAACTTGGCGCAACACGTTGAGCGTAGACTCGCTAACGTCGAAGCGAAAGTCGGTGGCCAACACGGCATTGACCGTAAGGTCCAGAATTCGGTTTTTGGGGATGGATAACACAGGCAGCGTTGTTTGAGCCATGACGCCAGCTGCCACACTTCCGAGGATGGCGCCGCGGAGCCCTGTAGAGCCTGTGGTGCCCATCACAATGAGGTCAGCCTTAGTTTCATCGGCAACGTCGCAAATAGAAGGCACTGGAAAGCCTACGCGGCACATGACTTCTGTCTTTACCTGACCAAAACGCACAGGCTGGCGAATGCGCTCCGTCCACCGCCCTAAGGCTTGCTGGCGCTCTTGCAGGTACTCCTCTGTCCAGAAAGCATTGTAGATGTTGTTGTCCAGGGCTTCATTAGGGAAAACAACGTGCAACACCACCACGGCAGCCTTGCTGCGCTCGGCCAACACAAAAGCGCTTTGGAGCGCATTCTCTGCGCACTTGGAAAAGTCTGTTGGAACCAGAATAGTTGTCATAGGGAAAGAGAGCCGTAAATGACAATAGGCTATTGCCCTGCAGGCATTAGCAAGAGAGGGTAAATATACAGCACCCTTATTTGTCTTTTTAGCGGCTATTGTCATCTTAAAAAGCCATTGTTATCATTTTCATCTATCCGCTTTCATGGGCCCGGGGCGTAGCAAAGCGTAGGATGCGAGAGGTTATTTTTGCTCCATGAAAGACCCTTGGCCAAGTGTGGTGTCGGCCGCCCTAAGCGGCATGAGTATGCCAGCAGGAGATGAGCGTTTATCTCCCGTCGAAGTGCTGGCAATGGCACGCCTCCTCCATCGGGCGGCTGCTCCTTTAGCTGAGGCGAGCGGCAAACCGCTGCGCCTACCATTGCTCGACCGCAGAGCCGTATGCCCAGACGATGTTGCCCTGTTGCTGGCCCCTCTCGTTCAGCAGCCATTGTTTCGAGGCGTATTGCCGGAATTCTTAGCGCTGCTGGAGCAACGCTGCTGGCGGCTACCGCCCGAGTGGTTGCCGCCCGTACTGGACATTGTTGTTAAGGAAAAGATGCTCACTCCTGCCGTTCGCCGTGCCTTAGGACCTTTAGCCGGCTGGCTGGCTGCACAAGACCCGCGCTGGAGTAAGTTTTTTTTTCCGCAAAAGCAAGAACAGCGAAAAACATCGCTGCGCCCGGCCAAACCAGAGGCGTTGGGTGTGCGTTGGCCTGCTTTGCCCTATGCCCTGTGGGAACGCTGTGTGCTCGCCTGGTCACAAGATGACTATGCCTGGGCTTCATCAACCAGCGCGCTGGTCATAGCGCTGTTGCAGAGCACTCACCCTTGGCCGCAGCCTTTGACGGCAGCGCTTTGGACTGCTTGGGAGCGCACTACGGCTCATTCAGCTCATGCCGTGCCCCCCCACTGGCACCAACTGTGGCAGGCCGCCGCCTTGCGCGCTGCTCCCGAGCACCTGTTAGACGTACAGCGAACCTCACTTTGGCCTTATCCTTGGCAGACGCTCATGAGCCACGTACGTGACGTGGCCGCCTTTCGAGCGCGTATGCTCCACGTCTTCCGTCGAGGGTGACCATCACCACGCATAGGGTATTTTGTGCGCTTGCTCGAGGAAGCGGCATGCTTTTTGGCTAATAGTGTACCGTCGCGACTTTCCTGCTTTTTAATCCTTGCTTTATCGCCGGAGGGCAGAACGCCATCTGACCTATCTGAAAAAACAATCTTATTACCGGCAAGCGTTTAATCAAGACTATGACCGATTACAACATTTCTCTGCCTGCCACTCCAAAAACCCGATCTGTTTCAGAAGTAAAAGCCGACGTGGAATTTGGCATCATGCAAGCCAATGGCGACTGCGTAGGTATTGGCATTTGCCGAATCATTACCACACACCAGCTGCACCAGTCCAAAAATCGCCGTCGCAAGTGCGCTCATGCTCTGGCTCTCCTGTCTGTTTCCGATAAGGGACGGTTAGAGATATTTTTTCCCCGAGGTGGCATGTTGCCGTGTACGGAGCGCGCTTTTTTCCGCGCTCTCGTGTTTGCGATGCCCAGGCCTGTTTTTTTGTCTGAGGAGCTCCGAAAGGCACTGCCGACGCTGCAACAAACGGATTTGTCGGCAGGGCTTTATCCAATACGCGCCGAAAAGAGTGGCTATAGAGTCGTCTTTTAGCCGAGGGTTCAAAAGCAGCCTGACACTTTTACTGTGTCGGGCAACGGCAGAGCCCGTCAGACCGTCAAAGAAGATGGCCTGACGGGTTTAAAAAGCCACCTTTACATGCGACTATCCTTTGTTTTTGCTGCACTTCTCCTTGTTTTTTCCAATTGCCAGAAAGACCGTGTCAAGCCTGGCTTTGACATGGTGTACCAACGAGAGCTGTTATTAGCGCCGGGCTTAGGGCCGCTTGTCACGCACCATTTTTACCTGCGCGACATCCCCACACGTTTCAAGACATTGTTGCAGGAGAATGGCAGGACAGCAGCAGACATTCAAGCTATCTTGACGCGTCAAGCATCGCTGGTAGGTATTTTTGGCGATGCCGACTTTTCTGTAGTAGAGGAGGCATCGCTGCGCGTGTACGAGGGCAGTAACCCTAATGGCGCTATCGAGGCGGCCTATCGGTTTCCAACGCCCATAGAAAGGAGCAACCAGCTGGACCTTATCCCTTCGTTAGCGGATACTAAGCGTGTCTTAAGTGGAGACCGTTTCAGTATTGACCTGGCCCTGCGGCTGCGCCGAAATACCACTGAGGAGACCCCCGTTCGGCTGAATCTGGTGTTTCGTGCTGTGTACAATTAGGGCAAATAAGCGCGCATTCTCGCTTAAGCAGCGACCATTCGGCGGTTTTTCCATCGCTGCTGGGAAAAACGTCGGATTTTGATGCGACTTATTTAGCGATAATCCCTTTGCTTTGCCCGCTGGTCTGAAACCGCATCCCAATACTTATGCGCACACATCTTACTTTACTGGCGCTTTGCTTACCAAGCGCTCTCCTACTGGCTCAAACAGCTGACGTTACTAAGGGCTGTGCTCCGCTAACGGTTCGCTTTACGCCGCCATCGGGAGCCACATCGTTCTTCTGGGATTTTAAAGACGGCTCCTCTTCCAACATTGCCTCGCCGCTCAACATTTTTACGCAACCAGGCACTTATATGGTAGAGTTTCGCCAAGCCCCCGGCGGGCCTGTGGTGGGCACTGTGCCTATCACGGTGTTTGCGCGACCCGAGGTATTTGTGGTAGCACAACCCGCGTCGGGTTGCGCGCCGCTGTTGGTGCAATTTCGGGATTCTATCGTGGCGGATAGCGATATTCAGCTCTTGGGCCGCTCGTGGGTTTTTGGCGACGGTACTGGTGACGCCGGAGCCTCGCCCTCCCATGTATATATGGATGCGGGTACTTTTACGGTGTCGGTAGAGATAAGTACCAATTATAGTACGTGCAACGTGACGAAAGTGTTTCCCGATATCGTAAAGGTGGGCATAAAACCCAGCGTCAATTTCTCCACGTCGCCTTCACCTCCGGTAGCGTGTCAGCCGCCATTGACCGTTTCTTTCACTAACACTACTTCTGGTGGCTCTGGCACGCTCATCTATCAGTGGGCTTTTGGCAATGGAAACACGTCCAATTTGGTGGATCCACCTGCTCAAACTTACGACCAACCAGGGACTTTTACAGTAACCCTCACCGCAACCGATGCGGTAGGGTGCTCGGCTACCACGAGTCGCACGGTGCGCGTAGGGCCGCCGCTGGCAGATTTTATCGTTGAGGACACGGTATGCTTGGGCGCTTCGGTTGACTTCCTCAATACCTCGGAAATTGGGGTGTACGAATGGACATTTGGGGCGGGCGCTAATCCGCCCACCTCGTCGGAGACTAGCCCGAAGGTGGTTTTCACTACGCCAGGCTTGCGCAACGTAACACTCCTGGTAAGAGGGCTGGGCAACTGCGTGAGCACGGTAACGAAGCCTGTCTATGTAGAAGATGCAAGGGCGACTTTCCTTGCTACACCTACTTACGCTTGCAGTGATCCTACGCTGTTTTCTTTTACGGCGACTTCGCCTACCGCCAAAAGTTGGTCATGGACCTTTAGTGACGGCTCCTCAGCCTCCGGGCCCACCGCTACTTATCTGTGGACTACCCCGGACAAAACGGGCTATTCCAGCCTTGGGCGATGGTTGGATACGGTGCGCCTGAGCATTGTCACTAATGCTGGCTGTATCGCCGACACTTTTCGCGTGGATACTATCTGGCGCCCTAATGCGCGCTTCATGCCCAACAAACAACACGGCTGTGCACCTTTAGCGGTAACCTTTTCCGACAGTAGTACTTCGCGCGAGCCTATTGTGCGCTGGACGTGGCTGTTCGACGATGGCTCACTGCCGCTAACCCAAACCAACAAGGCTCCCGTAACGCACATCTTCACAACGGCGGGTGATTACCGAGTTCGGCTGGTCATCGAAAACAGCGCCGGCTGTATAGACACCTCCTACGTTGTGCTCATTGAAGTGGGCGCGCCTATTGCCGGCAATTTTACCGCTGATAAAACAGAGGTTTGCCCGGGTGATACGGTGCAATTCACCAGCCTCATTAACGACCCAAGGATAGACAGTTGGCATTTCTCTTCTGAAAACGACCGGCTGTGGCACTGTTTTCAAAACCAGAACCCTCAATGGGTGTACCGCAGCGAAGTGGGTGCGTTGAGCGTATCGCTGACAACGGAGTACAACGGCTGCTTTTTTACCGTGACTAAGGACAGTTTCATCCAGGTGAAAGGGCCTATTGCCCGGATGTACTACCAGACGAGTTGCAGCGACGAGATGGCGTTTGCATTCGTCAACCAAAGCCAAGGGGCCACGTCGGTCACCTGGTACCTGGGCGATGGCGATACCACACAGATAGACTCTAACTTTGTACATGTGTATGCTGTGCCCAAGGATTATACCGTAGTGTTAAAGGCTGAGAACCCTTCCAGTGGCTGTCCTGCCTCCTACGACACTGCCGTTGTGTGCCCACGCTTGCTAAAGGCTGCCTTCGAACTACCCGACACTATTTGTGGTGGCCAGGTGCAAACGTTGGACGCCGGCAACTCGAAGGGCGTAAATGCTACTTGCTACAAGGGCTATACTTGGTATTTCTCCTTTCAGCGGCCCATCCGAACGGATGAGTCAACCCTCGATATCTCGCTTGGGCCCTCTGGTTTGCAAACCATTAGCCTGGAGGTAGAAAGTGTCAACGGCTGCCGCGATACCCTGGAGCGGAAAGTGTTTATCTATAACAACGCCCCAGCCATAAGCGCAGATAAAACTAGTATTTGCATTCCCTCTACCGTGTCGTTCAAAGACCTGAGCACGGCTGACGCGGGCATTGTCAAATGGGAGTGGAATTTTGGAGACGGCACGACGAGCAAGGACACCAACCCCACACATACCTTCCTCACCCAACCGCCCGCTGGCGATGCGTTCCTTGTAGAATTGCGTATTGAAGACGCCTATGGCTGTGTGGGCTATGCTCAGCTGCCCATCCAAATATACAAGCCTGTGAGTGTCATCAGCACCTCTCCTTCGCCTGCGCGTCTTTGCGTAGGCGACACGCTGCAATTGACGGCTTCTGATTTCACTGCGGGCGGTTCCAATCTCAGCTGGCAGTGGACACTGGGCAACGGCCAAACAGCCACAGGACAACAGGCGACGGCTGTGTATTCAAATGCAGGGGAATTCACAGTAAAGGCTGTCTTTACTGAAATAGCTACGGGCTGCAAAGACTCTTCGTTCGCTATCGTACAAGTGCAAGCACCGCCACAAGCGCGCTTTACTTCGAATGTGGACAACCAGAACATCATTTGCTATCCGCAAAACATGGTGTTTACTAATACGACGCCGTCCAATCTGCCCCTTTCGATTTTCTGGGATTTGGGCAATGGTGTCCAAGTGGCAGGTAACCAGGCTACCACCGTTTTCACTAAAGGTACCTTTACGGTGAGCATGATAGCGACTACGCCGTTTGGTTGCCGAGATACGGTGGAACGCACATTTAAAGTGGTAGGACCAGAAGGTACTTTTGAGATGGATAAAAGCCTCATTTGCGTAGGTGACTCTATTCTCTTTCGGCTCAAGGACACGGTAAGTATCAGCTCATGGCAATGGAGTTTTGGCGACGGCATCACAGCAGGCTCCATCAACCCTATTCGCCACCGATATACCTTCCGACCGCCTACCAACAGCACAGTGGCCCGTTTGGTGTTAAAAGGCGAAGACGATGCGTGCACGATTTCTGTGGAAATGCCGGTGAACTTCTCACCGGTCAAGGCCGACTTTGCTACAGGCCCCGTGCTTTGTGTAGGCGCACCCGTGCAGTTTCTCAATACCTCCACAGAGGGCGACCAGCTCAGCTGGAACTTTGGCGATGGCGGCACGTCAAGTGTGCTTAACCCTGCACACGTGTTTGACGCCAAGGGTAACTACACCATCACCTTGATAGCTACCGACCTGCCTCTTGGCTGTCGGGATACGCTCCAGCGAGTCATTACGATCGGCGGAATCTCGAACTTGCAACTCTTTGGCGACACCATTTGCGCCGGCGATACTGCGCTCATTGGAATTGTCTCGCCCGCGCTTCCTAACGCGCAGTTTACCTGGTTGCCTGCCAACCTGGTTTTGCCACCATCGAATGCCCAGGTGGTGCGGGTACGGCCTAATCAAACTACCACCTTCTCGGTCAACGTCCTGGAGGCATCCGGATGCCGCGATACAGGCTTTGTGAGTGTAGTAGTGCCTACTGCTTACACAGGCGCGAGGAACTTGGACACGCTCATCAGCAAAGGAGAGTCCGTGCTGCTGCCCGTTACAGCGACACCAGACTATCTCTTTAGTTGGGAACCTGCTAATCCGGGCAATCCACCCTTGGTGCAGCCCGACACAACTGTTACGTATACCCTGACCGTACGCGATATTCTAGGGTGCACAGAACGCGAGTTTATTTTCCGTATCCAGGTAGTGCCCGAGCGCGTATATGCGCCCAACGCTTTCACGCCTGATGGCGACGGCAATAACGATGTCTTCCGACTGCTGGCAGATGGCGACCAAACCTTAGTGCGTGTGCTAACCCTGCGTGTGTACAGCCGCTGGGGCGAGCTGGTCTATGAGGGCACAGGCCCCTTGAATACCACCGGCTGGAATGGCACGCATAACGGTAAACCCGCCCCCTCCGATGTGTACGCCTGGCTGGCTGAGGTTGAATTCCTCACCGGTAAGAAGGCGTTGCTCAAAGGCGACGTTACTTTGCTGCGATAGCGGAACGACCCAGCGAGAATAAACGAACAAATCGGCCGGCGCACAGAAGAAAAGTGTGCGCCGGCTTTCATCTTTTCCGCCTAAAACACACATCATCGCTTTATCAAACGAGACGACCATGATTTTACAAGGGAAGAAAGGCGTCATCTTCGGCGCCCTCGATCATCAGAGCATCGCCTGGAAAGTAGCCGAGCGTTGCGTACAGCAGGGTGCACAAATCGTACTAACCAACGCTCCGGTAGCGCTGCGCATGGGTACTATTAAAGAACTTTCAGAGAAGTGCCAGGCACCCGTCATCGGGGCAGATGCCACCTCGGTGGAGGATCTG
>JBEQAD010000060.1:0-13625 GCA_041640515.1 Saprospiraceae bacterium | reverse complement strand
TCAAATTACCTTCCCTAACGGAGGAGAGGACTTGCCCAGCGGTTCTACGCAAACTATTACCTGGAATGTAGCGGGCACGGCGGGCTCGCCCATCAGCTGTACCAATGTTCGCATTTTGCTTTCCACCGATGGCGGCAACACATTTACTACTCTGGTGAACAGTACGCCTAATGATGGTTCGGAGGCAGTGGTCATTAGTGCTCCACCCACTACCCAGGCGCGTATCTTAGTGCGCGGCTTAGGTAATATTTTCTACGATTTGTCTAATAGCGATTTTACTATTTCAGCTCCTCTACCTGTAGAATTGGTTTCCTTCTCTGCTCGCCCAGTGCCGGGTGGCGTGCGACTGCAGTGGACGACGGCTACAGAGCGCGATAACGCGGGCTTTCGCATTGAGCGTAGCTTCGGGGAGGGTCAACCTTTCGAAGTCATCGGCTGGGTGCCAGGGAAAGGTAACAGCACTTCAATACAGGAATATAGCTACTTCGATGCGGACTTACCTCGCGCTAAGCTGCTATACTATCGCCTCCGACAAATAGACCACAACGGTCAGGAACAGCTCTCTTCCATAGAGGTGGTGAAATGGCTTGACGAAACAGAAAATTTGGAGCTATGGCCCAATCCTGCAACGGATAAGTTATTCTTCAAGTTACCTCTCGGTACTGAGGCAGATGGAGAAGTATTCCAGGTTACCTTAATGGATGGTACGGGTACACTCGTGCAGCATCTGTCCTTAGACAATATCTCAGGAGAATTGTTGTTAAACGACTTCCCTAGCGGACTATACTGGCTGCAGGTTTCCTCAAAGCACCGCATATGGCGAGGTCGTTTTTTCCGCAAATAACAGAATCGCCTACACTATGAAAACCAAACCCATAGCCCAACTAATGGGTGCCGTGCTAAATGCAGGCGTTCGGGTAGCACCGCAGACGACGGCACAGGCTGCCTTTTACTTGTTTGGCTTCCCGCGTCCGCGGAAGGTGAAGCCCAAAGAACGCACCTTCTTAGAGGAAGCCCACTTAGAATACTTACCGGTGGGCACAATGCGCATTGCTACGTATCACTGGGGCCGCGTAGGCGCTCCTGTGGCCCTCTTGGTTCACGGCTGGGAAAGTCATGCTGGTCGTTGGCGGAAGATTGGGCCCGGGCTGTTGGCCGCTGGGTACCGCGTGGTAGCCCTGGATGCTCCAGCACATGGGCGCTCTTCGGGTTGGCATTTCAACATGATCCGCTATGCTGATGTACTACGCGTGTTGTTGGAGCGCGAGGGCCCTGTTACGTTGATGATCGGGCACTCTGTTGGAGGTGCCTCAAGCATTTGGGCTATGGGCACCGTGGGACCACACTTACGTCCACGTCGTGCGGTCATAATGGCATCGTTTGCCTCATTGAGCCACGTCATGGACAACAGCCGCCAATGGATAGGCGCTGAGCCAGCGTTGTTAGACGCTCTGGATGACTTTATCGAGCGGCTATCGGGGCGCCGCATTGCTCAGTACGATTTGACCAAAATAGTGCCTAATCTTACTGACGTAGAGGCTCTACTCATCCACGATCGGCATGACCCGGTGACTCACTTTCATCAAAGCGAGAAGCTCTGTGCGGCATGGCCCCGTGCGCGTCTGGTGGCCACCGAGGGCCTTGGTCACGGCCTGACGGCCCCTGAGGCTGTAGAAATTATATTAAACTTCGCGCGGCAAGGCCTACTGACCTAAGCGCATAGCCCGCTCCATGTCTGCAGCTGCTAACGCCGGCTGGCCTGAATTTCGGTAAATAGTAGCCCGCGTGCGGTACGCAATAGTATAGTTAGGATTGAGCTGTAGCGCCCGATTGACGTCTTCAAGTGCTTTATCGTACTGACCCAGCATCATGTAAGCAGCGGCGCGGTTGTTCCAGGCAGCAGGGATGTCTGGATGGGTCTTCAGGGCTATCGAGTACTCGGCAATGGCCTCTTCATAACGTTTCAGATTAGCCAATATGAGGGCGCGATTAAGGCGTGCATCCACGTAACCTGGATTAAGTTCTAAAGATTTAGAGAGGTCTATCAACCCCTGTTCAGGGTGACCTACTTGGTTTTCCGCTACACCTTTGTAAAAGTATGTTTCTGGATTTCGGGGTTCCAGCTCAAGACTGCGCGTCAGGTCGGGGATAGCCAGCTCAGGCTGTTTAAGCATGAAATGGCACTTACCTCGGTTCAAAAAGAGGCGGGGCGTAACAATGCCTGCTTCAATGGCCCTATCGAAGTCGGCTAAGGCTTCCTCGTAGCGCTTAAGCATGAGATAAGCCTGGCCGCGACCGTTATACGACTCTACGTAGGTGGGGTCAAGTCGCAGCGCTTCTGTGTAGTGTTTGATAGAGCGCTCGTAGTTTTGGCTGAGCAGTTCGCCATAAGCCAGGTTGCACTGACAAAGAGGCGACTGAGGCTGTTTATCCACACAGTCCTGGAAAACAGACACCTCATTTTTCCAGACTAAGCTGCGCTGATGTGCCAGGAAGCCGTACAAAACGGCTGCAGCGCCCAGAAGCCCCCAGCGCAGCGTTGGACGCAAATTCTGGGCTAACCACACGACGAAAAGGAAAAAACCCGCCGAGGAGATGTATGCGTAGCGATCGGAGCGCATTTCAAAAGTGCCCACCGTAACGTAAGGCAGCATAACAGACAGCGGCAGCAGATACCACAGCGCGCTCAAGCCAACAAGGCGATGTTGTCGGGCAAACCTCCACGTAACCCAGGCCAGTACGGCTACGACAAGCGGGGCAGCGTAGTAGTCCCAGGGCCAAACACCAGCCGTTTTTTCCATGGGATAATAAATACTCAAACGGAAAGGCGCCAACATCTGAACGGGATAAAACAATAGGGAGTGGCATACCATCAAAAAGCGGTCGAATAAGCTATATGTCTTTGACGCTACCACCAGCTGATGCCCTTCGGCTTCACGCGTGAAGAAAGTGTACAAACCAAAAGCCATGCTTAGGGCAAAAAAGGGCGCTTTACTTAATAGATGACGCCAGCGCAAATTCCCCCGGTGGTACCAATCAAAGGCTAGCAGCAGGAGCGGGAGAGTAACTGCGGCTGACTTGGCCATCACAGAAAGGACGAAAGCGACAAAGGTCAGACCATAAAACAGCAATCGCTGGTGTTGCAAGTAGTGTACATAAGCCAGCAGGGCGAGAAGGTAGAAAAGGGAGAATGTCAGAGTGCTCTGGCCTGCAATCCAGCTGGTTGCTTCTACTTGCATGGGGTGCACAGCAAAGAGTAGTGTGGTAAAAAAAGCGATCTCCCGGCTAGGCTGCAAGCGCCGCAAAAGGGTAAAAATGACCAGCACACAGCCTAAGTGTAACAGCAAGCTAAAGGCGTGAAAGGCCGTTGCATTTTCTCCTGCCAGAGCGTATACCAACGCGTAGCCCAGCCAGGTTACTGGAGCATACATGCCTAAATTATTGCTCAAGAAAAGGTTGCGGAGGGTCGGGTGCTTGATGACTTCGTTGTAGCGAATGGCTTTATCGTCATCGAATACCATAAAGCCGTTCGCTAGTGACTTGGCGTAGATCAACACCGTTAGCAAAACCAGTATCGCTCCCCATAGCAGAGGATGCTCAAACCATTTGCGCAACGAAGCGGGCCGTTTATCTTGGGCAGCAAGCAATGGAGGCTCTGCACTAATGGTAGTGAGCTTGGGTGATTTCGTCGGCTTAAGGTGTGTTTTTCTCTTTGCCATAGGCATGTCTTTACCGCTGGGCAAAGTTCATCAATTTGCTTGCTATGGCCGATAGGAAACAGAGAGAGCTTTACGCCATCGGATGCCAACTCAAAATTTAACACTCCTCCTATGCATGTTGGCTTCATTAACTCGTTTAAGCGCTGTTTCTTTGTCGTGCTTATTCGCGCGGAAGCCCATTATCCAGTGTTTTAATCCTACACGTACGCAGTTCTCGCTGACACCCGTCAGACATCCATCCCGCCCGATTGGCCTGCCTGTTTGAAGACTGCGTATCCTTCTCATTTCATCACCAACAATTTTTATCCCAACCATGGCATCTTTGAATCCCCTTCAAGGCGCCCTGGGGCGTAGGCATGCAGCGCATCTATTGCGCCGAATTAGCTTTCGCTACACCCGCCCTCGCGTGGACGAACTAGCTAATCTCAGCGTTGCTGAAGCTGTCGATTTGCTGTTGCAAACAGCCCCGCTCCAGCTCCAACAACCGGTTTATGCTGCCGCACCCGGAGCCTCTCCAGTTACCTGGATCAACCCGCCGCAACCGCCTTCTGTTCCTCTGCCTGCTGAGGACGATGATCTGAAGTGGTACGTCATCGGGTGGTGGCTCAACGAAGCGCTCCATGACCCTGGCGCAGGGCATCGCATGGAGTTCTTCTTCCACCAGTTCCTGGCCGTAACCCCTGACGCAGGTAGCAGCATGGCTTTCTACGACTACCTTATGCTGCTGCGCTGGGGCTGCTTAGGCAATTTTAAACAACTGGTAACTAAGATGATACTCGATAACTGCATGCTCGAGTACATCAACAACAACCAGAACTTTGCCAACAACCCGAATCTCAACTACGCTCGCGAATTTTTTGAACTGCATACCATCGGCGCTGGACCTGCCGCTGGCCCTAATGACTACACCAATTACACGGAGCACGACATCCAGCAGGCTGCCCGTGTCCTTACAGGATTTAGTAATGCGCGACGGCACCAATATCAAGACCCAGAAACGGGTATCCCAGCTGGCCGCGCCTATCCGCAAAGCCACGATTTTGGAGTAAAGACTTTTAGCTCCCGCTTCAACAACGCTACCATACAGCCACCTACGAACGATACCCAAGGTATGTATGCCGAGCTGAACGCTCTGGTGGATATGGTCTTTGCTCAAGAGGAAACTGCGCGCAACTTCTGCCGCCGGCTTTATCATTTCTTCGTCGGTCGCGACATCGATGACGAAATCGAAACAGACATCATCGGGCCGCTGGCGGAAACTTTCCGCGCTGAAAATTTTGAAATAAAACCTGTCCTACGTCGCCTATTTGCCAGTGAGCACTTCTACGATACTGACGACGCCAATGCTACGGATGAGAATTTGGGTAACCTCATCCGCTCTCCGCTCGACTTAGTGCTGCAAACCCTGTCTTTCTTCGATGTACCTATCCCTGACCCGATGACGCAGACCCAACAGCATTACGAAGTCTTCTGGCGCGACGGCATCATGTGGCGTATGATGGATTGGGCTGGTATGTTCTTATTCTATCCGCCCGATGTGGCTGGCTATCCGGCCTACTATCAAGGGCCGGAATACCACCGGCAATTTTTCAATTCGGCCACTATTGTTTCGCGCTACAAGTGGCCCGAAATGCTCATCACCGGTACGCACGCCTGGGGACCAGGGGCCAACGACCCCTTGGGCACACGTTTCGATTTTGCTGCCTGGCTGAGAGATAGTGGCGTAGTTAGTGAGCCATCTAACTCGGTTGTTTTGGTGCAAGAACTGTTGCAGTACTTGTTCCCTGAAGAGACTGATTTAGACCGCTTCGATTACTTCCACGATGAGATTTTGCTCGATGGGTTGTCACCTTCTACCTGGGCTTATGAATGGCTTAATTATGTGTCCACAGGCAACGATAGTGAGGTGAGTATCCCTCTGCGGCGTCTGTTCAACGCGCTCCTCTATGCGCCTGAGTATCAGGTGTACTAAGGCGCTCGGTCATTGACTGTTGACGGAGAAGGCTGCAACGGATTTTTTCTAAAAAATCCCTGAGCAACAGCAGTTATTGACCTTCTGCACCGCTTTTGGTTTTCACTTTTTCAAAAAACACTGTCCAATGAAAAGACGTCAGTTTCTCAAAATAGCCGGCATTACGCCCTTCGTCGTGAACGGCCACCCTATGCGAGCGTTTGCCAACAGCAAAATAGCGCGCATCATGGCCGCCTGCGAGGATGTGGAAGACCGCGTGCTGGTGCTTATTCAATTAAAAGGCGGCAATGACGGGCTGAATACTATTGTGCCGATTGCCCAGTACGATGCCTATGCTAACCTGCGCCCCGTCATTAAGATACCAGACAAGGGGCCAGAGCGCTTTATCCGACTAGACACGACCCTCCCGTCGGTCGATCAAGTAGGGCTACACCCTGTGATGACAGGCTTCAAAGAACTCTACGACCGCGGCTGGCTGAATATTGTGCAAGCTGTAGGGTATGAAAACATCAACCAGTCGCACTTTAAAGGCACTGATTTGTGGCTCTCGGGCGGCGACGGCACACTGGAAGGTTCCAAAATTCGCACGGGCTGGATGGGGCGCGCCTTGAACGCAATGTATCCCAACGTAAAAGGTACGCCTATTCCGGAGATGCTTTACCCGCTGGGCATTCAGATTGGCGACCCCTATCCATCGCTGGGCTTCCATACTGACACAGAGCACCAGAACTACATCAACCTCTACGGTCAGGATCCTCAAGGCTTCTACTCGCTAGTGCAAACCATCGGCGGAGCACCGCTGCTCAACTTGCCAGACTCGGAGTATGGCGATGAACTGCGCTACATTATGGGCATAGAGGACAGCGTAGATCAGTATTCGGCCTACATTACCCAGGCATTTAAAAACGGCAGTAATAGCATCAGCACCTACCCAGACTATGGTTTAGCCGACCAGTTAAAGACCGTAGCTCGGCTTATCAAGGGCGGTTGCAAGACCAAGATCTACCTCTGTTCGATGGGAGGCTTCGATACTCATGGCACACAGATACCGCCGGAAGGCAATGTCACCTGGGGGCGCCAAGCTAACCTACTGCGCATTTTGTCGGATTCAGTAAAGGCTTTCTACGACGATTTGGAAGGGCTCGGGTTAGCCGATAAAGTCGTCTCCTGTACCTTTTCTGAATTCGGTCGAACGGCTAAAGAAAATGGCTCTGCTGGCACGGACCACGGCACCTTAGCTCCTATGTTCGTTATAGGTAAAGCGCTTTCGGGTGGCATTCACGGCACTAATGTTGATCTCAGCCACCTGACTAGTGACAACCAGCTTCAAGGGCAGCAGTTCGACTATCGGCAAGTGTTTACTACGTTGCTCCAAGATTGGCTGGGCGCAAGTGATTATGTGTTGGAGCAGACGATGTTCGAAGGCTATGCGAAATTGCCTATTGTAAGTAGCACCTACGTGGTCTCGCCGGATTGCTACATCGCTACCAGCGTGTTTGAAGAGCGGCCTGAGTCGCGTCCCGTGCAACTGTTTCCCAACCCAGCATACCACCGGGTGCAGGTGTCGTTTATGTGCCAGTACGCCGGTGAGGCGCTCATCTCTCTGCACAGCTTGGGTGGCTCTATGCTCTACGCACGACGCGTGCGCGTTGAGGCGGGTATGAATTTTCATCACATAGATGTATCAGCAAATCCGGCCGGCCTGTATTTTATTCGGGTAGAAAACCTAAGCAACAGTCGGGCCGAAGTGGTCAAATTGCAAGTAATCCATTAGCCGCTATATCTTAGGGCGCGAAGGTCCGGTAAGGCTGACCTTTGCGCCTTTTTTCTTCATCTCATGCTCATCCCGTTCTTTCCCATGTTCCGGTTTAACATCTTCCTCGTCGTTATTTTTTGTCCTATTGGATTGTTGGCTCAACTACCACCTGCTTGCAATGGCACAACCACGGTGGTGACTTGCGAACAAGTATGTATTTCATGTAATTTTGATGGTTATTTTGGTTCTACGGAGGGCTATCCTTCAGGACCAGCCACAGGCTTTTGTGGCACGGTCGAGAATGCCCAATGGATGGGTTTCATCGCCGGCGCTATTGAGGCTACCTTCACCATTGTACCCAGCAATTGCTCGAAAGGAGACGGCGTGCAGGTGGCACTGTATGAGGATTGTACTAAGCCGCCGATCGCCTGCGATAAAGGCCAGGAAAAAGGCGGAAATAAACCCGTTTCCATTAAGGCGCCGCTCACTCCAGGGCACAGCTACTTCCTCCTCATTGACGGCTATGCTGGCGACCAGTGCGATTTTTCAGTGAGTGTTACGCCCAAAGAAGCGGTCTATGAACCGCCCTTGGGCCTGGTGCAGCCCAATATCGTAGGGAAGACAGAGGGCTGTCCTGGCGCTGTTTTCACCTATCGCGTAGCGCCGGTGTTTGGTGCTTCTGCTTATATCTGGGATGGGCCACCAGGTACGCTCGTTAATGGCGAACCAGTACCCGTCACGGTATTAGCTTCGCAAAAAGGCAATGAAGTACAGGTAACCCTAGGCACCCAAAGCGGTAACCTCTGCGTACAGGCGGCTAATTCTTGTCGTCGCAACCCGCCGTGTTCAGGCAGTCTGTACGTTCAGATCCTCGATGACAGCCACCGCCCGGTGCTGAAAACCGACACGGTCGTGGGCATCGGCTGCACCGACGGCACCGCGCGCCTACATGTGGAGGTATTGCCCCCTGTTAACTACCTATACCGCTGGACATCTGACAGCACAGGGCGTATCCTCGATGGCGAAAACTCCTCTACTGCCCGCACCGACCGCACAGGTCAGTACACGTTTACGGCTACCGCTATCGAAACTGGGTGCTCTTCCAGCATCACGGTGCGCGTTGGCGAACCCGAGCTACCCCAGTTCACAGGACTCTTCCTACGACACATCTCTTGTTTTGGCAAAAATGACGGCTACGCCGAAATTACAGGCGTCAGCGGCGGAGCTCCGCCTTACTTATACGCATTGGATGGCGGGCCATTTCAGAACGTGACCCAATATCGCCGGTTGACGCCGGGGGAGCACCGGCTTACCATTCAGGCTTTTGACGGCTGTGAAAAAGACAGCGTCATTACCGTGCTTGAGCCCGACGACTTGGTGCTGGACTTGCCGCCCGACATTACCATACATCTCGGCGAAACCGTGGCCCTGTGGAGCCCGGATGCGTTGAGTGACCCTAAGCGCCGCCAAAAGACGCTCGTCACGCCACCACTAACGCCCGAGATGCTCTGCGATACGTGCCGTTTCCGACCGCTTACCTCTTTCCGATACGAGGTAACGATACTCGACTCTAATGGCTGCCGCGCTAGTGATGCTCGCACTGTCGTTGTACAGACAGATCGGAGGGTGTACGTTCCGAACGTCTTTGCGCCTGCCTCGACATTGTACCACAACAACGCTCTGCGCATGTATTGTGGCCCTGACGTCGCCATCGTGCGCGTGTTTCAGCTTTTTGACCGCTGGGGGCATATCGTTGCCGAACGTCGTAATTTCCTACCCAATGACGATGACCCCCTGTGGGACGGTATGCTTAATGGGGAGCGTATACCGCCGTCGGTATTCACGTACTTTGCTGAGATCGAGTTTATTGATGGTGAAATTGAATTTTTCACGGGCGACGTAACGTTAGTGCGCTAAGGCTTCGGGAAGGAGTGAGAAGACGTCATCTGCTGCAGCGCTCCTAACACTTGTTTCTGATAACGTTCCCAGGAGTATTTTCGGGCAATCTGGGCGGCACGCTGGCCCACGAGGGCCAATTCGTCGCGCTCATCAGCACAACGCAAAAGGGTTTCGGCAAGCACCTGAGGGTCGGCTGCAGGAACAACCCAGCCTCCGCCCTGCTCTACAGCATCGCAAGCACCGGTGCGTTCGCTAACAATGGCTGGCGTGCCCGATGCCATGGCCTCCAATACCGTTTGTGCCCAGGAGTCAAGTAGAGAGGGAAAAACGAAGAGGTCGGCCTGGCGGTAGTGCACTGCCAATTCCTCGTGGTGTAGAAAAGGCAGGTAATGAAAACAACCGGCATAAGTATCGAGAAGCGTTCGCCCGTCAGCCATAGGGCCGATAAGGGTGAGTTCGGCAGTGGCTGGCGGCAAGCGACGCATAGCTTCTAACAAGACGGCCACTCCTTTGCGTCGGGTGATGGTGCCAACAAACAACAAGCGCAAGGGGCCCTTTCGACTGTAGTCCCTTTTTGCTGGAAATTGCGCCGCATCTACACCAAGAGGAACCGTAAACAACCGCTCGGTGGGCCAACCATGGCGACGCATGGAATCAGCAGCAAAGCTCGACAGAACAAGCACGTAGTCGGTATACTCGAGGGCTTCCTCTTTCCTGGGGTTAATGATGTTCTTTTCGAGTTGCCACTGCTTGGGCGTCATGAACTCGCGCCCGTAGGCGGCAATATCGCTGTGATGAATTTGCGCCAAGTCGAGCACCGTCGTTTTACCTAAATGTTTGGCCATGCGCATCGTGTGCCGATTGGCATTTTCGTAGGTGATAATCAAGTCGGAGTCGTCGTACTTTAAGCGACGAGCTACGGCTCGGTCGAACCAATCAAAGCCGAGGCGCACTCTGTCTACCAGGCTTCGGCTCAGCCACCGGTCAGCTACAAAGAGCAATGGGAAATGGCGAATGTAAGGTGTCAGAGAGGGGTCCACTGCGCGTTTGCGCAGCTGCTGTCGAAAACCAGCGGGCAGCCAGGAGCTGTAGGTGGCGATCTTATTGCCAGAGAAAAGCGTGTAGAAGCGCTTTAATCCATCATTCTTGGCTAAAGCCAACAGCAAGTGATTGCAGTACTGTCGATCAGGGTGCGCAACAATAACTTTCATTATCAAGGAGTAGACTCTTGGCTGCAGTGACATTTTGCCAGGGCCTGTTGTAGGTTTTGTACAATGACCTCAAAGCTATACCGCTTTACCATCTGCTGGGAAACTCGGCCCATAGCACGGCGCTCTTCTGGCGGCAAAGTAAGCAGGTGGCGCAAGCGTTCGCTCAGAGAAGGTACGTCGCCGGTAGGAAAGATAAAGCCATTTGCTCCGGGCTGGCACAGATCGGCCGCGCAGCCCGTACGGTCGGAGAGCAATACAGGCAGCCCGAAGTTCATGGCTTCGTTAGTAGCCAGCCCCCACGTTTCGCCTGCGTCGGAACACATAACAAACACATCCGCTGCAGCATAATATTGTCCAATAACACTCTGGTTTACAAAGCCAGTGATACGCACAGCGTGGTCGATGCCCAATGCTCGGGCGCGGTTTTTGAGCGGCTCGTGCAGGGCACCGTCTCCCACGTAGACCAGCACGCTATTGGGCACTCCGGCCTGCTGAAAAGCTTCTAACAGGTCGAATGGCCGTTTTTTGGCAATCAGCTTTCCGCAAAATAACACGACCGATGCCATCTCGGGCAGCCCCAGCTGGCGCTTCAATGCAGGAATGTGCCCTTTCAGAGCCGCCCATTGAGTGGAAAAATACGCATTGTCCACGCTGTAAGGTGTGAAGACAAGCTGCCGCTCTGCTACGCCCATCTCACGGTAAAAGCGCCGGTTTTCTTCCCCAATGTACAGGAAAAAGTCAGCAAATCGAAACAGCACCCGCCCTAAAAGAAGCTTCTTTAGCTTCCGTTTCCAGCTCGGTAGCTGCTGCTCATGACTCCAGCAGCTTTCTCCGCGGAGGCAGATGCAGTGCCCCCTTATTTTCCCCATAACGATGGCTAATACATGGGTAAAGTGCCCCCAGCCGTGTACGACGACAACGCTGCGAGGGCTTCGCCACAACCAACACACTATACGAGGGTTTATCAAACTCCAAAAACCGCCTACCGGGTGGTATCTGCCGCGCCAGTTAGGCAAAAAGATGCTTCGATAGCCTTCAAGTAGCAGCGTATCCCACTGGACAGGCTGGCCAAACTCTCGGTCCACCACGGCCTCCACTCCTTGCCGGCTGCAATAGAGCACTTTTAGGTCAAAAATCTCGCTTTCGCTCAACCGTCGGCTCAGTGGTGCAAAGTATTGGATTGGATGCGAGTAAAGAAAGAGAAGCGGCGTCATGGCGAGGGTTTCAGTGTTTGGGTACGTCGGTGGCTCCAGTCCACTGCGCTCAGGCCTAAGGCCAGGAAAATGAGATTGTACGTATTGAAAACTACGGGGACAAAAAGTGCTATAAGAAAGAAAAGAAAGAAACGCGCGCCAGCCGGCATTTGCAGCTTTCGCAGGAAAACCCAGAGCAGTATCAGGCGCCAAATCAACAAGGCATAGCCGCCTTCCAACACGATGCGCTCGGGTTCTTCCTCATAGCCACCGTACTTCAGCAGGTAGTGCGACTCCCCCCAAAGAGCACGGGCTCCTTGATAAGTTCCACCCAAGCCAACGCCGAGCAGAGCGTGGTCGCCTTTGAAATCAATTACTTCCGCTAACACACCCAGCGTCCGGCGCCCGTATTCCTCATCGCGAAAGCCGTCTTCAATGCGCGAGGCAAAGTTTTGCCATGACTGCTGCAAAAATGGGCTGGTCTGAAAAGCCCACAACCCGCCTCCTATGCCTATCAGCAGCACGAACAGCAGGTGATGAAAAGCGGTGCGCCGGAGCAAATGCGCGTATGCAAACGCGGTAAAAATGAGCGTGATGACTAAACTTAGACGTCCTCCGGACAAGAGACTACTCACTGTGCCTATAGCAGCAAGAGTGGTCAGTAGCCATACCTGACGCTTCCAGATGGCGACACTCCATGTCCATAGGTTAAGAAATAACAGCCAAGCACTGTAGCCCGATACGAAGCTGAAGGTGCCAGTTACGCGGGCTGCCTCCCCTACAAAAGCAATACTGGTAGCGCCTTCTGTGGCATAGCGGTTGAGGAAGTGCATACGTGGTAAATTATACTGCACCACCGAAAGGGCTAGCTCCACCAAAAGAAGGAACCATACGAAGTGGTAAAGCTTATCCCATACGTAAAGATGGCGATTTTCAAGGTAGTGGAATCCCATGAGCCACCAACCCATATGGAGCACCACCCCCAATAAGCCGTGATATAGGGTATGGTTAAGTGGGTTCGTGGCCATTAGCATCAAGATAGCGCCCGAAAAGAGCAGCAGCGGCAAATAGCGCCGCCTTTGCCCAGGAGCAATAAAATAGAAAAACCAAGGCATTAAGAGTTGGCCCAGCAACAGTAAGTTGCTAATGGGACCGCCCAAGAGCACCCATTTACGAACAGCACCCGCAAACACGGTATACAATAGGGCGAAGACTAATGTTCGCGTCAAGCGGCGGCGCTGCTTTTCCAGCAGTTTATCGGCAGCGGTGTTGTCCGTATCGGGCTGGCGTGAGAAATCTGTCCCCATCGTTTTATCGAACCATCTCAGACAAAATAGATAAGTATCGATCGACAATGGCAGCGCGCGTATGGGCACTCAAATGCATGGCTACCTTCTCGGCAGGGGGCAAGAAATCAAAAGGATTAGCCCAAAGGCATTCCAATACATCTGCCAGGGCTGTAGCGTCGCCTGCCGGAAAGAGCACCCCCAGCCCGCCCAGGGCTTCAGGTAAGCCGCCCGTGTTAGCGGCCACTACTATGCACCCGCAAGCTAGCCCTTCCAGGGCTACAATCCCGAACGGCTCCGGCCATACTGAGGGCACCACCAGCACGCGGTGTTGTTGCAGCAAGTGCGCCAATTCGGGCCCTTTCTTCAAGCCCTCAAAAACGACCCACTTACTCAAGCCGTACTCCGCAGTTTGCCGGTGCAGCAGCACTTCCTCGGGTCCATCGCCGATGATGGTCAAATGCAGGCGTCGGCCGCGCGCATGCAGTTGAGCCAAGGCTCGAAGTAGCACGTGCGCGCCCTTGTCGGACACTAAACGGCCTACAAAAGCTATGTCGCGCTCGCGAAACACCCATGGGAGCGTGTTGCA
>JBEQAD010000059.1:0-13713 GCA_041640515.1 Saprospiraceae bacterium | reverse complement strand
GGATAGATATCGCCTGCAAATATCTGGTCGAGGCTATTGGCCAATACGCGGAGATGACCCGAAGTGGACAAGGCTCCCACAGCCAACAGAATGCCCAAAAAGAAAAGGACACTGGGGGTGTCAATGCGACGCAACACTGCAGCCACCGACAACTCGTTTCGCACCTCTTCCGGTTTATCGCGATGGATGTATTCCGTTAGGTACCAAATAAAGCCCAACGACAGCAATACGCCCATAAACGGCGGGTAGTGTGTAATGGCCTTAAAAACAGGTACGAAAAGCAGCCCCAAGGTGCCTACAGCAAAGACCAGATGCTGCTCGTGTACGGCCCAGGCATAGCCATTGTGCCTCTCCTCCTCGCGGTCGGGTGGTTCCACCTGGCCGCGCAACGTAAAAGAAGTAATCAACAGCGGCACTACCAAACAGACAATAGAGGGCGCTAATACGGATTTAATAACGTGCAATGTCGTAATCTGGCCGCCTATCCAAAGCATGATCGTAGTAACGTCGCCGATAGGCGACCAAGCTCCGCCCGCATTAGCCGCCAACACTACAAAGCCACCTGTCAGCCACATATCTTCTTCGCTCTTAATCAGGCGCCGTATCAGGGCACACAAAATGATGGTCGTCGTTAAGTTGTCGAGAATGGCTGAAGCGATAAAGGCAATGATGGAAATAATCCACAGCAGGCGAGGTCGGCTGAGCGTCTTGATGCGGTCAGTAATGACGCGAAAACCCTCGTGTTGGTCTACCAACTCGACAATGGTCATGGCGCCAATGAGGAAGAACAGGATCTCTGCGATCTCTCCCACCTGTTCGAAGAGACTGTGGTCTAGAAATTTAAAAATATCCGACTTTTCCTCTGCCGAAAGGCTGGCATATGCAGGCATCTGCTCAATGCCAAAGAGCAAAACCAACCAGCACAATACACCTGTAAGTAAGGCGGAAGCTGACTTATCTATTTTGAGCGGGTGTTCTAAGGCAATGAAGGCATATCCAATGATAAAGACTGCTACGATGAGTAAGTCCATGTGTACGGGTGCATATTAACGCCCTACAGACACCGCAATAGGCACTGGTGCGTTAGGCGTGTGATGAATGATTAAATACCGGCTATGTATTGCTCTAAAAACTGGATGTGGATGCTCTGTTCTCGGATGATGGCGTGGACGATGTCGCCGATACTAAGCAAACCAACGACCTTGCCGTTTTCCATGACTGGCAGGTGGCGTATTCGCTTGTTGTTGAACAGCTGCATGCAATCCTCAATACTCATCTCCGGTGTTACCGTGATGACGTTGGCCGTCATGACTTCTGAGACGGGGGTGCTTTTGGCTTTTCGCCCTTGAATAATGCCCTTGCGGGCATAGTCTCGCTCGGAGAAGATGCCTACCAACTGTTCGCCATCCATTACCAGGACAGCGCCGATGTTTTTGTCTGCCATAAGTTGCAGCGCATCTATGACCATAAAGTCGGGTGGCACCGACCAAATGCGGTGATCACTTTTTCCTCGAAGAAGTTTACTTACGGGTAGCATAACAACCTGGGTACATTGAAGGTGAAGCAGTAAGAGCAGCAGTTTTCTTTTTCATGGGCCAAGATAGGCAGTGCTTTCAGGCTGAGCGAAACTTTCGGCGTACGTTTTTGTTTGGGCAAAGAAAACTTAAAAAAGCCAACTAAACACCGTTCGCTCAGTTATTAAGGAAAAGGTATCTTTGAGTTAAAATTAAATTGTCATGCTCGCTGTAGTTGCCTTAGCTGTTGTTTTTGTTTTGTTGGCCTTTTTTTTATTTAGCCTTCGCATTTTATTGGTCAAAGGCGGAGAATTTCGAGGCACCTGCGCCAACAATAATCCGTTCTTGCAAAAGGAAGGTGCTACGTGCGGTGTATGTGGCCGAACGGCAGGCGAGCCGTGCGGCAAAGAAGCCATTTCCCAGGGATAATTTTTCTACCTATTTTATCTCCCCTTGCTAACAGCAGACACTCATTGTGTTTACTGTGGTCTCTGTGCAACTAAATCTTTATCGACACAACCCTATCTGTCGTTATCTGTCCGCCTTGTTTAGTGCTATGAAAAAGATCCTTCTCCTTCTGAGTTTTCTTTCCATTCTTACTCTTTCCGCTCCCGCAGGAGCGCAACTTCTGCGGGGCGTGTGTGGCACTACCATAGAGGACCAACTACTTTTTGAGCCGCGTTTGCTTGCCAACTTACAGGAGGTAGCAACAGCTGTGCAAGAGCGCGGTTCTATACAATACGTTCCCATACACTTTCATCTGGTAGCAGACGCCACGGGCAAAGGCCGCATACTTGAGGCGCGCGTGTTAGACCAATTGTGCACTCTTAACGAGGCTTTTGCTCCTATGAACATCCGTTTTTATTTGCGCCCGCATCAGGTGTACGGAACTCTCTTTAACTACAACATCAACCACAATAACGTTTACAACGACCAAACCGCTTGGTCGGTTATGCAGGCGCAGCGACACACTAACGCCATGAACATTTATATCGTCAACCAAGCGGTAGTGAGCAACAATCAGCAGGGAGTAACATTAGGCTACTACAGCCCTCAGCGCGACTGGATCGTTTGCCGAAAGGACCAAATCAGCGGAGCTAAAAACAACTCCACGCTAGCCCATGAAATTGGGCACTTTTTCAGCTTACAACATACTTTTTTCGGCTGGGAGAGTCAGCCTTTTGACAATACCTTTCCAAGCTGGCCTAAGGCGCCAGCCACCTCGCCAGGAGGCGTGCCCACAGAACGCATGAACGGTACTAACTGCACTACTGCAGCAGACAAGATTTGCGATACACCACCGGATTACAACTTCGGCTATGGCGCTAACAGCTGCAGCTATAATGGCAGCGCACAAGATCCCCTAGGAGTTCCTGTAGTGCCTATGGCCAACAACATGATGGGCTACTTCAATTTCTGTAGCGAATATGTTTTCACGCCTCAGCAACAGAGTGCCATTTTAGCCGATAGGGCTAAGCCGGCCCGCAATTATTTGAACAATACTTTCTCGCCCATAGCTACGGAAATCAGCACACCTACAGACCTGCTCATAGCCCCTATTGGCGGAGCCAGTGTGCCGTTCTACGACGAGGTGGTGGTGGAATGGAAATCCGTGGCGGGCGCCAATTACTATTTGGTAGAGTTTGACATTGTCAGCTCCTTCACCTCTTCGTTTGCGCAGTCGTTTGTTACCAACAACACCTCACTAACGGTCAAGACGCTGCAGCCCAACCGACTGTATCAATGGCGGGTACGACCATTCAATGAATACGCTACTTGCGCCGCCGCACGGCAATCCAGTTTTCGCACCTCAACTACTTCTGCCGTGGGCGAGATTAGCCAGCTTGCTCGTTGGCAAGTAGTTCCCAACCCTCTTTCCAGCGGCATGCCACTACAGCTTCAGGTAGAAACCACGGCGCCTTTTTGGGCTGAGGTACGCGTTGCCGACGCTGCTGGCCGCTGGGTGTACGTGCAACGGGAGATTTACTTCCCTACTGGAGAGCACATGCTTGAGTTACCTGCCGAGGTATTTGGTCAGGCCGGCGTTTACCTCGTCTCACTGCAAAACGAAGCGGGGCGGTCGGTTCGCCGGGTTGTCGTCGGCCGATAAACAGTACCGCCCCCTCCTGCCCTGTTCGCGATTGCACGAGCTGGTTGGTTGCGCAACCGCATCATTGTCTTTTATATCTGTCTAAAAGAGCGTTTCTTTGAGGATGCTGCTTTGCCCGTGGAGCGGTGCTCCTATGTGAAGCAGGGGTGCAACCTCGTCGTCTTTTTTTGCCAAAAACCATCGCCCATGTTTCTACATCAAGCAGTTATCTATCTGGCGGCAGCCGTTCTATGTGTTCCTCTAACGAAGAGGTTGGGGTTGAGTTCGGTGTTGGGCTACTTATTGGCCGGCATCCTCATAGGCCCTTTTGGTTTAGCCTTGGTGGGTGAAGAGCGCGCTGATTTGATGCACTTCGCAGAGATGGGGGTGGTCATGATGCTGTTTCTAATTGGTCTGGAGCTGGAACCTGCCCAATTCTGGTCAATGCGCCGCTCGATTCTCGGCCTGGGTTTATCGCAGATGGGGCTGACTACTCTGGTGCTGGGTGTTCTATTTATAGTTTTTCTAGGCTGGTCTTGGACGGTAGCACTTACTGTGGCCTTGGCGTTTTCAATGTCCTCGACAGCTATTGTGTTGCAGACCCTCAAGGAACGCGGTAATGCGCGCTCAGTAATGGGGCAATCCTCCTTTTCGGTCTTGCTCTTTCAGGACATTGCCGTCATTCCCATTTTGGCCCTCCTACCGCTGTTGGCCCCCAGCGGCATGGCCGCCAGAGCGGAGGGGCTGGGGCACTCGCAAATAGAAGATTTGCCCGGATGGCTGCAGACGATAGTGGTCGTAGGTGTCGTAGGTGGTATTCTTTTCTTTGGGCGCTACATTTTCATCCCTGTACTTCGGGCTGTGGCCAAAACGCGCCTGCACGAGTTGTTCACTGCAGCCTCTTTGCTCTTGGTACTGGCCATTTCTTATCTCATGCAAACCATCGGTCTAAGCCCGGCCCTGGGCGCCTTTCTGGCAGGAGTGGTACTGGCCAACAGCGAGTTTCGCCATGAGCTAGAAAGCGACATTTCGCCTTTCAAAGGGCTTCTGCTGGGACTATTCTTTATAGGTGTGGGCGCCTCGTTGAATTTTGAACTAGTGTGGGATGCCCCCGGATTCATCTCCATGCTGTTGGTCATAGTGATGCTCCTCAAAGGGCTCAGCCTTTATGGCATAGGGCGCTTCTTTCGGATGAGTACCGACCAGAACCTCCTTTTTGCCCTGGGAATGAGCCAGATAGGCGAATTCGCCTTCGTATTAGTGGGCTTTGCCCAACAAATCAGCCTTCTACCGGAGCAATTAGCCAACCAGCTGATGTCCGTTACAGCCATTAGCATGTTTGCCACACCTTTCTTATTGTTGCTCAACGACCGTTTCATTGACCCTTACTTTGGAGTAAAACAGAAGCCAGAGCCTCGCCCAGATGATGTGATAGACGAGCAGCATCCGGTGATTATTGCCGGCTTTGGCCACTTCGGCAGTACCATAGGCCGCATGTTGCGTGCCAATGGCATCGAGGCTACGGTATTGGACCATGACTCCGATCGCGTGGAGCTACTGCGCAAGATGGGCTTCAAGGTGTACTACGGCGACGCTACTCGCTTAGAGATGTTAGAAGCCGCTGGTGCTGAAAAAGCTAAAATTTTTATCGCCGCTGTAGACTCGCCTGAAACCAATGCGCGTATCATTGAAACACTGCGCAAGCACTTCCCTCACCTGCACATTTTCGCCCGTGCGCGCAACCGCATGGACGCCTATGACCTCATCGAGTACCACGTAGAGCACGTATACCGCGAAACACTGTACACTGCGGTTAGCCTGGGCGAAGACGTACTGGTTGCCCTGGGCTTCCGACGATATACCGCCAAACGCCAGGCCCAACGCTTTATCCGCTACGACGAACGGTCGTTGCGCAAGCTGGCGGTAGCTCGCCATGAAGCGCGCGACTACGTGCTGACCGTCAAAGAGGAAATTGAAATGCAAGAGCGATTACTGCAAGACGACCTGATGGCCAACTTGTCCGCCGACGACCACGCCTGGGACAGCGAACCTATGCGCAGTAAAACATAGGTTTAGTCGCTTGTCAGTATCATAGCCACATGTGGGATGCCGTCCTCCAAATACTCCTCGCCGGTAGAGCGAAAGCCAAAGCTCTCATAGAAACGGATGAGATAAGTCTGCGCACTTATCTTAATAGGTAGTGTTGGGTCGAACAAGGCTCGGCACAGAGCAAGGCTATGTTCCATAACCAGCCGGCCGGCGCCAGAGCGCCGCACGTCGGGCGCACTAACTACTCGGCCAATCGAAGCATAACCCGCATAGCTGACGCCTGGAGGTAGTATACGGGTATAAGCTACCATATCGCCCTGCTCATTGCGGCCCATTACATGCCAGGCATGCAGGTCCTTACCGTCGGCATCCAGGTATGGACAATTTTGCTCTACGACGAAGACCTCCTGGCGGAGGGCCAGAATGTCGTACAACTCGTACACTGTCAGGGTTTCGAACGGCTTGCTTGAAAAATGAAGCGTCGGCATAACGATGTAGCAAAGGTAGGACTGCTCCGGCAGTGTCTGTACACTGAGCCGGTGTTTAGTTAAGAAAATGCTCTATGGGTTAAGCCCAGGTTAATGTTGCTAATTGTCCTGATGGCCCACCTTTCTTTGTCGCCCAAAAACACAAGCACTATGAAACAGCTATTAACGACTTTAACGGGCTTTTTTTGGAGTATGCTGCTCTACGCTCAACTATACGTGGAAGGTACTCTGCTGACCTCCTCAAACACAGGCGCTTATATTGAGATAACACCGCTGCGCCGTGCCGACGGCACCTATCACTTAGGTGTTGATTACGGACAAACGCGTAGTCACAAGCCTCACGATTGTCTGACCGACTCCAAGGGACGTCGTTACGAGTTTCGCAGCGCAATAGATGGGCTAAATTACGTATATGAAAACGGCTGGGAGGTAGCCACTGTATATCCTGTGGAGGACATTCGGCGCTATCTGATGAAGCGCCGAAAAGATTAAAAAAATACTGTTTGGGTGACGATAGGTATCCTAAGCTGAGATAGCAAAAAGCAAAAGTTCTACCTTTGAGCGCTTTTCGGCTGTTACGCCGGGAAGCGCATTTTTTCACCAAACTAATAAATAACACGCTCTGTCTTATGTCAATGAAGTTACTACTACGCCTTCATGGGTGGCTGGGCACATTGCTAATAGCAGTGTTTCCACAAGGAGCTGGCGCACAAGATTTGCTAGCGGCTCAGGAGATAGCGCTGCGCTTCCTGCGCGCAAATCCCGAGCAATTTCACCTCACCAGCTCGGATGTAGCCGACCTACGCATCAGCGATGCCTATGTGAGCAAACACAACCGCGTAGCACACATTTGGGTACAACAGCAGCACGCAGGCATTCCTGTGTATAATGCTCTTTTTGGTTTGCATGTTCGCGACGGTCAAGTGTATCATTTGGGGCATCGCTTTGTCGCCGATTTGGCCCAACGCGTCAATACTACCTTGCCCTCTTTGGGTGCAGGCCGTGCCTTAGAGATGGCGTTGTTGCACTTGGGCTTTGCACCCACCGACGTGCCACGCCTGAAACGTAAAATTAGCGACCGCAGCTGGGTATTTGAAGGAGGCAATGTATCGCGCCAAGAAATACCCGTTGACATCTGCTACGACCTCAACGAGCAAGAGCAGCCGCGGCTGGCCTGGAAGCTGTTCCTCGACCAGGCGAATAGCTCCGACATGTGGACCATCACGGTAGACGCTGTTAATGGCCAAATCTTGCGGAAGCACAACCACACCCTGTACTGTAAGGCCGGTCACGTTTACCGCGCTGATGGCGACTGCAGCGATTACGAAGAAGATGTAAAGACCATTGGCCAAGCGATACAAAACCCAACCAACCTGTCAGGTATTGATGAAGTTTACAACGTCTTCGCCCTTCCGGTAGAAAGCCCAGCGCACGGCTCTCGCACTCTTGTGGTGAACCCGGCCGACCCAGTGGCTTCGCCCTACGGCTGGCTCGACGACAACGGTCAACCCGGCCCTGAGTACACATATACACGGGGCAATAACGTGTGGGCTTATGAAGACCGCGCTAACGACAACACCCCAAGTGTTAACGAGTCAGCAATGGGCACCAACTATGTGTTTAACTTCCCTTTTGACCCCAATAGTGAGCCCGCCGCAAACTTGGAGGCGGCTATAACGAACTTGTTCTACATGAACAATATGCTCCACGACATCACCTATCGCTTTGGATTCGATGAGCCCGCAGGCAACTTCCAGGCGAACAACTACGGGCGCGGCGGGGTGGCCAATGACTTTGTGCGTGCTGAAGCCCTCGATGGCGGCGGAGAGAATAATGCCAACTTTTCCACGCCGGCCGACGGAGCCAGCGGGCGCATGCAGATGTACTTGTGGAGTGGCGAAAGCGGCAATGTGGTACGGGTAAATGGACCGGTTTTCGTGCAAGGAACCTACTACGCCCAGGCTGCTAATGGTTGGGGAGCCCCCATTACCACTACGCCGGTAACGGGTGAAGTGGTTATTACGAACGACGGCACTGGTTCAGACGACGCCACTAAAAACTGCAACCCACCCGTAAACGACTTACAAGGGAAAATAGCCATGGTTGACCGTGGCGTATGCCAATTTGGCCGAAAAGCGCTAACTGCCCAGCAAGCCGGCGCCATCGGTTGCATCATTTGCAACTTTGAAGATGCCACTATTGGCATGGCGCCTGGAGACGTTGGCGCCCAGGTGACTATCCCCGTAGTGATGATGAGCAAGCCTAACTGCGACTTACTGCGCCAGTATGCTGGCCTTGGGTTGAACATTTCATTAGTGCGTCCTACTTCTACAGGGCCGCAGCGTTTAGACGGCAGTTTCGACAATGGTATTATTGCCCATGAATACGGTCACGGCGTGTCGAACCGCCTTACAGGTGGCCCTAGCCAGGTCGGCTGCCTAGGCAATGCTGAGCAAATGGGCGAAGGCTGGAGCGACTGGTTTACCCTTATTACGAGTGTGAAACCCGGCGATGTGCCCAAACAGCGCCGCGGGGTGGGCACTTACGTGCTGCGCCAGCCCAACGATGGGGTGGGCATTCGCCGTGTACCCTACAGCACTGACATGGCCATTAACCCGCACACTTATGGCACGGTAGCCAACAGTGCTGGCGTGCACGCCATCGGCGAAGTATGGGCGACAGTAACCTGGGACCTGTACTGGGCGCTTGTCGAGAAGTACGGCTACGATCCCGATTGGACGAACCCCAACAGCGGCAACTATCGCGCTGTGCAGCTGGTCATGGACGGCATGAAATTGCAGCCTTGCTCGCCAGGCTTCATTGACGGGCGCGATGCCATCCGGCTAGCGAACATCTTGAACTACAACGGTGAAGACACCTGTCTCATCAGCCAAGTATTTGCGCGCCGCGGCATGGGTATCTTTGCTAACCAGGGTAGCAGCAATAACTCCGGTGATGGTGTAGAAGATTTTAATCCGATTCCTACCTGCATTAAAGAATTGAAAATCAGCAAAAGTACTTCCACCCCAATAATTGATGCCGGTGGTGAAGCCAAGTTTACCATCACTGTTATCAACCACAAAGACGAAACGGCAACGGGCGTAGTCGTTACTGACCCGCTACCGCAGGGATTGTCCTTAGTGTCAGCCTCACATGGAGGAACTGATGTGGGTGGAGTGGTCACCTGGAATATCGGTAACATGGCTTCTGGCGAACAAATTACACTCAGCTACACGGCCAAGTCAGACCCAGCATTCAAGTCTAGCCTTTATTTCCGCGACGATATGGAGGAAGAGGGCGACCGCTGGAGTTCGTTCTCGCTGGAGAACAATACGAATAACACCTTCTACCTGCAAAACAACATGGTGCGGGTAGGTCAAGCGGCCTGGCGAGTGGATGCGTTAGCCAGCGAAACCGACCAAGTATTGTACCACTATTTGCCCGTAACCATTCAAGGCGCCCAACCAGTGCTGCGCTTTTGGCACCGCTTCAACACCGAGGCGGGCGCAGATGCTGGCTTTCTCGAAGTACAACTGGACGGCGAATCTTCCTGGCGCCGCTTCGACCGCAGCAAGGTATTTCGTGGAGGCTACACCGGCGGCATCCAATACGGCACCTTCGCTATTCCATTCCTCAGTGGGTTCTCGGGCAATTCTAACGGCTGGATACGTTCGTATTTCGACATGAGCGAATTCGCAGGTAAGAGCCTTACCTTCCGCTTCCGCTTTGGAACGGATGCCAACACTACGGTACCGGATGCGCACTGGATTATTGATCAAGTGGACATCATGGATATGCTCAACTACGATACAGAAGCCTGCGTCCGTTCGAGCGCAGGTGACCAAGCGTGCGCGCGCGCGGGAGCACGCGGCGTCATTGTAGACCCAGGTAATATAGTCAGCGCTAATGAGCCGGCTTCTGCCAACCCACTGGGCCTCCGCGTGCAGCCTAACCCAGCAGCAGACTGGGTAACGGTAGCCTTTGGGATGGATGCCAGCGGGCCCGTACATATCACTATCTTGAGCACGGATGGTCGCCAGGTGGCTCAACTACGCCTGCAAAGTGTACATGCTGGTCAGGTGGTGCCGATAGATGTCCAGCAGCTGCCTGCTGGCGTGTATGTATTGCGCGCTGAAAGCAGCCTGGGCCTTAGCAGCGTTAAGATAGCTAAACGTTAAGCCATACCTTGGCACAACAGAAAGAGGTTTGCGAAACGCGCGCTGTTTCGCAAACCTCTTTTACCTTCGCACAGCCCGATGCCTCGGGCCCAATCACATGCTAAAGGTCTTTTCATCACTTCGAGAAAGCCAGCTCGTTCGGCTCCTCTTGTCCTTGTGGCGCACCATAAGACGCCAATTTACTGATGTATTGGAGCCCATTAAGGCTCCCGTGCGCAGCGCTTTGGCGTATGCCACAGCACCTGCTCGAGCCGCTTGGCAGCGTTTTGAAGTACGTCATCCGGCAAGTGCCCGAATGTTGGGGGTAGCTGTAGCGTTCCTGCGGTGGGGGATCTATTTTTTATTAATCCTTATCGCGGCTGTCTGGGTAGGCCTATTCGGCCATTTACCTAACGCAGAGGAGCTTCGCTCAATTGAAACGGCTAACGCTACAGAGATTTATTCGGCCGACAGCGTTTTGTTGGGCAAGTTTTACGTAGAAAACCGCACAGAGATCTCCCTTGAAAACATCTCGCCCTACGTCGTTACGGCATTGTTAGCCACTGAAGACCGACGTTTTTTTGAACACAGCGGTATTGACCTCACCAGCTGGGTGCGTGTAGCTTTTGGCCTATTGACCAAGGACACTAAAGGCGGGGGGTCAACACTGAGCCAGCAGTTGGCTAAAAACCTGTATCCGCGCAAACGCTATGGCATCCCGGGAGTTAGCCTGCTCATCAATAAAATCCGGGAAAACTTTATCTCTGTGCGGCTGGAACGCATTTACACTAAAGCGGAGCTGCTCAACCTTTATCTGAATACCGTACCTTTCGGAGGCGACCGCTATGGCATCAGTGTGGCTGCGCGGCATTTTTTTAATAAGAAGGCAAAAGACCTAACGCCCGACCAAGCAGCTACTTTGGTGGGAATGCTCAAGGCTACGACCTATTACGACCCGGTGCGCAACCCGGGGAACGCCTTGCGCCGCCGTAACGTAGTGCTGAAACAGATGGTGCGCAATAGTACGTTTAACGTATCTGTCCGGAGCGATGAACCCGGGATGGACCAAGTGCGCCGTATGATAGAACGCGGACGTATTACACAAGCCGAGTATGAGGCGCTCCTAAAAAAACCATTAGGAGCCCGTCGCTATCAGGTAGATAGTCACAACGAAGGGCCGGCCACCTACTTCCGCGAGCACTTGCGCACTGACGTGTTGCCCAAACTGTTGAAAGGACGCGCTCATGAAGACGGTACGCCCTACAACCTGTACACTGATGGCCTCAAAGTGTATACCACCATCCATAGCCGTGTACAACGCTATGCCGAAGAGGCTGTTCGCCAACACATGCGCCAGCTGCAAGATCTCTTTGACCGGCACTGGCGCAGCTACAAAGGCACCGAAAAGCCCTGGGGGGATGACCGCTGGATAGATGAACAGGTGCGCCGCAGTGAGCGTTGGCTCACCTTGCGCGAGGCAGGATGGAGCGAAGCAGACATCCGCGCTAACTTTAGCCAGCCCGTTCGTATGACCGTATTTTCCTGGCGCGGAGCCAACTTGGAAATAGACACGGTGATGAGCCCGCTGGACAGTGTGCGGTATTATTTCTGCATGCTCAATTGTGGTTTTATGGTCATGGAGCATTCTTCGGGCTATGTACGCGCTTGGGTAGGGGGTACCCATTACAAGCACTTCAAGTACGACCACGTCAAGAGCAGTCGACAGGTGGGCTCTACATTTAAGCCCATTGTGTATGCAGCAGCACTGCAGGACTCTCTAACTCCTTGCACCTACCTGCCTAATCAACAGGTGAAAATTGTGGACTGGGAGCCGCGCAATGCCGACGGTTTCTACGGCGGCTGGTACTCGCTTACTGCTGGGCTTACGCACTCGGTCAATGTTATTGCCGCGCAGCTTATCGAGCGCGTGGGTATCGAGCATACTATTCAATTAGCTCGAAAGATGGGGGTTACTTCGAGGCTACCACGTGAATTTGGCATCAGTTTAGGTGCTGCTGATATCTCCCTGTATGAGATGATGCAAGTATATGGCACACTGGCCAACCAAGGTGTTCGACCGGAGCCTGTTGTGGTGACGCGCATTACCACCCGCACGGGTGATGTCGTATATGATTATGCAGAGGAAGTGTCGAAGCATCCTCCTACACCTGTGCGAGCGCTTACGACCGAGCAGGCAGCCACGATGACGCGCATGCTCCAGTCTGTAATTAACAGCGGTACAGGAGCACGCTTGCGCTATGGTTACGGACTTCACCAAGGTGACTTTGCCGGCAAAACCGGCACTACACAAAACCAAGCCGACGGGTGGTTTATTTGTTACAACCCGCGCTTAGTAACAGGCGCCTGGGTAGGTGCATCCAGCCCTGCTGTGCGCTTTCGCTCGTTAGCCTTAGGCCAAGGTGCTTCGATGGCACTACCGATTGTTGGCCTTTTCTGGCACAAAATGGCCAATGATCGGGCGTTCATCAAGTGGTACCAAGAGCGCTTTCCGGAACCTCCATCCCATGTGCTGGCTAAATTTGGGTGCCCTGGGTTCATTGACATCTCGCCCGACACCCTGCAAATGCTTCTTATGGACTCTACTATGCGCGCAGAGATACAGCAAAACGGCTATCAGAACTTGAGGGAAGCGGCTGAACGATATTTCGGGCCTTCCTCTCCCAGTGAAGAAGGGCAAGCCCCCGAAGACGACCAGCATCGGCGCCCCAATATCCTGGAGCGCCTCTTCGGGCGCCGCGAAGAAAACCAATAAGCTTATGGTTTCCCCCAAAACTGCCGTGCGCCGATACCGCGCTTCTCTCCTGTTTTGGATGGCCATAGCTGCCGGAATAGGAGGCATAGTGTGGTTTTCCCGCCCTTCTTTGACGAGGCGTTATAACTGGGAGCCAAATTATCTGGAAAAAAGCGAGCAACCCTTTGGCACAAAGGTGCTCTTTCGGCTGCTTGAGACCTATTTTCCTGACCATTCGGTCTTCACTGTAACCCATAATTTGAACGACGTTTTACCCCTGAGTGCCGATGAGCCGCCGTCAACTTATTTCTTTATTGGTCAAGCACCCTACTACGATTCCGCAGCAACGGCGCATTTGCTGGCATTTGTTGAGATAGGCAACACGGCCTTCATCAGCAGCAAGGACATCCCTTCTGACCTAATGCACTACCTCTATCGCGAGGAATGTCCTAAGGCGACGTGGTCCGGCTATGCTGCGGTTCGAGCAGACACGCTGCGCCTACGGATCATGCATACTAAGTACGCCGGGGTTCCTGCCTTGTATTTTGCAGTGAAAAATATTCCAGAGCCTTTCGAGTGGTCGTATCTACCCGAGGCGTTTTTCTGTACCGAGCGCCCTTATAAGCCCTTGGGTGTGGCCAACGATACACTCATTTATTTTGCC
>JBEQAD010000058.1:0-13721 GCA_041640515.1 Saprospiraceae bacterium | reverse complement strand
TGCCCTAAAGAGGTCTGCAACCTTTGCCGGCTCAACACGCCCTCACTTCATCCATATGACTTCCGATGAATTGCTTGATTGGGCCGAGCAAACCTTGCGCTGGTCATTAATGAACGTTCGCGAACAGCTGATCAATAAGCCTTTAGAAACACTGCGCCAGCGACCTCATCCTGAAGCGTGGAACGCTCTGGAGTGCCTAGCTCATCTGAATGCCTTCGCCCGTGACTATTTGCCGCGGCAGCACCGCGCCATCCATCTAGCTAAGGCGCGCCAGTGGGCACCTGTGCCCGAAGTGCGTTACTCCGCAGCGGGGAAGCGCCTGTTGCGGCGCTTGGCGGCTAACAAAACCTTCAAGAGTAAGCCGCGGTACAATTTTTATGCACAAGCGCTTGATAAGGATACAGTTAAGTGCTTCCTTATTTACCACGAGCAACTGCTCCGCATAGTACAGGATGCGCGTGCTGTGAATATTAATCGGTGCAAGGTGCCCAGCTCCACTGACTGGTTGGCAACCTATTCTTTGGGAAACATGTTAGAGTTTTTAGTCCGCCATGTGGAGCGACACATCGCTCAGGCCCTGCGCGCTGCCGGTGTCCCAGCCGAAGCCACTCAGGGGGCCTCCTCGTCCTTACCCGTTTGAAAAAAACACCTGTTTCGCAACAGCTACTTCTATCTTTGCGGCCGTTTTTCTGCACAAAGAGACAGTACGAAAATGGTCAAAATCTTAGCCAACGACGGCATTCACCCAGACGGCAAACTCCTCTTAGAAGAAGCCAACTATCAAGTATTCACCGAAAAAATCCCACAGGAGGCATTGGCTGCCCATATCGGTGAATACGATGTGCTCATCGTGCGCAGCGCCACTAAAGTGACGCGCGAAATCATTGAGGCGGGCAAAAAGCTCAAGATCATCGCCCGAGGCGGTGTGGGCCTGGACAACATAGATGTGGAGTATGCCCGCTCCAAAGGCATTTTGGTTTACAACACTCCAAAAGCCTCGTCAAGAGCTGTGGCCGAGTTAACGATCGGACACTTGCTAACGCTGGCGCGTATGCTTCACCGCAGCAACCGAGAAATGGCCGGTGGCGATTTTAAAAAGCTCAAAAAAGCCTACGAGAAAGGCATTGAACTGCGAGGCAAAACGCTAGGTATACTGGGTTTTGGCCGCATTGGACAAGAAGTAGCTCAGCTGGCTTTGCCGTTAGGCATGGAAGTGCTGGCCCATGACCCTAACGTCCAAGAAGCCAAAATCGGCATTGGGCTGCGCCAATATCCCGATCTTAAACTCACCGTCCGCATAGCTACTGTTTCCTTTGAGCGCGTCCTATCTGAAGCAGATTTTATCACCCTGCACTTACCGGGGGGACCGGGGCCAGTTATCACCACAGCAGAAATTGCTCGTATGAAAGACGGTGTTTTTCTGATAAATACAGCGCGTGGCGGTGTCATTGATGAAGAAGCGCTGTTACAGGCATTGGAAAGTGGAAAAGTAGGGGGCGCTGCACTGGATGTATTCGATAATGAGCCAACTCCACGCGAGGTCTTACTACGTCATCCTAAGATCTCGTGCTCGCCACACATTGGCGGCAGCACCCTTGAGGCACAGTCTAACATTGGTATGGAGCTGGCTGACCGCATCATCGCCTTTTTTGGCGACCAGCGATGACCCAACGGGCCAGCCCGTGTGTTGAATGGTCTCCGCATATGTATCCCCTCTTTACTTGTACCGGGCATCGCGCCGCCATCTATGCCCTAACCAGCGGAGACGAAAACACCTTCCTTTCAGCGGGTGGCGACGGATGGATAGTGGAATGGACGCTATCATCGCCGGAGAATGGCCACTTAAGAGCTGCTGTGCCAAGACAAGTCTTCTCCCTGTTAGCCTTGCCAGACTCCCGGCGCTGTGTGGCTGGCGACATGAACGGTGGTGTACATTGGGTGGATTGGGAACACCCTGACCGAACCCATGGTATACAACACCACCAAAAGGGCGTTTTTGATTTGAAATATAGCGCTCCCTGGCTGTTTTCCGCTGGTGGCGAAGGTCTGCTTACCCGCTGGGATGCAGAGCGAGGGCGCCCAGTAGAAAGTATACACCTCACCCACCGTTCGCTGCGAGCCATCACTCTTTCTTCCCAACGAGGAGAGTTAGCCATAGGTGCTAGTGATGGGCATATCTACTTGATAGACAGTGAAAGCGGAGAGGTTCGCCATATCATCCAAAATGCCCACGCACCATCTGTTTTTGCCGTAGCCTACTCACCTGACGGGCGCCATCTGGTTAGTGGAGGACGAGATGCCATGCTGCGTGTGTGGGACTTAGCTGTTTCCCCACCAGCCTTGGTCAGCGAACAACCAGCACACTGGTTCACCATCAATCATATTGTATTTTCACCTGACGGTCACTACTTTGCCACCGCCAGCCGCGATAAAACGGTAAAGATTTGGGATGCTGCCTCATTTCGCTTGTTACGTGTCCTTGACCCTGTGCGCGACGGAGGGCATGTTAATTCCGTCAATCGCCTGTTGTGGTTACCTGGCGTGCTCATTTCAGCCAGTGACGATCGCACGTTGAAGCTTTGGGAGGAGGAAATGCTGCGGGTTCAATAACCACCTGCGGCGTCATCGCCACGGTCATCAGCTACGGCATGCAGCCGGCCGTTGGGCTGGCGCAAGATAGCCTCTACTCTTCCAATAGGGCCGCGTATGGTCGGCATGTGCCCCATAGCCCTTAGCTGTTTGAGTAGTTCTTCTGAGAAGGCGCCCTCTTCATAGTAAAGCAAATCCGGCATCCACTGGTGATGAAAACGCTTACCATGCACGGCTTCGCGCAACGGCCAACCAAACGCATATACTTTGAGCAAGACTTGAAAGACTGATGTAGGGATAGTAGTGCCGCCCGGCGTGCCTACAACCAAACTCAATTGACCGTCGCGCAATACGATAGTCGGGGTCATACTACTCAGAGGACGCTTTCCTGGTCTAATAGCATTGGCCTTTCCGCCTACAGCACCATAAAGATTAGGGGCACCCGGCTTAGCGCTAAAGTCATCCATTTCGTTGTTCAGCAAAAAGCCAGCGCCGGGTACGACTAATCTGCTACCGTAGGAGTCATTGAGGGTTGTTGTAACGGCTACGGCGTTGCCCTGAGCATCCACAACGCTAAGGTGTGTGGTCTCCTCTCGCTTTTTATGGCCGAAAACACCAGCTCGGATGCGTTCACTGGGCGTAGCCCGATGAGGGTCAAAGTCGGCCATTCGAGCGCTCCAGTAGGTGGGAAGGAGCAAGCTATCCACAGGTACGAACCAAAAATCAGGGTCTGCCATACACTCAGCGCGATCGGCATAGGCGCGTCGCTCCACTTCCACCATTCGATGGACAGCGCTAACAGAAGGAAATCCTTCAACGCTTGAATCGGCATCGCCCATCATGCCCAACATTTGGGCTAGTAAGAGACCACCGCTACTGGGCGGGGGCATAGTAATGATTTCCAGGCCACGCCATTCGAAAAGAAGAGGTTCCCGCCATACACTGCGATAGTCGCGCAGGTCTTGCTGGGTGATGAGGCCATTTTGCTTTTTCATTTCCTCCTCAATCATCTGCGCCGTAGGACCCTCGTAAAAACCCGCGCGCCCTTGGTCGGCAATGCGGCGCAAAGTGGCGGCCAGTTCCTTTTGAATAAGCCAGTCTCCGACTTCCCAGGGTTCGGTCTTGACAAAGGCTGGAGTTAATCGGTTGTACTGAATAAACCGTTGGCGCTCGGTGTTGAGATTTTCAGCCTCTTGTTTAGTAATCTGAAAGCCCTTATCAGCTAATTGGATAGCAGGTTCTACCAAAACGGCCCAAGGCAAGCGGCCATAGCGCCGATGGGCCTCGTACATACCATCTACGGAACCAGGCACTCCACAAGCTAATGCGCCGAAACGGCTCTTTTTAGGATCGACGTTGCCTGCCGAGTCCTGATACATCGTGTCATACGCGCGAGCTGGCGCTTTCTCTCGAAAATCCAGCGCTGCTACCTCCCCTGAGGCACTGCGATATACCATGAAGCCACCACCTCCGATATTACCAGCCTGCGGATAAACTACCGCCAATGCTAACTGCACAGCCACTGCAGCATCTACAGCGTTACCGCCTTTTTTCAGGATCTCCACGCCAACCATCGTAGCTAACGGATGTGCAGAAACTACTGCTGCCGAGTCCGCAACAATCTCTTTATCTATGCGGTATGGAAAAGGAATGTACGACTGCCCTACCGTAGAACAGGCTGGTACCACGACGAGAGCAGTGGCGGTCAGCAGACCCGAAACAGCCAACAAAATGCGCATAGTAGACAAAGTAATTTGGCAGGCAATGTTACGATTTTTTACCTTGCAGAGAACTCAGCACCCGCTTCAGCGGCGGCCCTGGAAAAACCGCCGCCTTTTCGTGTTTGCTCATGAACCGCTGGAGAAATAATGCGTTATTTCGACGAAATCTAAACCCAATTGCAGCTTTGGGTAAGCGCCGTAAAAGCGCCAATTTTGCCTTCAATATTTAAAAAATAGTCCTTAGACATGCAATCAATACAAGAGCACGCCGTACCAGTGGTTTCGATGGAAGAGCAATTCCAACAAAAGATAGATCAGGAAATTCGCATCGAGCCAAAGGACTGGATGCCAGAAGCATACCGAAAGACGCTTATTCGGCAGATTAGTCAGCATGCTCATAGCGAAGTCGTAGGCATGTTGCCGGAGGGCAACTGGATAACTCGGGCTCCGTCGTTGAAACGCAAAGCCATTTTGCTGGCTAAAATACAGGACGAGGCCGGTCACGGTTTGTATTTGTATTCAGCCGCGGAGACACTGGGCATTTCGCGCGATGCGCTTATCGAGGAATTACACAGCGGTAAGGCTAAGTATTCCTCCATCTTTAATTATCCTACACTCACCTGGGCTGACATCGGGGCCATTGGCTGGTTAGTAGATGGCGCAGCCATTTTGAATCAAATACCGTTGTGCCGGTGCTCCTATGGCCCTTATGCGCGCGCCATGGTGCGCATTTGCAAAGAAGAAAGTTTCCACCAGCGCCAGGGCTTCGACATCCTGCTCACGCTGGCTAAAGGGTCTCCCGAACAGCGGGCTATGGCACAAGATGCCATCAACCGATGGTACTGGCCGGCGGTCATGATGTTTGGCCCTTCCGATACCGACTCGGTACACTCGGCTCAGAGTATGCGTTGGAAAATCAAGCGGTTTAGCAATGATGAGCTGCGCCAACGCTTTATTGACATGATTGCCGAGCAGGTAAAAGTACTCGGCCTAACCTTGCCTGACCCAGCGCTGAGATGGAATCCAGAGCGCGGGCACTACGACTACGGACCTATCAACTGGGAAGAATTCTGGAACGTGGTCAATGGTAACGGCCCCTGCAATCGCGAGCGCTTGCGCGCACGCCGCGAGGCTTGGGAGAAAGGTGCCTGGGTGCGCGAGGCTGCGGTAGCTTATGCTGAAAAGAAAGCGCGCCGCACCACCCAGCAATCCTCTGAAACGCAAGCCGCCTGACACATTAGCGGCCTCTTGAGGGAAAAATGTTAGCGCTGTTGCGAAGGCGATTAGCACCTTTGCACTGCTTTTGCGATTTGGCTTTCAAAAAACCGCACGAAGATACCCCTCAACGCCCCTGGTCACTTAACTCTTCCATCCCGTGCCGAACGATATCCTGTCTGTGCTTACTGACGCTGCTCGGCAGCGCATCCTTATTATTGACGGGGCCATGGGCACCATGATTCAGCGCCGAGGCCTCACGGAAAAGGATTTTCGAGGCGATCGCTTTCGAGAGCATTCATGTGACCTAAAGGGCAATAATGATATATTGTGTCTGACACGCCCTGATGTTGTTGAAGCTATTCATCGTGCCTATCTGGAAGCGGGCGCCGACATTATAGAAACTAATACGTTCAATGCCACCCGGATTTCACAGGCGGAGTACCGTACGGAGGCTGCTGTGCGCGACATCAACCTGAGCGCCGCTCAATTGGCTCGCCGTGTTGCCGATGAGTACACAGCTAAAAATCCAACCCGGCCGCGCTTTGCGGCAGGTGCCATCGGGCCGCTAAACCGGACGCTTTCCCTCTCTCCTGATGTGAACAACCCAGGGTACCGCGCTGTAACCTTCGATGACGTGCGCGACGCTTACGCCGAACAGGTGCGCGCCCTTCTGGATGGCGGTGTGCATATCTTGCTGGTGGAAACGGTCTTCGACACCCTAAACTGCAAGGCCGCTTTATACGCTATTGAAGAGGTGTTTGAGGAGAGAAAAGAGCGCGTGCCTCTTATGATTTCGGGCACTATTACCGATGCTTCCGGGCGCACCTTGAGTGGGCAAACCGTAGAGGCCTTCTGGATTTCAGTAAAACATGCCCATCCATTTTCTGTAGGGCTTAACTGTGCCTTAGGAGCCAAAGAAATGCGACCGCACGTGGAGGCGCTAGCTAACATAGCTGACTGTTACGTCAGTGCCTATCCCAATGCTGGTCTGCCCAATGCTTTTGGAGAGTACGACCAGTCGCCTCACGATATGTGCATGTATATAGAGGACTTTGCCCGCTCCGGCCTAGTCAATATTGTAGGTGGTTGCTGTGGTACTACCCCTGAGCACATCGAGCATATTGCTAAGCATGTATCGGGCATAGCCCCAAGAGACCCCGATGCCGTGAGCTTCCCGAAGGAAGCCCGCGCCCGGCATTACACTATGCTATCGGGGCTAGAGCCGCTCATCATCAGACCTGAAACGAACTTCGTAAACATTGGAGAGCGCACCAACGTAACTGGTTCTCGACGCTTCGCCGCACTTATCAAAGCCGGCAAATATGCCGAAGCCCTTGAAGTGGCGCGTCAGCAAGTGGAAAATGGCGCCCAAGTGCTGGACGTCAACATGGACGAAGCACTGCTGGACTCCGAGAAAGCCATGCGCGAGTTTTTGCTCCTGTTAGCAGCCGAGCCAGACATCGCACGCGTACCCGTCATGGTAGATTCTTCGAAGTTTTCTGTTATTGAAGCTGGCTTAAAATGTCTTCAAGGCAAGAGTATTGTCAACTCCATCTCTCTCAAAGAAGGCGAAGAAGAATTTTTACGCCAAGCGCGCATTTGCCGGCGCTTTGGTGCTGCTGTGGTGGTGATGGCCTTCGACGAGCAAGGGCAAGCCGAGACGACTGCACGCAAAGTAGCCATTTGCCAACGAGCTTACCGGCTGCTAACGGAAAAAGCAGGCTTTGATCCTACAGATATCATCTTTGACCCCAACATCTTCGCCGTAGCGACGGGTATCGAAGAGCATAACGACTACGCTATCAACTACATTGAAGCTACCCGGATTCTGAAGCAGACATGCCCTGGAGCTAAAGTGAGCGGTGGAGTTAGCAACCTATCGTTTTCTTTCCGTGGCAACGACCGGGTACGGGAGGCCATGCACTCAGCCTTCCTCTATCACGCCATCCAGGCTGGTATGGACATGGGTATTGTCAATGCCGGCATGATTGAGGTGTACGAACAGATTCCGCCCGAGCTGCTCCGACGCATTGAGGATGTGTTATTTAACCGCCACCCAGAAGCTACGGAAGAACTGATCCGCCTGGCCGAGTCGTTCCGAGATAATGGCGCACGTAACACGACCAAAGACCTCAGCTGGCGCGAAGCCTCGGTAGAGGAGCGAATTTCTTATGCCCTAATAAAAGGAATTGACGAGTTCATCGAGGCCGATGTGGAAGAAGCCCGCCAACGCTATCCTAGTCCCCTGGCCGTTATCGAAGGGCCGCTCATGGCTGGCATGAATACCGTAGGTGACCTCTTCGGAGCCGGAAAGATGTTCCTACCCCAAGTAGTCAAAAGCGCACGCGTGATGAAGCGGGCTGTGGCTTACTTGACCCCCTATATTGAGGCCGATAAAGGCAAAAGCAACTCTCATCGGCGCGGCAAGGTGCTGCTGGCCACAGTGAAAGGCGATGTACACGACATCGGCAAGAACATCGTCGGCGTGGTGCTCGGGTGCAACAACTACGAGATCATCGATTTAGGCGTCATGGTTCCTGCCGAGCAAATTCTGTGTAAAGCGCAGGAAGAACAGGTAGATATTGTAGGCCTTTCGGGGCTGATTACCCCTTCGCTCGACGAAATGGTTCACGTGGCGCGTGAGATGGAGCGCATGGGAATGCAACAGCCGTTGCTTATTGGTGGTGCTACGACGTCAAAGACCCATACAGCAGTAAAAATAGCCCCGGCTTACAGCCGAGCGCCAGTAGTCCACGTGTTGGATGCCAGCCGCAGTGTAGCGGTAGTCGGCGCGCTCTTAGGGCAGAACGGTAAAGAGCGAGAGTACTTCGTCCGCTCGGTACAACAAGAATATGCCCAAATCCGAACGGCTCGAGCCAATCGTCAGTCCGCTAAGGCTTTTGTATCGCTAAGCGAAGCGCGAGCCAACAAATGGACCTGCGATTGGAGCACCTACAAGCCACCTAAGCCCACTTTTTTAGGGGTGAAAACAATAGAGGATTACCCGTTGGAAGAACTACTCCAGTACATAGACTGGACGCCATTTTTCCAGAGTTGGGAATTGGCCGGCAAATACCCAGCCATCTTAGAAGATCCGGTAGTAGGCGAAGAAGCGCGCCGCCTTTACACCGATGCTCAGGTCATGTTAGAGCGTATTTGCACCGAAAAATGGCTGACTGCCCATGCCGTTATTGGCTTTTTCCCAGCCAACACGGTAGGTGATGATGATTGGGAACTATACACGGACGACCGCCGCACAGGCAGTCTGGCTGTACTGCATCATCTGCGCCAGCAAAATAAAAAAGCTGCTGGGCAGCCTAATTATTGCTTGAGTGACTTCGTTGCTCCCAAAGAAAGCGGTGTGGCGGATTACATCGGAGCCTTTGCTGTCACGGCTGGCATAGGCATGGAACAGCACGTGCAACGCTTGGAAGCTGCACACGATGACTATAGCGCTATTTTATTTAAAGCCTTAGCTGACCGGCTAGCTGAAGCGCTGGCTGAACGCATGCACGAGCGCGTGCGCCGCGAATTTTGGGCTTATGCCCCAGAGGAAAACCTAACTAATGATGAGTTAATTGCTGAAGCCTATCGCGGCATCCGGCCTGCACCAGGCTATCCAGCATGCCCAGAACATAGCGAGAAACAGACTTTATGGCAACTACTACAGCCTGCACGCCTGGGTATGGTGCTCACGGAAAGCTTTGCCATGTATCCAGCGGCTTCGGTCAGTGGTTGGTATCTGTCGCATCCTGAGGCCCGTTACTTCGGCTTAGGGCAAATCGGAAAGGACCAAGTGGAAAGCTATGCCCGTCGCAAAGGCATTTCCCTAGCTACGGCGGAGCGGCTGTTAGCTCCTGTACTGAACTATGATGTCTGAGTATTCAAAAGCACGTTTACAGCCGGCTCCATGGTCGATTAAGTGAAAAATAAGCGCGTGTCAACCGTGTATTGTGAAATTGGAATACTTTCTGAGCATCATCGATATACCAAAAACTCTTGCAATGACCTATGATTCGAATGGTTGACCTAAAAACGCAATATGAAAACATGCGCGAGGAGATTAATCGCGCTGTGTTGGATGTGATTGCCTCTACAGAATACATCAACGGTTCAGCGGTGAAGCGTTTCCAGGCTGAATTGGAGGCGTACTTGCAGGTGGGCCATGTCATCCCCTGCGCCAACGGTACAGATGCGCTTCAAATTGCTATGATGGCACTTGAGCTTCAGCCCGGTGATGAGATCATTGTACCGGCGTTTACCTATGTTGCTACAGCAGAAGTGATCGCCCTCTTAGGGCTGACGCCGGTTATGGTGGATGTGAACGCCGATACGTTCAATGTGGACGTAGAGCAAGTAAAAGCGGCCATCACTCCCCGCACTCGCGCCATAGTGCCTGTGCACCTGTTCGGCCAAAGCGCCGACATGGAGCCACTGTTAGCCCTTGCGCGTCAGTACAATCTGTACGTCATAGAAGACAATGCCCAAGCTACCGGCAGCGATTATTGCTTCAGCAATGGAGAGCGGCAAAAGACAGGCACTATGGGTCACATTGGCTGCACCTCCTTCTTCCCCTCCAAGAACCTGGGTTGCTACGGTGATGGGGGAGCTATAACAACGAACGATGCCGAACTGGCTCGGCGGCTGCGTATGATTGCCAATCACGGCCAAAGCCAACTGTACCACCATGCAGTCATTGGTGTAAATTCTAGATTGGACTCCATTCAAGCGGCTGTCTTAAGCGTAAAGCTTAAGCGCCTGGACCAATACAACGCCAATCGGCGTCGTGCCGCTGACTACTACGACGCCGCTTTCGGCGAAATGCCTTCGCTGAAGATACCTGTGCGTAGCAGCAATACGACTCATGTTTTCCACCAATATACTCTCACTTTACGAGAAGGCGATCGCGATGCCTTGCGGCAATACCTAGCCGACCGCGGCATTCCAGCTATGATTTATTACCCTATTCCCCTGTACAAACAGCAGGCATTTGCCCCCTATTGGCCCGGTGGAGAGCTGCCAGTTACAGAACATTTGTGCCGCCATGTCATCTCTTTGCCTATGCATTCGGAACTGACGGCGGAGCAACAGGACTTAATTATCGAGGGAGTAAAATCCTTCTTTCGCTAATTGTGACTCTAACCTGAAAACCATCTTCCTCATCATGTATCAGGCACTCCAAGAAAAGAAAAAGGCTATTGGTGTCATTGGCTTAGGCTATGTAGGGCTTCCCATTGCTTTAGCCTTTGCGCGTAAGTTTCGCGTCATTGGTTTTGATATTAACGAAAGCCGTATCCAGGCAATGAGGATGAGGCAAGATCCCTCTCACGAATTGCCGTCAGAAGCATTTGAGGGATGCGATATCCACTTCACCGCGGATCCAGCAGAGCTGAGAAACGCTCACTTTTTCGTAGTGGCGGTACCCACTGACGTAGACGCCCATAAAGTGCCTGATTTGACTCCGCTAAAGAAGGCATCCTCCACAGTAGGCAAAGTGTTGAAACCCGGGGATTACGTAATCTACGAAAGCACGGTTTATCCAGGTTGCACAGAGGAAGACTGCTTGCCTATCCTGGAAGAGGAGAGCGGTCTAAAAGTAGGGCGTGACTTCAAGCTGGGCTATTCCCCAGAGCGCATCTCACCGGGCGACAAAAACCGCACGGTAGTGGATATTTTGAAGATCGTCGCTGGCTGTGACCCTGAAGCCTTAGAGAACATCTCTCAGGTCTACAGTGCTATTATCAAGCCAGGAGTGTATCGCGCCTCATCCATCAAAGTGGCCGAAGCAGCCAAAGTAATTGAAAATACGCAGCGCGACCTGAATATTTCTTTGGTCAATGAGCTGGCCATCATCTTTGACCGCATGGGGATTGACACCCAGGAGGTGCTTGCAGCAGCGGCAACCAAGTGGAACTTCATTCCTTTCTCACCCGGCTTGGTTGGCGGACATTGCATCGGCGTTGACCCATATTACCTCCTCCACAAATCAAAGCAATTAGGTTATGACCCACAAGTCATTTTGAGCGGCCGACGCGTCAACGATGGTATGCCGGCCTTTGTGGCCAAACGGCTAGCACAAACGCTTACTCAGAAGGGTAAAAACTTATCTCGCTGCAAAGTGCTGGTCATGGGCATTACGTTTAAGGAAAACGTGGCAGACATACGCAATTCTAAGGTAGCTGATGTGATTCAAGAACTGATGGATTATTCCATTCATGTGCATATTCACGACCCACACGCTTCACCTAACGAAGTGGCGCACGAGTATCACCTGACGCTTATTGACCAATTATCGAACGATTATGACGCGGTAATACTGGCGGTGGCGCACGACGAATACAAGAAACTGGACGCAGACTTCTTCCTTGGCGTCATGAAAGAAGATCCCATCTTGTTCGATATCAAGGGTGTTTACCCGCGTGAAGCCATGGAGGCGCGTATGACCTATTGGCGACTGTAATCTGGGGATGTACTTTTGGGACGCAAAACCCCTCTATTGATGATGCAGTGGATTACTCGATTATTATCACCCACCAGCCCTACTGACTTTTCGGTGCTGCACGCTGACTTGCACAGCCATTTGCTGCCAGGTCTGGACGACGGGGTGCCCGATATGGACGAAGCGTTGGAACTTATCGAGGCGTTGAGACAGATGGGCTACAGTCTTATCATCACTACACCTCATGTTTCGGGCGAGCGGTACCCGAATGCTTCGAGTATCATACGCGAAGCCGGGCGAGCTACTCAAGAAGCTGTGCGCAAAGCCGGTATACCGGTAACCTTGCGCGCTGCTGCGGAGTACATGCTCGATGAAAATTTTGTCCGCTTACTTCGCGATGATGATCTCCTCACGCTGGACGACCAAGGGCATGTGCTGGTGGAGATGTCCTTTTTACATCCTCCTTTAGCACTTAATAAGTACCTGTTTGATATGCAAAATAAGGGCTACAAACCCGTGCTGGCCCACCCGGAGCGCTATCCATTTTACCACCTCAAAATGGATGATTACCAAAACCTTAAGGAGATGGGATGCCTGTTCCAAGTGAATATTCTGTCCATAACTGGCCACTATGGCCCTGATGTTCAGCAATCGGCATTACTCTTGCTAAAAAGCCATCTGGTGGACTTTTTAGGTACTGATGCTCACCGAATGCGCCATGCCTATACCCTCCAGGCAGCCCTGCGCAGCGGCCATTTGGAAAAGGTCTTGACCAAATACACCTTTCGAAATGTGGCGTTGAATTAAACCCATTACAGCTTTCCTCAACGATGAAGCAACACCTTTATCCTACCCTACTGACAGTGCTCGTGAGCGCTATTTTCCTGCAAACAGCTTGCATTCAGCACCGTCAGCTGATCAATTTTGATGAAGGGCCGCCCTTTGATAGCTTAAGCAGAACGTTCCATCACCCGACTTTGCGTATCCAGTACGACGATTTGTTGGCCATTACGGTGCTCAGCCAGATAGCTGATCCGAAGGCGACGGCGCCGTTTCAAGCAGCAGCCACACCAGGGGCAGCTGCAACGGGTGCTCCTGCCGAACCCACCTATCTGGTGGACGTACACGGGTATGTCAACCTGCCATTAGCAGGCCGAGTACCCGTGGTGGGATTAACTACACAGCAAGCTCGCGATACGATTACCAAGTATATTGAACCTTATTTGAAAAATCCTATTGTCAACGTCAAGCTGGCGAACTTTCGTTTTTCTGTGCTCGGCGAAGTGAACAAGGCCGGTACCTACACTGTCGGTTACGAACGCGTGACCATCCTGGAAGCGCTTAGTATGGCGGGCGATGTAGCTAAATATGGCAATCGGGAGAATATCCTGGTGATTCGCCAAACCGACGGCACTCGCCAATATGGCCGCTTGAATCTCCATCAGCGCAGCGTCTTTGAGTCACCTTTCTTCTACATTGAACAAGGCGACATCATCTACGTGGAGCCACTCAAAGCCAAAGTAGGCGAAACCGCCGATGCCACGACTAAGTATTTGCAGTGGGCGCTGCCGATTGTATCTGCTCTCGGCCTCCTTGTTACGCTATTCAGCACCACTAAGTAACGTTCCTTTGCTTTGGATATCTGCCGGCATTTTTGTGTATCCCTGTTGCTCCTAGTCGTCCTATTGGGAGGTGGCTGCGTAGCGCGCAAAGACTTGCTCTCTCTGCGCGATACGCCTACAGTGCAGCATGTC
>JBEQAD010000057.1:0-13758 GCA_041640515.1 Saprospiraceae bacterium | reverse complement strand
GAGTCGGTGCAGCATAGTTACACAGCGCTGTGGTTTCATCCATCACGCCGGAGAAAGAGATGCGCGTGCTTACCTTGGCAAACGCTGCTTTGAACTGGTCGGCATTGGGCAATTCGTACGCCGGGTTAGCTCCCCAAACAATAACCATGGCGACCTGGCCAGCGTTCATCTCGCCAATGAGGCGCACCATATCGCGCTCATCGCCCTGGTGGAGGTTGTTGAGCACGCTAAAGTCAACAGTGTGGTTGATGTTGCCTAGCAGGTCGTTGATTTTGTTTACAATGATCTGCTCCATGACGTTATTTGTCCCGCAGACGACCAGGGTCTTACCGCGGGCCGCCAACAAATCAGCGGCAGCCTTTTTGAGGGCTTCCTGAGCTTTTTCATTCAAAACCGGGCCACCAATAGTTGGGGCGCCCGTTTTCTGGGCGATTTCGTTGTACAAAGCGCAAATAGCGGCCCCCATCTCACTGGGACGTATCTGAATACGCTTATCGGCATTTGAGCCGGTAAGGCTCATGTAGCTTTCCACTTGGTAATGGCGCGACATTTGGGGATTGTCCAGCGACTGGATTTTGCGGCGAGACGCATAAGCGCGCGCGTGCTCGATGGGACTTACCCACGTGCCCAGAAAATCAGCGCCAAAAGAGACGATAACGTCTGCTTCACCGAACTTGTAGGTGGGGATACCGCGCACGCCGAAGCAGATGTTGTTTGCGGCTAACAAGGCCGCATGCGACACCGGGTCGTACATGACCAGGCGCGTATTGGGGTATTTAGCCGTGAATTCGCCCAATGCCTTTTTGGCTGTCGGACTGATCAGCGTATGAGCAATGATGCGGATGTTGCCTCCTAACTGCAGTTGGCCTTTGACCTTCTCATCTAGTTCCTTCCAGGAGAGTTTTTTCACCTCCCCATCTTCGATTTTTCCGGGATGTTTCAAGCGGCGGGTGTCGTACAGGCTCAGTACTAAGGCCTGTGCACGGGCGCTGGTGCCTCCTGCAGTTACGCTGCTGAGCGTATTGCCCTCAATCTTGATGGGCCGACCTTCGCGCGTCTTGACCAGAACGGCGCAGTAGTCCGGACCGTTTACGAAAGAAGAGGCATAGTAGTTAGCCACGCCCGGCACAATCGCGTCAGGCTTGGTCACGTAAGGTATTGCTTTGCGGACTGGGATTTCGCAGGAAGCCGCTATGGTAGCAGCGCCCAGGCCAAAACCCATGAGCTTAAGGAAGTCGCGGCGCGAAGGAGCCCAGCCGCCTGGAGCATCAGCCAATTCTTCCAATAAAAACTCCTGTTCAGCTGATTTCAGGAATGAGGGTTCGCGATTTAAATCGTCGGCGCTGACCCAGACACCGTTGTCTTTATGCTGCATATCGCTGGTAGGATGGAATAGTAGTGAGAAATGAGTTAGGGAAAGAGGTAAGTGGCATTAATAGTGGCACTTTTGGCATTCCAAGCCACCGATGTCGGCCACTGTAACTTTTTCGCGCTTGCCACCTTTCAGTTCTTCGTGGTAGCGCGCATATTGTTGGTAATAGTCGTTGTCTTTAAACTTCACTTCCGTTTGGCGGTGGCAGTTGATGCACCAGCCCATGCCCAGCGTAGAGTACTGGTAGACTTCCTCCATTTGCTCGATAGGGCCATGGCACTGTTGGCAGGCTACTTGCCCTACAGCCACATGCTGTGCGTGGTTGAAGTAGGCGTGATCAGCCAGGTTATGAATGCGTACCCATTCAATAGGCCCTTGGATTTTGCCGTTCGAGTCGTTCTTCAGCGCTTTTACAATACCTTCCCATTGCGCCTGCACCACCATGCGGCCGGCGTCATTGAGCGTTGTCAGGCCATTATCTGCTACGTACTCCTGACCTATCCACCGCTTGTATAGGTCTTCGATCTGCTTCTCTGTCCAATTGTCGTAGTCTGGGATATACTTGTTAGTGATGGGGTCGTAGCCAATAGAGGCAAAGATTTTAGTAATCTCCGCTGTGCCTGACTTTGTCCCTTTCTTAACCACTGTATGACAGTTCATGCACGTGTTGGCGCCTGGAATGGAAGCGTGCTTGGAACGGCGCGCCGAATCGTGACAATACTGGCAATCGATTTTATTAGCGCCTGCGTGCAAGGCATGGCTGAAGGCAATAGGCTGCTCCGGCTGATACCCCTGCTGACGTCCCATACGGGTAGCATTGTCCACTGTTTTGTAGCCAAAAATGAGTGTGGCCGCAAACACCATGAAAGCAATAGCACCTTTTGTGGTAAGCATCTGGGCCAGTGTGCGCCGGACGGGTGCTTCGCCCGCCTGTACACGCGAGAGGTTTTGCAGATTATCTACAATGCGCATCAGCGCAAAAGACAACAAGCCCAACACCACGGCAATGCCAACGAAGATCCACATTGTGGAGTCGTCTTTTTGTGACCCTGCAACGGCGCCAGGCTGACCTGCCTGACCTACTGCGGGCTTCTTGTTAGCGACGTCGTTGACATAGAGCAGAATACTCTCTATTTGATCGTCCGTCAAGCCCGGGAAGTTGTTCATCAGCGTAGGCTTCCACTGATTCCATAGCTCCACTGCGCGCGGATGCCCTTCGGCAATTAGGGCTTGCGAAGCGCGTATCCACTTGTACAAATCCTGGCGCGGATAAGAAGCCCATCGCTCTTCCACACCTGCCAGTGCCGGGCCAGTGAGGTTGGTCTTCATATCTCGGCTGTGGCAGGAGGCGCAGTTGGCCATGAACAAATTCTTGCCCTCCTCTACGTTCGGAGCAGCCTCCAGCACAGTGGCCGCGAACAAAAGAATTGAAACTATTCGACAAATGTGTTTCAACAACATATTGATAAAGTGCTACTTATTTGTCTACTTAAACAATCACCCGCAAAGGTAGTTTACCTGCTTGCTTTACTCTTAAGGCAAGGTATTCTACCAGGTGTATTTAGATAGGCTCTAAATTTTGTTTTACCTTAAGCGTTAATGTACCGTTAAAATTGAGCGCGGCAAAGGTAGGCAGGCGGCACAGCTTCGCAATAAAATGGTAAAAAATTTCCACAGACATGCCTAAAAATATTCTACCTCGCCAAGGCATACCTTAGTTAAACCATGCACCTCAGGTGGCCTTTTGAAAAGAAAATAATCACCCAAGCGTCGGTTTTCTGCAACTTATTTGCGGCGCAGAATGGAAACTGTCCCTCGAATTGGGATGCCTTCCGGCGTGTTTAGGACGTAGAAATACACGCCATCGGGGTATCTGTCCGCGGCAAAGGGGGTGGCCAACGTATTCTGCCAAACAAGTGCGCCGAGACGGTTGTAAACCAAAAGCTCATAGGCCGACGGCGCCGCGGCGTCTGGCGGAAGTACAATTTCCCAGATATCCCCCAGGCCATCGCCATCTGGAGTGATCACTTCCGGAATATAAAGACCTTCATTGGTATTGGGAGGTAAGACCTGGACGGTCACCTGTGCTGGAGCACTATTGCAGGTGCCTTGGCGAGCAAATACGACAAAGACTACCCTACCCGGCGCGCGCACCGACGATAACTCAAAAAAGAGTCCTTGTACTGGCCCAAACCCGGTGGGAGGGATATTGGATACGTTGGTGGACGTAGCCGACCAAAACAGCTGCGCTGTAGGGGCAGTAGTACAATTTAATGTTCCTCTACCACCATGATAGAGGGTTAGCTCCGTAGGCAAACATGTCAGCGGTGGATAGGCTAAGCGGCTTATAACGCGCTCAAAAACGGCTGAGCATCCATTGGCGTTGGCTGTAACCGTTACTGTATACTTGTTCAAACCATCCATTGAGGGGGTTACAGTGAAAAGACTCCCTAAGGTACCGTCGGGCCAACGGAAAGTAGCGGGCTCTGGCGACGTTGCCGATAAGACGACAGACTCGCCAGCACACACCGTATCGCGGCTGCTGGTGAGCGTAGCCACAGGTGGTTGGATATTTTGAAAAATGGCCCGGTCAGCATAACCCAGGCAGCTGTTGTCTAAAGCCGTCACAGTAACAGCGTAAATGCTAGGCTGAGTAATCAAAATTTCCTCTGAGGTGGCTCCATTAGACCATTGGAAGGAGTACGCGCTAGAGCCTATCGACAGCGAGGCATTTGCCCGGAGCGTTAAAAAGGTGTTCTTACAGTCGAGCACATCAGCGCCCGAAACACTTTCTATAGCGACTTGTACAACGGGGATATTTCCGGCCACTACGTTGACAGCTGCCGTATCGGCGCAACCGTTATCTATGCGCTGAGCTACTAAAGTATACACCCCAGGCGTACCAATTACAGGGCTGAGGGTGTTGCTACTTCCGCTTATGATGACTCCGCCTTGCGAAGCCGCCCAGTTAAATAAGAGGTTGTTTGGAGTGCCAGAGTCATCTACGGTTATGCCCGTAAGGGGCTGAGCGCAGCTGTTCATTTTCTGCTGGGGTTCAGCCACCTGAATGACTGGGCGCTCTGGAGGCTTAACAGAAATCAGATTAGTGGCTTTACAGCCTGCAGGCCCATTAATAATATACAAATAGGTGCCGCTTACAGTTGCCGTGTAGTTGGTTGCCGTTGCGCCGGGAATGTTGACAAACTGTGTACCAACCAACCGGGCCCATTGCGCTTGAAAGCCATTGTGTGGCAAAGGTGACCCTTTCAATAGCACTTTACTACCAGGTAGGCAGGTCAGAACGGCGGGGTCAGGTTCTGGCTCTATTTCTACGCTCAGGTCAGGGTCGTTAATGTACTCTACGAAGAAAGAGTATTGGACAAAGCAGTTGCTGCACAGCGAGCCGTGAGGGGTACACATGATGGACGACAACGTCAGGGTGTAAGCGCCCTCGCCGAGCTGCTGGTCGCTCGCCATGCGAAAGGTGTTCTCGCCTTTATCGTATTGCAGAATGAAAGTAGAACTGCCGTAGCTTAAAACACCCACAAACTGCGTCGATTCCTCGAAATAATGCTCTCCACCAGAAGCAAAACTGATACCGAAGGCTAAATTGCGTATCCTCTGGGTGCAGAGCATCAGTAGTTTCCCTCCCTCAACCGGCAAAACTACTTCTTGACCAGAGGTGTAGATGACATAGGAAGAAGTAGTGTTTACGCTGAAGCAATCCTGTCCATGCGCAGGCAAAAGAGACATCCCAAAAACGGCAGCACAACCCAGAACACGAAAGAACCACATAATAATAGTATCGGCTTTTATGCAAGAGGAGAAGATAAATCTGCGCAGCTACTGCCCTTAGCGAGGCAATGCGTAAACACTGCAAATTTCGAATAAAAATACGCGGAGACGGCGGGCAGCTGGTCAATTTCCTCTGGGTGCCGTAAGCACGCGCTAATGAGAAAATCGACTTATCTTCGCTCACATCATGAGCAGATACGAATACAAAAACCCTTCCAAGTCCGACGATGGCTTCTGGTTCAAAACGAGCCTCTTTGCTTTATTGGCGGGCATTACCTTCTGGATATTCCAGCAATTTAGCGACAGTAGACGCGAAACGCCCCTACCCTTACCCCAGCCTCCGGCTATACCCATAGCAGATAGCAGCCTCGTTCCAAACGAGATTTTGCCAACCAGTACCACTGGCGCCATCGTTCGGCATACTTATTATGCTTTATCGTATTCGGAAGACGACGAACAGGCGGAGTGGGTCGCTTACGAGCTTTTGCGTGAGCGCCTAGAGCAACCATGGGTAGAGCGCTCGGGCACTTTCCGCCCCGACCCTGCTGTGCGCACTGAGAGCGCTACGCCTCGCGACTATAGCGGCAGCGGATACGACCGCGGTCATTTAGTGCCAGCAGCCGACATGGCTTTCGACGCGGTCGCCATGGATGAAACATTTTTAATGAGCAACATCAGCCCTCAGGTGCGTGCTTTTAACGGGGGAATATGGCGCGAATTAGAGGAAAACGTCCGTGACTGGGCAAAGCGCATGGGCCTCCTCTATGTGGTTACGGGCCCAGTGCTCACCCGCCCTGGGCTGAGTAAAATTGGCTTCAATAAAGTAACCGTCCCTTCTGACTTCTACAAGGTCGTCCTGGCTCCTCAGCAGCGCAGTGCCATTGCATTTGTCATTCCCAACGCCACTAGCAGTGCACCTTTGATGGATTACGCCTGCCCAGTAGATGAGGTAGAAACGCTAACGGGACTTGATTTTTTCCCGCGCTTGCTCAACGGTGCTGATGAGCGCATCGAAGCCCGGGTGGATGAGTCACTCTGGCCTATCAACCGCAAACGCTACGAACGCCGTTTGCGCCAATGGAATCAGCAACAATGAATAAGCGTGCGTGCCGCAATAGAGAGAAAGGCTCCTGTGAAAATGGCAAGACATATTTCGGCGGTGGCCGAGCGCTTAGCGTACTTTTGTGCATTAATTTTTGGATCGAAAAAAATGATTTACGCGCGTTACAGCGGTGGCTGGGGGTGTTTTCTGGTAGGTGCCTTAGCTTTAGTGCTGCTTTTCTACTTTTTACGGGCAATCCTTTATGTCTTGTACATTATCTCGCCAGTGCTCATTCTGGTGGCTATCGTGCTTAACTGGCGCGCAGTGTGGGACACCCTCCGTGAATTCTGGGCGATGTTGCTGGAGCGCCCGCTGTCTGGCCTACTGATGGCCGTGCTAGCGGCAGTGCTGTATCCCATTACGGCGCTCTATGTGTTCTTACGAGCTTTAGGCTATCGGCAAATGGAACAAGTCTTCGGGCCGACAGCTTCAGGCCACTCACCTTATGCCAACGAAGGCGAGTATATCGAGTACGAAGAAATCGAGACGCGCTCTCCGCCAACAGAGCCTCGCATCGAAGAATTAGATATTGAGCCTATTCCACCGCCCGACGACTTACCCAAAGACCAACAGCAACCCTGACAAACGGCGGTGGTGGTTCGCCATTCTTTCAGAAGTAGGTTAAACGCTACCGCTTTAAAAAAAACCTTTGGCATTTATAGGCCAGCCCTCTACCTTTGCAGCCCAATTTTAATTTGCCGAGTGATGGACCCTCTCTCTGCCTATATTATTCCCATCCAGGGGCTGAAAACAGGCCTACACGAGTATCATTACACGCTGGATTGCGAGTTTTTTAGGCATTTTGAAGGTTCACTCATTCGGGAGGGTGTTGCTGAGGCCCAGGTTTCTGTGGACAAACGCCCTAGTTTAATCATCATAGCGTTTCGCGTGTCGGGCTACACACAAACCACCTGCGACCGCTGTATGGCGCCCATTCGATTACCTCTGAACGAAGAGGCGCGGCAGCTCATCATCAAGTTTGGCGTGGCCGAAGAGATGGAGGATGCCGATGAAGTGATTTTCTTATCGCGCGAAGCTTCGGAATTTCAATTAGCGCCCTACCTATACGAATTTGCTATGTTGGCTTTGCCGCTGACGAACGTTTACAATTGCGAAGCTGAAAATCCGCCGCCATGCAACCAGGAAGTGCTAAATATCTTGAAAGCCTCTTCGGAACGCCCAACTAATTCTATTTGGGAATCATTGAAAAATTTACAATAAATCACCCATTTTTTGGCTGTAAAAAATTAAAAGTATTCGCATATGCCCAACCCTAAATGGCGGCATTCCAAGCGCCGCAAGCGTGCTCGCCGTACCCACTACAAGGCACCATTGCCCACGCTCTCGTCCTGCTCGAAAACGGGGGAAATCCACCTGCGCCATCATGCTTACAGCGTGGACGGCAATCTCTATTACCGCGGCCACCTGTTGGTTGCCTACAACAGAGGCAGCGAAGGAGAAACAGGGGGAGCATAGGCGCGGCTCTGTCTACTCCTTTTTTTTCCATCTTGGAGCGTCTCTTTCGCTCGAGCATCATCTGCTGGCGCTTGGTATGTGCTGGCAGATGATGCTTGTTTACCAACCTAATATTCTGCTTGCATGAAGCAAATCATCCATACCCCTAACGCTCCTGCGCCTATTGGGCCCTACAATCAGGCCGTGCGCGCAGGCAATTTGCTTTTTGTCTCGGGTCAAATAGCTCTTCATCCGGAAAGTGGCGAATTGGTGCTCGACAGCATTGAGGCGGAAACCCACCAGGTCTTGCGCAACCTTAAAGCTATTTTAGAGGCCGCAGGTTCTGGCCTGCCCCAAGTGCTTAAGGCTACGGTTTTTGTCAAGGATATTAACCAGTTTAGCCGCATCAATGCCGTTTACAGCGAGTACTTCCAGCCTGAGTGGGCGCCTGCCCGTGAATTGGTGCAGGTGGCTGAGTTGCCTCGCTTTGTCAATGTGGAAATATCTGTCATCGCAACCATCTGATCATCTCATCGTTATGAAAAATGTCTTATCCGGCATTCAGCCTACGGGTGACCTACATATCGGCAACTATTTTGGCGCAGTACAGAACTGGGTGCGTTTGCAAGAGGAGTACCGCTGCTATTTCTGCGTGGTAGATTATCACTCCATGACCATGCCTTATAAACCGGATAAGTTACGCGAAAACACCTGGAACATGGCCTTTCGATTGCTGGCCTGCGGCATCAAACCCGAAAATCTTTTCATTCAGAGTTTAGTGCCTGAACACACAGAGCTGGCTTGGATATTAGGCTGTGTCACTTCCTACGGCGAATTGACGCGCATGACCCAATTTAAGGACAAGACAGACCAGCTTAAAGAAGCTGATAAAGATGCCTTTATCAGCGCAGGATTATTTACCTATCCCGTTTTACAAGCAGCCGACATTCTCCTCTACCACGCGCACTATGTGCCAGTAGGTAAAGACCAGGAGCAGCACCTGGAGCTTTCGCGCAACATCGCTCAACGCTTCAATTATCAGTTCGGGCGCGACTACTTTCCACTTCCAGAGCCGCTGTTTACCCATACGCCCAAAATCCTCTCACCCGCCGACCCGACGCGCAAGATGAGCAAAAGCTTGGGCGAAAAGCACTACATCAATCTCTTTAGTGAGGAAGCACACCTTCGCAAGCAAATTCGCTCGGCAGTAACAGACACAGGCAATACGCCTCAAGGAGAAATGAGCCCTGGCGTGGCTAATCTGTTTGAAATCTTACGCGCTTGTGGCCAGATGGATGCCTACAACGCCCTAATGGCAGATTACGAAAGCGGAAAACTCCGTTACAGCGACCTGAAGGAAACCGTGGCCGACGCTTTGTCGGCCCTCACCACTGCTCTGCGCGAGCGCCTGCACCACCTACAGGCAGAGAAAAAAAAGGTAAAAGCACAAATAGAAGCCAGCAGCGCGGCCATTCGCGAACGCGCCCGCCAAACGCTGCAAGAAGTGCGCGAGCTTATCGGCCTGCCTGCACTTAAAGCCTGAGGCGTGCTATGTCGAAGAAGAGCACCAAAAAAGCACCGGCCGAAATCATTAACCGGCGGGCTCCTTACGAGTATCACTTCGTACAAGAGTACGTAGCAGGTATCGCACTAACGGGCACAGAGGTCAAAAGCCTGCGCGCAGGAAACGCCAATCTTACAGACGCCTACTGTGTCTTTGAGCAGGGCGAGCTGTGGATACGCAACTTGCATATTGCAGAGTACGACTACGGCAGTGACCAAAACCACGATCCGCGCCGACTGCGAAAGCTGCTGCTGCGCAAGAGTGAACTGCGCAAACTGGAACGCCGTGTGCGAGAAAAGGGCTTCACCATCGTCCCTGTCAAAATTGCTTTCAACGAGCGAGGCCTTGCCAAAGTCCACATCGCACTGGCTGTAGGTAAGAAGGCATTTGACAAGCGCGAGAGCATCAAACAGCGTGACGAGAAACGTCAGCTCGACCGGCTTAAGAAGATCTACAAGTAGATGCCCAGCATCTGCGCTTGGGCAGACCTTTCTATTTTCGCCTCATGAAGATTTTCTGCATAGGGCGTAATTACGTCGACCACGCTAAGGAACTGAACAACCCGATACCAACAGAGCCGCTCATTTTCATGAAGCCGCCTACGGCTTTAGTGGTTAACAACAAGCCCCTGTATTATCCACCATTTACGCACGACCTACACTACGAGGGTGAAATTGTCTTGCGCATATGTAAAAATGGCCGTTCCGTGCAACCAGCCTTTGCGCATCGCTACTACGACGCCATAGCTTTCGGCATCGACTTTACGGCGCGTGACTTGCAGGAACGCCTCAAACAAAAGGGGCATCCTTGGGAAATTGCTAAGGCTTTCGACCATTCGGCGCCTATTAGCCCATGGATTCCTCTCTCGGAATTACCTGACGCCCAGAACATTCATTTTCAGTTGAAAAAGAATGGCGTAGTTGTACAGGACGGGCATACCCGCGACCTGATCTTTCCTTTTGAAATGCTTATTGTGCACCTTTCGCGCTATTTCACCCTGCAAAAGGGCGACTTGATCTTTACCGGCACCCCTGCTGGCGTGGGGCCGGTCAGCGTCGGCGATGTGTTGGAAGGCCTCATCGAAGGCCGTACCGTTCTGACTTGCACCATTAAGTAGCTTTTGGTATAAAGGGCGCTTACTTTTGAAGATTCTACGGCACGGTATCATCACCCAACTTCTTCATGAACACAAAATCTCGGTTATGCTAAAAATTACTCTTGCTACCCTATTCCTTCTGGCTGGCTTAGCAGCAGCCGGACAACCTCCTGTGCCTGCCCCTCCGCAGCGTGGTAGCGTGCTCATCTTAGGCGCTACAGCGCACCTTGGCAACGGACAGGTTATTCCAAACAGTGCTATCGCCTTCGAGGCAGGCCGGCTCACGCTCGTAGCCGATGCTACTGCGGTGCGCATTGACCGCTCCAAGTATAACCGCATTTTCGATGCCGCCGGCAAGCACGTGTACCCAGGTTTTATAGCAACCAACAGCCGCTTAGGTTTGGTGGAAGTCGAAGCCGTACGCGCAACACAGGATTTCAGCGAAATTGGCGAATACAATCCCAACGCTCGGGCTATTGTTGCCTATAACACCGACTCCGACATCACGCCTACCGTGCGCTCTAATGGAGTACTATTAGCACAAGTGGTGCCCACGGGTGGAATAGTGTCCGGCACGTCTGCTGTGGTCCAATTGGACGCTTGGAGCTGGGAAGATGCCGCCCTGCGGGCAGAAGAAGGTCTCCACCTCAACTGGCCCTCACCGCGCCCACGCCGGGCTTTTCCGTTTAGTCCGCCGAACCAGGAACAGCAGCCGCAGGATACTTACGAGAAAAGCGTCAGGGAGATACGCCAGTTTTTTGCTGAGGCCAAAGCGTATTGCCAAACAACCTCTCCAACGGTGAAAAATCCGCGCTTCGAAGCAATGCGCGAGCTGTTCGCCGGCAAGCAGAACTTGTATATCCATACCGAGCATGCGCGTACCATGCAGGAAGCCGTTCTATTTGCCGAGCAGATGCAGGTGCGACCCGTATTGGTAGGCGCTGCTGATGCTTGGCTCATCACCGACTTTTTGCGCCAGCACCAAGTAGCCGTCATCCTGACGCAGACGCACCGACTGCCCTTCCGCGACGACGAAGACATTGACCAACCCTACAAAACGCCAGCCCTCCTGCATGCCGCCGGCATTCCTTTCGTCCTTGCTTCGGAAGCAGCTTGGCAACAGCGCAACTTGCCTTTTGAGGCTGGCCAAGCGGTAGGCTATGGTCTGCCCTATGAAGCAGCGGTACAGGCCATCACGCTGACACCAGCCGTCGTGTTAGGCGTGGCCAACCGCGTCGGTTCACTCGAAGTGGGTAAGGACGCTACGCTCTTCATCAGCGAAGGCGACGCGCTCGACATGCGGACCAACCAGGTCATTGCGGCCTTCATTCAAGGGCGCGAAGTCAACTTAGACGACAAGCACAAGCAGTTGCAGCGGCGATTTGAGGCAAAGTACCGCCAAAAATAGCCGAGTGCCCTGTTTTTTAAGCCGAGGATATCCTACGCACGCTGCCAACGCCAGAGCTGCAAAATGCGTCATGGCATACAATGGATGCAGCGTTTTTAGGCTACGCCCATTTTTCTAAATAACCACGTACGCCGCCATGACTTTTCTTAAAAAAAGCCTACTCTTTCTCCCCTGCCTGTTGGCCCTGACGCGCCTTTCTGCCCAACCCGAACGGCGCAGCGGAGAGATGCTTGTCCAATTGCGCCCGGAAGCATCACCTGCTACAGTACTGCATCAGCTCGGTAGTGCACTGCCTGCCGAGGCAGCACTAACGTGGAAGAAAACGGTGGCCCCAGGGTGGCACATATACCTGCTGGGCTTCGATGAGAATGCCAGCAGCGCCGAAGCACTGCTGGCAGCGGCGCGGCGGCATCCCGATGTGACTGCAGCCCAATGGAACCATCGCGCCGAGGAGCGGGCGACGTTTCCGAACGACCCGGAATGGAGCCGGCAAACAGGCTTCGTGCTCATCGGCATGCCCGACGCCTGGGATATCTCTACCGGCGGCACAACACTCCGCGGCGATACCATCGTGGTAGCCGTTCTGGAGAAAGGCGCCCTACGCTCTCACCCTGACTTAGCCCCCAATTTTTGTTTTAACTGTAAGGAGACCCCTAACAACGGAAAAGATGACGATGGGAACGGCTACGTGGACGATTTCCGAGGGTGGAATCCGCGCAAGAACAACGACGACCCCGGGACGCCAGGCTTCCACGGGACGGCCGTTAACGGCATCATCGGCGCCAAAGGCAATAATAGCCTCGGCGTGTCGGGGATCAACTGGAATGTCCGGCTCATGAATCTAGCCGACATCACCTACGAAGACGAAATTGTAGGAGGCTATTACTACGCCGCCACCATGCGCCGCTTGTACAACGAAACGCAGGGAACAAAAGGAGCGTTTGTCGTGGCCACCAATGCTTCCTTTGGCATTGACCGCGCCTGGCCCAAAGACTTCCCCTTGTGGTGCCCGGTGTACGACTCTCTGGGCAAACTCGGCATCCTTAGCATCGGAGCCACGTCTAACCAAAACGTCAATGTAGATGTCGCTGGAGATATGCCCAGCACCTGCCCCAGTGAGTTCCTTATTGTTGTTAACAACGTGGACGTCGCTGGGCGCAAAATCAACGAAACCGGCTACGGCCGCACCTACGTAGACCTAGGCGCTCCGGGCGACGGCACGTACACCACGCGAAGCAACAACAACGACCCAACGTACGGGATCTTCAACGGCACTTCTGCCGCCACGCCGCACGTTACAGGCGCAGTGGCACTACTGTATAGCCTGCCCTGCAGCACATTTGTCGGCGATGCCCTCTCCAACCCGGCGGTCTGTGCTCGGCGCGTGCGCGACGTGTTGCTGGAAAGCATTACTCCCGAGCCTACGTTGGCCAACATCACCACGACCGGCGGACGCTTGAATGTGGCCAGCGCGGTGCGGCGCGTTCAGGAGCTCTGCAACGGCAATCCGCTCGGCCCGCTGGAAATTCTTTGGCTGCAGCCCAATCCAGCGAGCGATGAAATTCAGGTGCGCCTTCAGGCACCTTCTTACTCGCCCTATCAGGTGCGCATTTTCAACATGCTCGGCCAGCAGGTTTATGAGGGCACGTTTACTCCAGAGCCCTTCTCCACCAACCTTTGGAAACACAACGTCGCCAGCCTGCCCAGAGGCGTTTACAGCCTCTCCTTCGGCCGCAACGAGGTCTGGCGCTCGGTAAAGTTTATAAAAAAATAAAAAAACTCTTGTACGACAGACGGGCTTCACTTTACCTTTGCAGCCCGAAATAAGGGTTTGGCTCCGTAGCTTAATGGATAGAGCATCTGACTACGGATCAGAAGGTTAGAGGTTCGAGTCCTCTCGGAGTCACTCAAAATCAAGCCGCTGCCCGTTGCCTGGACGACGGGCAGTTTTTTTGAAAAAACATTA
>JBEQAD010000056.1:0-13852 GCA_041640515.1 Saprospiraceae bacterium | reverse complement strand
CTGGTTGGTCGCTGGCCGGTGGGGGCGAGCGCCTCGGGGGGCCTCACCCTTTCCACGGCACACTGGCCGGCAGGCACTTATCTCCTCCGGCTGCAAAGCCCACAAGGCACATCGCTGCCCTGGCGCTTGATCGTGCTTCACCCTTGAAACGGCTGCTGGAAGAGACCTGCAAAACACTTAAAAGCGCGGCGACGAGTGGAAGAGCACTAAGAAAATGAGGGCCATTCTCATGGGTGCACTGACGGAAGAATGCAGTTTGTCATCAATAGCCCAGTCGCGCGGGTCATTTTCGAGGTACATGTACATGTGAAAGGTACCGCGGGCGGTATCGTCCACGAGCCACTCGTTCAGCTGGTTTTTCCAGCGACTACGCAGGGTGAGGTCGAAATTGTTGTTGGTGATGCGCCACTCGGTGAAGTCGTTGGGCCATAGGGTGCGCATGGTAACCACAGCGCCGCGATAGGTGCGCAATTCCCACTGGGTAGGGTCGTCTTTCCACTTCATGCGAATGGTGCCTTCTTCTTCAGGTGTGGAAAACTCCCACTCCGCCCAGTTTTCGCGCAGGGGCAACCAGCGGAGTTTCAACTCGCCCCAAAAGACTTCTTCGGGCACTTCGCCTTCTTCCTCGTCGTAGGCTGTCTCGTCGGAAGCATAGGCATACAGTTCCCATTCGACAAAAGAGTTGCTCCAGCGGGTGTGAACACTCGACAGCGTCTGGCCGTGGGTGTTCAAACTGGCCACTAACAGCAGCAAGAGGAGGCTTGAGGCGTTCATGTGATGGGAAAACGCGGATATTTTAGCAAAGATAAGCGAGAGGTATTCTCCGTCGGTGCTCGAAGCAGAGCGCCCATTTATCGAAGAAACCATCTCGCTGCTCAAAAAGGAGGCACCAACAGCGGCGCTCACCCTACCTTTGAAAGGCGCAGACACAACGCCCAAACCCTCTAACGACGGGAGATTTTATGCCGTTTTCGGAAATTCTACTGCTGGCCCTTCGAAACATTCGCGCCAACTTGTTGCGCGCGGGGCTGACCCTGTCCATCATCGCCTTTGGCATTATGGCATTAGTAGGCATTCTTACGGCCATTGATGCCATCGCCAACTCGCTTAACGATAGCTTCTCCGGCTTAGGTGCTCATTCATTCAGCATCAACCAGAAATGGGGTACCGTGCGCGGCAGCCGCGGCGGCATCCGCCAAAAGCAGAGCGAGCCCATCTCCTTCGAACAGGCGATGCGCTTCAAAGAACGCTTCGATTTTCCCGCCTATGTGTCCATTTCCCTGGAGGCGACCAACTTGGCCACCGTGAAGTTTGGTGCAGAAAAGAGCAACCCAAACATCAGCCTTATAGGCGTAGATGAAAACTATTTCGCCGTCAAAGGGCTGGACATCGAATTTGGGCGTAACTTCTCCAAAGCGGAAGTAGAAGATGGCCATAGTAAGATTATCTTGGGGCGAGAAATCGTGAAAATCCTCTTCGACGACCAACCTGAGCGTGCACTCGACCAGATAGTGCTCGTTGGGAGCCGGCGATATCGCGTAGTCGGTGTGTTGCATTCCAAAGGCGCAGCTATGAACAGCCAAGCTGACCGCGCCGTCTATGCACCGCTCGCCAATGTGCGCGCTCAATATGGAACGGCCGAGACCAATTACGATCTGGTCGTCTCTGTCCACCACGCCCCTGACCTGGAAGAAGCCAAATCTGAGGCCGCTGGCCTCTTCCGCCAGATTCGCGGGCTGCGCCCCGGTCAGGAAGACGATTTCGAAATTTTTGCCAGCGACAGCCTTGTTGCCATTTTTAAGGAAAACACCACCAACCTGCGCTTAGCCACTATTGCCATTGGGCTAATGACCCTATTAGGTGCCGCTATCGGGCTCATGAACATCATGCTCGTGAGCGTCACCGAGCGCACGCGCGAAATCGGCATTTACAAGGCACTGGGGGCCACTCGCCAAAACATCCTCAACCAATTCCTCACTGAGGCTGTCCTCATTTGTCAAATGGGCGGCGTAGCAGGTATCGCCTTAGGCATTATAGTGGGTAATGTGGTCACCCTCCTCCTTGGCGGTACCTTCCTCGTGCCTTGGGCATGGATACTGCTCGGCTTTGTGTTGTGCATGCTTGTTGGCATTGCCTCGGGCTTTTACCCCGCCCTCAAAGCAGCCCGCCTCGACCCCATCGAGGCGCTGCGATATGAATAAGCGTTCGCTCCCCGGTATGAGACCGCATGTTCTATTTTCCATTTTTCTTCCAAAAAACCAGTGAAGCCGGGCCATTGAGGACATGGCTGCCCAAATAAATACCCACGTCATCGCCACTAGAGGGGTCTATTTTTTTGACCAGATTCATCCGGGCGTCGCAACCATAGAGAAAGCCGTCGGGGCCAACGGCAAGGCCTTCAGCCCAGCCAAAACCAGTGGCCAAGGGACCTGCATACGCCCAGGTGTCGCCCACTCGCCTGAAGCGCTTGATGGAAATTTCATCCGCATCGGCCACCACCATCTCGCCGCTGGGCGTAAAACCCAGCGATGTTGGCGCCTTCAGCCCTCGCTCCGGTGTTACGCAGCGACCTGCTGATCCATCTAAAGGCACCAGCCATACGCCGCGCCCACCCGCACAAGCGGCATAGAGCTGCCCGCGCTCATCCCATGCTAGTGCTACAGGGTCGGCTAAACCTTCCGCGACCTTGCGAACAAAACGACCAGAGGTGCCATCGAAACAGAGTACTTCGCCAGTCTTTTCCGCAGTGTACAGGTGGCCATCAGGGCCAAAAGCCAGACAAGCCGGCGCTTGCAACGAGTACCCGCTGGAAAATGGCTGAGCGCCGCCCGGGCTTGCCAGATCTATTCGCAAAACTGAGGGCTGTGTGCCCATGACCGCTGCATATAGGTAGTTGCTAGACCCCGCACAGAGATGGTGCACCGCCCCCGCATAAAGCCGCCCGAGATATTCCCCCGTGTACGCATCGAAGCGCTCAATGGCAGCACCCTTGCGATTGCACACCAGAACTTCATAGCCACGCAGCGATGGGCGCGGACGCAATATTTCTTCACTCACCCGGCTAAACGTCCTTTCCATTGGCTCTCCTTCCAGGCCGCTCATCGTTACGCGCACAGTGGTGCTGTCCAACAGCCAGTACTCGATTGCACTGGGAAAGGCATTTTTCTCATTCTCAAACGTCCACGAGGAGGCTGAAAAGAACACCAATGGGAAGTCTACTATTGCGTCTGCCTGCGGTTTGAAGGCGGGGGTGCGGTAAACGATGCGGCCATCTGGCCGGCAAAATAGCGTCATGCGCTCGCGCACAAATGACCCTTCCTGGGTCAGGATGTAAACGGTACCTTGTAGTGTGTCGGGCGCTGTCCGCACCCACTGCTCTACCGTATGGTGGTGCAGGTCTTTCCAGGTGCCGGTGAGCTGCTGCAAGGTTTGCCATGCGTTCTGAGCACCAGTAGAGACGGCAGCCAGGCACAGCCAAAGCGTCAATAGCTTACTCATGTTTTTGATGTTTTGGGCAAAAATAGCCACAAACCCTAGAGCACCCGCGCCAAAGAAAAGCCAACATGAACCATCTGCAGGCAAATAGCGACAAAACCTCATTTTTAGAAAACGGCGTTTTTTTAAAGAAAAAGGCTTGTATTTTTTTTTTGTGGAAAAAGGTCATATATTTGTGCCCAGAAATAAGTGTTCGAAAGGAGTAAGCGGTGACGTTAGAGTCACTCCGTCGTAAAAGGACTAAAGCATCGAAAAAAGCACCGCGAAGGCGGTGATAGAGAATAAACCGAAGGCGGGGGCCCTCCGGCCCTTTCAAATGAGAGAGGGAGGGGGGCTGTTTTTGAAAATCACCTTATCTTTTTCATACACACACTGCGGATATACTGTAAGAAAGCGCCGAGCCGGCCGTGCACCCTCGCACTGCCGGCTCTTGTTTTTTCGGTCTGGCTCAATCAAAAGCACCAACCCACTCGGGCAATCTACAGTTTCCTGCAGGCGCGCTATCGGACGACGCTCATCTTGGCTACCTTAGCAGCACCAGTGAGTGCATTTTCCAGACGCACGACGTAAGTACCCGCAGGCATGTCGAAGACATCCAGAAGGAAAGCATTGTCACCCGGCACGACCTGCACGCGCTGGAAGTGCAGCAACGAGCCGCCCAAACTGTGGACACTGAGATGCGCCTCATAGGCATCCGTCGAGTGGAAAAGCACTTCGCTCGTAATGCGCGCGGGGTTGGGATAAAGCTGCAGTTTTTCGCCAATGGTTTCGAAATCGTCCAGAATAGTGGTTGTGCCGCCGTAGTAGCACTGAGGGTCTACCGCATATGCCGGGCTGATGAGCGGTACCTTGGCATAGGCTGAAAAGCGACTTTTGCCGATAACCCAATCATTGGCGCCGAGCCAATCCTGCAACAAGGTGGCAAAGACCTGGCGATAGTCGTGTTGGATGCCTTTGAGCTGGTTATCGCTGGTCAGGTCGCTAAGGTTGACGTTAGTACCCAGGACGCCTGGGTTGACTCCTTTACCAGCAATGTACATAGGCGCCAGCGTGCCGTGGTCGGTGCCAAAGGAGCCGTTCTCGGCAGCGCAGCGGCCAAACTCAGAGAAAGTGCACACGACAGCTTTATGGCCGATAGACATTTTTTCCAAGTCCTCCAGGAAGGAACGAATGGCCTCCGAAAGCGTCCTGAGCAGCTCGGCATGTGTACCCAAGGCTGTATTGCCCGAGTCCACCTGTGCGTTGTGGGTGTCAAAGCCACCTATGTTACAGAGGAAAATCTTGGTGCGGCTGCCGCCTCGCAAGAGACGAGCAATAGTTTTCAATTGGTTGGCCAAAGAAGTGTTTGGATAAGTGCCGGCGTTCGTGCCGGCATTGAACACCTCGGTAATGCGCTTGGCGTACTGATTGACACTGCGCTCTACCGACATGATGTAGGCCAATTCTTCGCCGTGCTCGCTGTCGGGGACGTCCAGCACCGGAGCGCCGCCGATGGTTTGTATCAGCGAGTAGAAGCCGGCTGGGTCCTGGCCACTGAGGTTGATGGCATTCTGATGTTCGGACTCCGAGTGGAAGCCTAGCGAAGGGTTAGTATCGCCAACCTGGATACCCAGCGGATCGGGCATAGTAGGCGTCGGGGCACCTTCCACATCGGGGAAGAGAGCCTGCAAAGCGCGCCCCATCCAGCCCGAGCCAATGCTGTAATTGGCGGGTGTGCCGTCACCACCGGTAAGCCACAGGTCGGTACTCTTGAAGTGCGACTGGTTAGGGTTCGGGTAGCCCACACCTTGCACGATACTAAGCCACCCTCGGTCGTAGAGGTCTTTCAGGGCTGTCATAGCCGGGTGTAGCCCTATGCGCTTGCCGTCTTTGAGCGTACTGTCCAACTCTATCCAGGCGCCTTCCAGCAGGCCTGTGGTGGGTCGCAGAGCCCGGTAGCGGTCGTACTGGGCAATGGGCACCAGGTTATTCAGTCCGTCGTTGCCGCCTTTGAGTTGAATGAGCACCAGAGCGCGCTCCTGGATATCGTCGCATCTACCAATAATCTTAGCCAAGCGGCTATTGGCAAAGGGGCGCATGGAAAAGCCGTTGAGCACAAAAGAAGAGATGCCAGCGGCAGGCATTATCTTGAGAAAATCTCTCCGTTTCATAGTTGAGTGGTGGTAAAATGAAAGTAAACGATAGGAAAATAGGCGTTTTTCAGAACGTCTGGAACTCCTGCGAATAGAGTATGGCTTTCAGCAAACGCTCTAAAGGAATGCGCACCTCCGTTGCGTTGTTGGTCTGCAGATAGGTTTGCCACTCATACGTCCAATCGTAGGGTGGTAGGTGGTTCAGGAAAACATCTTCGTAAAAATAGTTAAACCGCTCGGCACTAACGGGCGCTGGCAACAAGTAGCGAAGCAGCTCCTCTACCAACGCATGGGGGTCGGCAGGATCAGAGAAAAAGCCGCTGTTGCGCACCCACACTACTATGTCTAATTGAAAAAACACCCGCAAGTTGGGATTATCACCCATGCGCATACGCCCAGTGAGCAACTGCTCCGGAAACTTGTAGCGGGCGATAATTGTGCTCGAGTTGAACCACTGGCGACTATACTCCGGCTCTTGATAGTAGGCTGGATAGCCGGCCACGTCATTGGCAAAGAAGAGCGGAAAACCCGCCGCTAGCATCACACGCCGGAGGATGCCTAACGAGCAAAGGTCTTCATAGTGACCCTTGGGGTCTACCTCTGGGTTGGGCAAAGGCACGTTAAAAAAAGACAGCATCTGCAGCGTAGTATCCAATGGCGAGCGAATCATACCTCCGATAATTTCATCGCCCGTTTCAGCATCATCCTCATCGTAAAAATGCCGGCTTTGCAGCAATTGCTGTAAAACAGGCTTGATTTCGTACCCACTGGCGCGGAAGGTTTGCGCCAGTGGCTCAATGATATCGCTCTCAATTTCGGGCGTGATGTGACGCCCAACGAAGAAGCGATACATCCGCCGACAAAATAGACGCGCTACCTCCGGCTGAGCAAAGACCATGTCTACAAAAGTATTCAGTTCAGTCCACATACCGTTAGCGGTAGTCGCCCCCTGGATAGTGGTATGCTGGAACTTGCTGCTGAAAGTCTTGCTTCCAGTGTCGTGCTGGGAAATCACTGGGATACCCCGTGGGATACCCGTCTCTGGGTCCACTACGTCCCGCTGACCGCGTTCCCGAAACCCGGTGAACACGCGCGCCGCCTGCACAACGTCGTGCTCAGTGTAGTGTGTGTAGTCTTCTGGGCCAATTTGCGGCCCTTTGCCGATAGTAAACAGTTCAAAAAACTCCCGGGCAAAGTTCTCATTTGGGCTGGTCTTTGTGTTTTGCTGGTTATTCAGGTACCGCAACATACAGTTGTCGGTGACTATTTTCGTAACCAACTTTTTGAAATTACCCAGTGCCGCCCAGCGCAACAGCGTCAAATAGTCAAAAAAGCACGCATTGCTTGAGGAGTCAGCTGTAACAATCAAATGCTGGTGCAGAAACAGCATCATCCGGTGAACAATACCCTCGTCGTGGAGGGCCTCACTGACCCACCATCCCATAACATAGCCGCGCAAGATAAAATTCTGAGCTGGTTGCGATTGCCCAGGTGGGAGCAGCCAGGTAACGTTGCCGTTAGAGCCAGGGTATGAAGGCTGTTGTCTTCGCAAGGGATAAGGCTGAAGCAACGTATCGACGGCTTTATCTGCCGGCATAGCAGCTAACTGGTCTACGCGCGCGCGGGTGTAGCGAAAGCTCGTGCGCCGCAGCAAATGCGCCGCGCGCCGATGCCCTAACGCGCTCACCGATAAGGGTTGAAGTGATGCCATAGTCAAAACCTTGTTGTTTAAAGTGAACGAGTACAAATATGTGTAAGCATGAGATTTCTTTTTCTCCGTTGAGTTTAGACAGTGCAGTAATTTTTGCTGAAAAAATACGAGAGCACAGCAGGAAATAGCTGCGCCCAACAACAAGTAAATTATCTTTCCTTATAAAAAGAGCGAGGCCGCGGCAAAATTCTTCCTTAGCTAAGGAATAACTTAGCCCGAATAGACCTACCTTCAGGTTGGTGCTTTTCGCTTTCACAACTACCCAGCCCGTGGATTGTTTCGCAAGCCAGATACATAAAAAAATGCTCCACGCTGCCCTGTATGAAAGTTGCCGTTATTCGCAAAGCCCATTTTAACGCCGCCCATCGGCTTCACAACCCCACCTGGGACGACGCCCGCAACCGCGAGGTTTTCGGCCTGTGTAACAACCCTAATGGTCACGGCCACAATTACGAACTGGAAGTCCGGGTGACGGGCGAGATAGACCCACAGACAGGTATGGTAGTAGATTTAGGCTGGCTGGCCAACCTCATCCGCCGCGAAGTGGAAGAACGCTTCGACCACAAACACCTGAACCTGGACACCGAGGAATTTCGCCACCTGAATCCCACTGCAGAAAACATCGCCATTGTCATTTGGCGCATCCTGCGCGCTCATTTGGCCGACCACTACGATTTGCACGTGCGCCTCTACGAGACGCCACGTAACTTCGTCGAATATCCGGCGTAATCGGCAACTACTCGACGTAAACCTCATCGGCAAAGACCCAACAGGGCCTGCCAGCGCCCTTATGAGTAGGCGGGCAGACACCCAACGTCTCGCCTACCAACCGCACATAGCGCGCCGTAGTGTTCTCCAACGGCACCCGCAACGTCTGCTGAAGTGCTCCCGGCGCGGTAGGCGGCACTGGGTTGAGTGCTTCTCCGGCAGAGTGGAAAACCTTGCCATCGTTCGACACCTCCACGCGGAGCTTTTTAGGGAAAAATATCCACGAGTTTTCGTCCTGAAGGAAATTGACGCCCACCGCATGCAGCGCTTTAGGGCTACCCAAGTCAACAACCACGTCCAAATCAGTACCCTCGTAGCCTTGCCAGCGGCCAGAGCGAAAGTCGTCCCCTCCGGGCAGGAGGTCCACCAGCGCCTGATCGCCGCCACCCGTGTATTGTGGGCTGTAGGGGTGGGCAATGCGCACGACACGCAAGTCAGAGCGCATTTTCAGGAAGGAGGCCTCCTCTATAGGGCTGCGTTGGCCCTCGCGCACCGCTACGAAGCGCAGTTGGGCGTTGTCGGTGATAACGATAGGTCTATCATAGTACCTAGCCGTGGCAGGCTCAGGGTCGCTGCCGTCAAGGGTGTAGTAGATGGCCACCGAAGGATCAGCGCAGCCAAGGCGAAGAGTCTGTTTCTCCTCAAAAACGCGCTTGACATCGCCGTAAACGAAAGGCATAGGCACTACAGGCTCGGCCTCAATAGCTGCCACAGGCCAGTCTGCTGGTGCCTTACCCCACCAGGTGGGCTTGTCGCTCATTTCCAGGCGCAGCTCACCACCTCCTACGATCATATCATGACTGATCCAGCTCCGCGACCAAGGCTGGCCATTCCAATAAGCCTGCTTAATATAGTAGCGTTTAGAGGATACACCCGGAGCCCGGACGGCAAAGGTGCGGCCATTGTCCAGGCGCAGGGTCACCTTTTCAAAAAGCGGCGTACCTATGGCGTACTGATCGCTGCCGGGCACAACAGGATAAAAACCCATGGCAGAGAAAACGTACCAGGCCGACATCTGGCCGCAGTCTTCGTTGCCGCTAAGGCCATCAGGGCGATTAGCGTAGAGTTCGTCCATGATTTGCCGCACGCGCTGTTGGGTTTTCCAAGGCTGGCCGGCGTAATTGTAAAGATAAGCGATGTGATGGCTGGGTTCATTGCCCTGTACGTACTGGCCAATAAGGCCAGTAATATCGGCCTGCTGGCGGCCGGTGGTCTTGCTTGGAGCAGTAAAAAGAGAGTCGAGAGCGCGAGCAAAAGGCTCAGGGCCGCCAAAGAGCTGCATCATCCCCGACACGTCGTGCGGCGCAGCAAAGCGATACTGCCAGGCATTGGCCTCGGTGTAGTTGAAGTTCACCTCAAAGGGATCAAACGGCGTGTGCCAAATGCCGTTGCTCTTTGCCCGGAAAAAGCGCGTAGTCGGGTCGAAGAGATGCTTGTACTGCTGCGCTCGGCGCAGAAACGTATCGGCTAGCGAGCGTTCGCCTAAAGCCAACGCCATTTGGGCTACACACCAGTCGTCAAAGGCATACTCCAGAGTTTTCGACACCGACTCCGGTTCTTGGTCAGAGGGAATGTAGCCCAGCGATTTATACCAGCGAAGGCCGTAGCGGTCCTGGTTGACGCTGCTAAGCATGGCGCGAAGGGCTAAGGCACCGTCAAAATTGCGGATACCCTTGCGCCAGGCATCTGCGATGACTGGGATGGCGTGGTTGCCAATCATACAGTCTGTCTCACAGGCGCTCAATTCCCACACGGGCAGCAGGCCTCCTTGTTCGTATTGGCGCAGAAAAGTCTGAATAAAGTCGCCAGTACGCTTAGGCTCCAACAAGTTTAGCAAGGGATGCGTTGCCCGATAGGTATCCCACAGAGAAAAGACGGTGTAATAGTCGAAACCATCGGCTTTATACACTTGCTTGTCGCGCCCGCGGTATTCGCCGTTGACATCCGAGTAGAGATTGGGCGCTAACATGGTATGATAAAGGGCCGTGTAAAAAGTATGGAGCTGGTCCTCGTTTTCAGCGCCTTCTACGTCTATTTTAGCCAATTGAGCGGCCCATTTCAGCTGCGTTTGAAGGCGTACAGAGTCAAAATGGAAATGGTTGCACTCCACATCTAAGTTTCGGCGGGCGTTCTGCACACTCACCGGCGAAAGGGCGACCGTCACCACGATGGGAGTACCTTCGTAGTTCTGGAAATCCAACAGCGAGACAATGGCCCGGCTGGTAACTGTGCGCTGCGAGCGAATAGGATCGAGGGTCATGTCAAAAATGCGCGCCTGATAGAACGGTCGAGAGAACCGAATAGCGAAGTAGAGGCGCTGGTCTTTAGCCCAGGCGCTGGATACTCGATAGCCGACCAATTCGCGGTCGCTGATGACCGAGAGGCTGGAGGTGAGCACCTCATCGCGGTGGCGCAGGTCTATGAGCAAGTGCGCAAATTCGCGGTAGGACGGAAACGTATAGCGGTGCACGCCCACGCGCTCTGTAGCTGTGAGTTCGACCAAGATTTCGTCCACCGTGTTAGGGTTAAGGACGACGGAGTAATAGCCCGCTTCGGCGTTTTCCGTGCGCTTATCAAAAGGCGCCGCATAGCCCTCCGGGTCGAGGCGAACATCCCGCAGGTAAGGCTGGATGAGTACATCGCAATAATCAGGCACGCCGGTACCGCTCAGGTGCGTATGGCTAAACCCATAGATTTTATGGTCGGAGTAGTGATAGCCCGAACAGCCATCCCAACCTTCCAGGCGCGTATCGGGGCTGAGTTGCACCATCCCAAAAGGTGCGGAAGGCCCCGGAAAAGTATGTCCGTGAGCATCGGTGCCAATGAACGGATTGACAAAATGCAGAAACGAGCGCGCACGCTCGAAAGAAAGAGACTGGGCAAACAGAACGGTGCTGCTTAGCAGGCAAATCAGCAGGGCAATTCCAAGACGCATAGGGGTAAGGTTAAGAACTCTGGATGGCGAAGGTAGGCAACCGCCACAGCACCACTATGCGTCTCGGCGCCCCGAGCTGCTTTCGCGCACAGCAGCCATCAATTCGCTTAAGCACTCTGGCCGCTGCTCAATGGCCGTGCCGACAACGACTACATCCGCACCGGCGCGCAAGTTAGCAGCTACTTTCTCCGGCGTGCGTATGCCTCCACCTACCAACAAAGGCACCTCTACCGCCGAACGCACGGCCTCAATCATGGCCTCCGGCACCGGCGAAAAGGCACCCGAGCCGGCATCTAAGTAAATGGTCTTCAGGCCTAACATTTCACCAGCCATAGCCGTACAAGCGGCAATGTCGGGCTTGTTCGCTGGAATCGGCCGCGTGTTCGACATGTATTGTACCGACGTCACCACGCCGCCATCCACTAGTATGTAGCCCGTCGAGATAATCTCCAACGGCGAACGACGCAAAAACGGCGCTGCAATGACGTGCTGGCCAATGAGCAATTCGGCATTGCGCCCGCTGATGAGCGAAAGAAACAGCAAGGCGTCGGCGCGATAACTGAGCTGAAAAGAATTGCCCGGGAAAAGCACAATAGGCGCCGAGCACCGCTCCCGGACGCCCGCGAGCAAGGCGTCGAGCATATCGTTGACCACCAAACTGCCGCCGACAAAGAGATAATCCACCCCTACTTCCGCCGCCGTTTCGATAATCTGACCCAGGCGCTTCAAGCGCGACTTATCCGGGTCGAGCAGGAGCGCCAGGCGCTTCTCGCCTCGGCTGCGGGCTTGCAAAAGGTCAGCGTACACCTCTATACGGCCCATAGCATTCAGGAGTCCATGTCTTTGCAAGCCTCGTAAAGGTCTTGCCATTCTTTGCGTCGCCGCACGACAGTTTCCAAGTACTCCGCCCAAACGACGGCATCCGTCGTCGGTTCTTTGACCACGGCCCCTCGCAAGCCAGCGGCCATATCTCGCGCCGACAGCACACCCGAGCCAAAATGCACTGCCAGCGCCTGGCCCTGATGTATCACAGAGATGGCTTCCGCTGGGCTGAGCGTAGCCGTAGGGCTTTTCAGCTTAGTCTGCCCATCTTCTGTCTTGCCGGTGCGCAACTCGCGAAAGATGGTTACCAACCGGCGAATTTCAGCCAGCGGTGCCGCCCCTGAAGGCAACTCTAAGACACGCCCCAACTCCGCCACGCGCTGTTGCACAATGCGCACCTCTTCGTCGAGCGAAGCGGGCAAGGGCAGCACCACTGTGTTAAACCGACGGCGCAGGGCGGCCGACATCTCGTGTACACCCTTATCGCGGTCGTTAGCCGTGGCAATCAAATTAAATCCGCGCCGGGCCTGCACCTCCATATTTAACTCAGGTACGGGCAGTGTTTTTTCCGACAAGACCGTGATAAGGGCATCCTGGACGTCGGCAGGTATCCGCGTAAGCTCCTCAATGCGTACAATCTTACCGGTTTGCATTGCTACTAACACCGGACTGGGCACCAGGGCTTGCTCCGAAGGACCTTCAGCAATGAGGCGCGCGTAATTCCAACCGTAGCGCAAGGCATCCTCATCAGTGCCTGCCGTGCCCTGCACCAACAAGGTGCTATCGCCGGCAATGGCCGCCGACAGGTGCTCGCTCAGCCACGTCTTAGCCGTACCAGGCAGCCCCAACAACAACAGCGCCCTATCGGTAGCCAGCGTAGCCACCGCCATCTCCACTAACCGCCGCGGCCCGATGTATTTGGGCGAAATAACCACGTCACCCACTTGCCCACCCATGATGTAGGTAACCACTGCCCACGGCGACAGCCGCCACCCTGGCGGGCGTGGGCGCTCGTCCGCTTGCGCTATGGCAGCCAACTCAGCAGCATAAGCCACTTCCGCATGAGGGCGCAGCAGGTCGTTTACAGTGGACGATGACACGGCCTTTCGCAGTAAAACCTATTGTTTTAACAAAGACTTTCAAACTTCATCTGCCCGATGAGGACAGCAGATTTTTTCCCAAAGTAGAACTCGCCGTTTCAGCAAAATATCCGCGCATCTTTTCCGCGCAGCGGGCCTCTGCCCTTCAGCCAAACAAGCGCCCGACAAAGGTACGGCATGGCATCCAGGCCGATGTATCCCTCCTGGCCGCCTTCCACCTTTCCTCGCCCTTTTGCCATCCTACGGCCTGAGCACGAGTGGGCGCACAACCGCTCCTGTTGGCGTAGTCAAGCGGACGTAATACGTAGCCGGCGCCCAGTGAGTCGTAGAAAGCTCGTCCTCAACCACCTGGCCAACGCCTTCCCCTTGGTAGAGGGTGCGCCCAGCAGCGTCCAGCACTGCCCAAGAGACAGCGGTAGTCTGCCGAAGGCGCACCAGCAGCCGCGCATGGGTCGCCGTGGGATTGGGGTAAACCAGGAAAGACTCCACTTCTTCGGGTTGCAGCACAGAGACAATGCCCGTGACGCGCAAACCGGGCTCGTAGCGGCACTGATGAGCAGCCGAAACGAGTACACATGAATAATAGCCATCTTGCACGGGTACGTACTCCGGCCCTGTGGCTCCGGGAATGGGAACGCTGTCGCGCTTCCACTGATAGCTGGCCCACTGGCCCGCCGTGACGCGCAACACACCGTTATCAAAAACGACGGCCAAACCGACAGGTGGTGTTTCGAGTGGTTCCAACAGCACCGTATCGCGGCGGACGCATCCGATACTGTCGCGCGCTTCAACGACGTACTGCCCTGGCAGGAGTTGCTGGCGCACCGAGTCCGAAACAGGGCTGTCGCCCCAGGTGAACACATAAGGCGACTGGCCGCCAGTGGGGCGA
>JBEQAD010000055.1:0-11100 GCA_041640515.1 Saprospiraceae bacterium | reverse complement strand
AGCGTATTGGAGGCTATAACGAGTCCATCGTAGCGGGCGAAGACTGCAACCTATTTTATCGGCTACATCGCCAAGGTCATATCGCTTATTTGAACCGCCTGTGCGTTCATCACTCGCCGCGTCGCTTTCGAAAATATGGCTACTTGCGGCTCAACTTGATTTATTTTCGCGAAGCCCTCTCCTTGCTCATCCTGCGCCGCTCCTATGTGGAGGAGTGGAAGGCCATCCGTTAAAGAGCAAAGCACCAGAGGCGCCAAGCTAAATCTCCATAATAAGCGAGTAGCATTTCTGTGTTCAGCAACCGCCTGAAGACAGGTTAGCTTTTTAATATCACGCTTGGCGGAACTTTCCGGTGCAGCAAAGCATTTTTAACGGTAGATTTAAAAATTAAAGTTGCATTATTTGCAACAGTCAACGAATGGAGTAAGTCCATCGGTCTGTTTATCCCTTGTTCATTTGGTTGCCTGCCGAGTAGGGTAGAGCGGAAGGCGTGTGTCTGTAGGCAGCACAGCAGCACAAACACTTTCACCATATATAAAATGCTTACCGAGCATCTATCCTCCACAATCTTTATCTGGATAATTATTGTCGTCGTCTTGATTGGTTTTTTACTCAGGATTCTTAGGGAAATTATTCAAGCGGCAATGACTATTCTCAAGCTGTCTGTTTATTATCAACTGTAGTTTTTTTCACTCTGTTGTTTTTATCAAAGGGAGGCTGTTGACAGTTTCGAAACAGAAGTTTCTTGTCGTCTAAGGCGGCTTCTTCCTATAGCTGTACTCCTTGCCTTTTCCCTGTGAAGCCTAACAAAGTTTATTAATTACATAGTCTTTTCCCCGCCTTTTTCGCGTTTTTTGCTCTCAAAAAACCATTATGCGTGTCCTCAAATTTGGCGGCACGTCGGTAGGCTCGCCGCAGACGATCCGAGACTTGTTGTTGCCCATATTAGTAGATTATCACCATCGCGGTAGGGCCTTCACCGTTGTTTTTTCTGCTTTTTCTAAGGTAACCGACATGCTTATTGAGACGGCATCGCGCGCTGCAAGCGGCGATGGTACCTATCTGTCGCTCTTGGAAAGGCTGCGCCAGCGCCATGTCGAAGCCCTGGAGATGCTCCTGACGCCCGAAAATCGGACATCTGCTGAAATAGCGCTCAATGAGCATTTTGAGGACTTAAGCAATGTGTTGCATGGTATGTACCTGTTGCGTGAGGCATCGGCTCGTTCGCTCGACTTTGCGATGAGTTTTGGTGAGCGCAACTCCGCGCTCCTGCTGGCACATGCCATGCGGCAGGCCGGTCTGCCCGCCGAATACTTGGACGCGCGGCGCATCATCCGCACGGGCGCGCAATTTGGTCAGGCTCAGGTCAATTTTGAGCAGACTTATACGCTTATTCGCGAGCACTATGCTCAATGCCCCGGCACCATCCAGGCAGTTACTGGCTTTATTGGGAGCACCGAGGAGGGCTTAACTACTACTTTGGGCCGGGGCGGCTCAGACTACACCGCCGCTATCCTTGGTGCGGCTCTGGACGCGGAAGCCATTGAGATATGGACTGATGTAGACGGGGTTTTGACAGCGGATCCGCGACGTGTAAAGAAGGCGTTTACCTTGCCGACCATGAGCTACCGCGAGGCCATGGAGATGAGCCATTTCGGCGCCAAGGTCATCTATCCGCCGACCATTCGCCCAGCCATGACCAAGGGCATTCCTTTGCTTATTCGAAACACGTTTAATCCATCTTTTGAAGGAACGTACATCGGCCCTTCCGCCTTAGCAGAGCCTAATCGACGGCCGGTGAAGGGCATTTCTAGCATTAACCAAATTAGTCTGATTACGCTGGAAGGCAGTGGTCTTTTTGGTGTGCCGGGCATTGCCGCACGCCTGTTTGGCGCTATGGCTCGCGAGGGCGTCAACGTAGTGCTGATCACCCAAGGCTCCAGCGAGAGCAGCATCACCTTCGCTGTGTCGCCGCAGCAGGCGATGTTGGCCCAGCAAGCGGTTGAGCGCGAGTTTGCCTATGAGCTGCGTAATGGGTGGGTGGAACCTCCGCGGGCCGAACATGATCTATCGGTAGTAGCTATCGTAGGCGAGGGTATGCGCTACACACCGGGCATTTCGGGGCGGCTCTTTCAGGCGTTGGGGCGCAATGGCATCAATGTAGTGGCTATTGCCCAGGGCTCGAGTGAGTTGAACATCTCTGTGGTGGTGCCGGCTATTGATGAAACTAAAGCCCTGAACGCCATACACGAGGCCTTCTTCCTTTCGGATACTAAGAGCCTGCACCTTTTCATCGTGGGTACGGGCCTCATCGGAAGCGCGTTGTTAGAGCAAATTCGCCGTCAGGCGACGTTTCTGCGTGAACGCCGACGTCTGGAAATCCGGGTAGTTGGGCTAGCTAATAGCCGCCGCATGCTCTTTGACGAAGAGGGTATAGCTCTGGAGCAATGGCGTACAGCGCTGGAGCAAGCCTCGCAGCCGTTTTCGATGGCGAGCTTCGTCGAACAGATGGAGCAGCTCAATCTGCCCAATAGCATTTTCATTGACAATACTGCCGCTGAGGAAATTACGCACTACTATGAAAGCATTTTGGAGGCAAGTGTCTCCATCAGCACGCCCAATAAGCTGGCGGCTTCCGCTCCGTGGGAGCAATACGAGCGCCTCAAGCAAGTGGCTGCTCGGCGAGGGGCTTTGTGGCGATACGAAACCAACGTGGGGGCGGGCTTACCCATCATTAGCACGCTGAATGACCTCATTCACTCAGGCGATCGCATTCTTCGCATCGAAGGCGTCCTTTCTGGAACCCTGTCCTTCCTGTTTAATCATTTCACTGAGGGTCGGCGTTTTTCGGACTTGGTGCAAGAGGCACGTCAGCGGGGACTTACGGAGCCCGATCCTCGCGAAGACCTATCGGGCGCTGACGTCCGACGCAAGGCGCTTATTCTGGCTCGCGAAGTTGGACTACCTTTGGAACTGGACGACATCCCTGTGGAAAATCTTCTGCCGCCCAATTGTCTGGGTGCCCCCTCGGTAGAGGCTTTTATGGAGGAGTTGCGCCGCTTTGACGACCATTTTGAGGCCTTGCGTTCGGCAGCAGCAGCGGCAGGGCAGGTGCTGCGCTGGGTGGCCCTCATTGAGCAAGGGCGCGCCTGCATTGGTCTGCAACGCGTTGGCCCGCAGCATCCTTTCTATGGGTTAGATGGCAGCGATAATATGGTAGTGTTCACGACGGAGCGTTATTCAGAACGACCTCTAGTAGTGCGAGGGCCAGGGGCAGGAGCAGAAGTTACTGCGGCAGGCGTCTTTGCGGAAGTCATCGGCATGGGTGCTGCCCTTAGTGCACGAGGGTAACGCCACAACCTCAGTAGCCTGGCCGCAGCGGAAGGCTAACGGGAATTTCTACAGCGCGCAAGCGCCGGCGCTCGTTGAGACGAACGTTGCGTTGCTTGAACAAGTGCTTTAACCCAAACCCTACAATAAGTCCTGTGCCAGAAATAATGGCCGTCTGAGCCGTCAAAGGGTAGTCGTCGAAGGCTGCGCCGATGAGCGAAAAGCCGGCCCAGGAGGCACCAAAAACCATCAACATGGAGCCGGAGGCGCGCAGCAACCCAGGATATTGAAGCCGAACAGCATCCACTTCGGAAAGTGGCCAATAGCGTCCGTCGAAAGCCACGCGCTGCTCGTCCATGCGTACATCCGTAATTAGGGAATTATGCCACATCGGGTCACCCTTAAACCGGTAGGTCAGCTCGCTGCCGGTATAAAATTTGACGGTGCGCGCTCGATTAGCTCGTTCTAGCTGGATAAACTTTTGAGCGAAGACATTGCCGGCAGCGGCTACCAAGACAAGGGCTAACGCTATTTTTCGCAGGTACATAGACGGTGGTTTTATAGCGCCAAAACTAAACCGCTGCCCCTGGGCAGTGTCGCTGTAGTGGGTGTTTATTTGAGCAAAACGCCGCTTTTTAAACGGACGATGCAAGCAGTGGGTTTTGCCGGAGGTGCTCGTCCTCTTTTTGTTGCATGATAGCTCGCTCAGCCTCTGTCTTGTCGGTGTATCCTGCCAAATGAAGCAGACCGTGCACCATAACGCGACTCAACTCGTGTTCGAAAGGTACTCCATATTGCTGGGCATTGTCTCGCACACGCTCTATGCTTATAAATACATCCCCGTGCGCAGCCCCTGGTGTGTAGGGAAAGGTGATGACGTCGGTGTAATAATCGTGCTGCAGGTACTCGACATTGACTTGTCGCAAATACTCATCGGAAGTGAAAATATAAGTCAATTCCAGCACGGGCACGTCTTCAGCAGCAGCAACGGCTAAGAGCCACGCTTTCAGTGGCTCTTCAGCGCGGAGTTCGAACTGAACATCTTCCCAACAAAAGACAATACTCCCTTCCTCCACCCCTTCCGGAGGCTTTTCGAACGGCATACGTCGATAAATTATTCTGAGCGATGGAGCTTGAAGCGCATTTCTACAGTGCGTCCGCCTTCGGTAAAGCGACACCTGCTGCTAAGCCGCTTCATGAGGAAAATCCCTCGCCCTCCGCACTCCTCGATGCGTTCTGGGCTAGTCGGGTCGGGCAAACGCGAGGGATCGAAGCCCGGTCCTTCGTCGGAAACTCGAATGGAAAGCACATCCTTTTGTTGCCGCAGCGAGATGCATACGCGTTTGTTACAATCACTCTGATTGCCGTGCACCATGGCATTTGTCACGGCTTCCGTGAGACTGATAAGGATGTCTTCGCGAAGTTCAGGAGTAAGGTTCAACCGGCAGGCCAAATCTCGAACAAATGGTTCTACCTGGCGAACGTTTTCTGGATTTGAGGATAGAGTCAGGTCTCTGTGTAAGTCGCTCATTAGCAAGTCGTGATGTGCAATTCCTGACACCTGGCTTGGGGCGGATTAAAAAGAAATACTCCGCAATTTAAGATATCGTTAAGGAATCTGCAAGCCTTATTGAAAAAAATTTTTTCCCCACAGTCGCTATGGACGTTATAACAAGCCGGAGTAACACTTTTTGTCCACGGAGGTTGCGGTCATTTAGACATATTTTCTTCATCAGAGGGAGCGTGCTCCGGAAATAAAAATCGGATATTTCGCTGCAAGCCCTCGAGCTTGGCTCTTTTGACGGCTGATTTTCGGAATAGCTTTTCGAAGACCTCGGATGTTATTTCCAACCACTCGCGTTTGGTCATAGAGAGCAAATCGGGGTGCGGTTCAAAAGCCGGCTCCTGATGGCGACGAGCGAAGCGATTCCACGGACAGACCTGTTGACATACATCGCAGCCGAACATCCAGTTGTCCATCTTGCCTCGGAATTCCGGAGGTATTTCTTCCCGCAGTTCGATGGTCAGATAAGAGATACACTTGGACGCATCGAGCCAATAGCCAGTGGGGCTGATGGCCTCAGTAGGGCATGCCTCAATACAGCGACGGCAGGTGCCGCAGTGGTCTCGGATGGGGTCGTCGTAAGCAAATACCAGGTCGCAAATGATTTCGGACAGAAAGAAATAGGAGCCCGCCTTAGGGTTAATGGTCAGTGTGTGGCGCCCATTCCAGCCAATACCGGCCCGACGCGCCCACTCGCGCTCGAGCACGGGGGCACTGTCCACAAAGCAGCGGCCGTGGATATCGCCAAACTGTTCCTGCATATATGCAAAGAGCGCTTTGAGGCGCGTCTTGACCACGTGATGATAGTCCTGGCCATAAGCGTATTGGCTAATTTTAGGTGCTTCAGGGTCGGTCTGCTTGTCGGGGTTATGGTAGTTGAAGGCTAGGCAAATAACGCTTTTAGCTTCAGGTACCAGCCGGGTAGGGTCTACGCGCAAGTCAAAATAGTTTTCCATGTAGGCCATTTTGCCGTGGGCGCCTTGGCGCAACCAGGTTTCCAAGTGGCGGGCTTCGTCGTCCAAGCGCTCCGCGCGGGCAAAACCTACAAAGCAAAAGCCCAGCCGCTGGGCTTCTGTGCGCACCAACTCTGTTCGGCGCTCGGTAGTCATACGGCAAAATTAGGCACGCTCGCAGCGTTTTATGGGCGAGCAGTTATCCAGCAGCACATTGCCGCGATAATGGCGAAAAACTCCTGGCGCATAGTAGGCCTCCAGGATGATGTACCTCATAGTATGGTTGGGCACAAATTGGAACGTGTAGCGCCGCCAGTCGGCATGAGTAATGGCAGAAGAGGAGCACAACAGCTGTCTCTTGTTTGGGCCATCGCTGCCCCACACGCGCACGCGGACGGGTAAGTTATACCCGACATAGCGGTGGGTGTGCGCCAAGTAAATATCGAACTCATAGCACACATTAGGCTTTAATGGTGTTGTCAGGTGCTGGGCTATGTCTTCACAGGAACCGTCTTCGCGGGTAACGAGGGCCAAAAACGACAGCCCGTCTTGGGGAGGAACCCGCACCCCCCATGCCCCCGGCATAACGTCAGGGGTGCTGCCCATGCCCACAGTCAGCCAGCCTGGAGGCACTCTGGAGGAGCCGGGGGTGTCCTCGAAAGAAGGATTCTTAAGGGCAATCTTGTCGTTTGAGCGCTGAAAACTGGTGCATATCCATGCCGCTAGCAGGAGATTTAACCACCCTTGCATTCCCGAAAAGGCTCGCATGGTTCGTGGATTAGATTCATAGCGTGAACAAAAGGAAAATGCTGTCAGCGCAACAGGGTTATGGTACCGCTCTTGACGCGTTCCTCGCCCTTACATCGGTAGCGCAGGCGGTAGAGGAAAAGGCCGGTGTTGAGGGGTTGTCCCTGAAACGTGCCGTCCCAGCCATCGAAAGCGGAAGCCGCTGTGAAGACGCGCCCTCCCCAGCGGTCGAACACCTCAAAGGAAATGAAATCATCTACAGCATAAGGATTGCCAATAGTGAACAGGTCATTGCGCCCGGGCGAGGAGGCTGGCGTGAAGGCGCTGGGGATGAAAATAAGATCGCAGTCCAATGTATCTGGGTCTATCACCCTGACATTCAGTGTATCGTAAGCGGTGCAGCCCTGGTGAAAAAAACTAAGCCGATACGTGGTAGATACGGTGGGAGTGATGATAGGTTCCGCCTCGGTCACGCTTGAGAGGGTGCCTGCCGGTGACCAGAGAAGGTTTTGTGCGCAGGCAGGGTTGGTGCGTACCTGGAAGGAATTGCCCAAATAGATAATAGTATCGCCCGTAAGGATGCGGTCAGGGCGGGCGTAAAGTAGGGTAATATCGTCTTGCGTAAGCGCGCGGCTATAGATACGCAAATCGTCAAAATCTCCGAAGAAGTACTCATCCAGCAGGCAGATAGGCTCGCCCACTTTCAAAATGGCTCCAGAGGTAAGGTCAAGACGAGTTGTTGTGCTGCGGCGGTCCTTGAGCACTCCGTTGATGTAAATGGAGTAAGTGGTATTGCTGCGTGTCAGCACAACGTGTTGCCAACAGGCGGTCGGATCCAAATCTGCATTTACTGTGACGAAGAGGTCCTGGGTTTGTATAATGCTCGAAGCAATCTTTCGGCTTCGCGGGTTGTAGCGCACCCACAGGCCTTTTGCTCCTGGATTGCACGACTCCTGTTTGGAAAGGATAACTTGCGAGCCGCCTGCGTTGGGGTTCACTGGGCCAGGTCTGATGTAGAAACTGATGGTAAAGTCGCTCAGCGTGAAAACTTCTGTTACTGGCCCCACAAAGAAAATAGCATCTCCTTTGCCGTCGAGAAAGGCGGCAGAGTCCAGCACGCCACATCGGCATTGTGGGTCGCCGATGAACGTCCCGTTAGAGCCGTTGCCACTTTCGTCTTTAGGTTTACACTCGCTAAAGGAGAAAAAGGCTACCAGTTTTTCGTTGATGTTTTGAGCAAAGGAAGAAGCCGCGCCAAGGCCGAAGAAGAAAAAAAGCAGAAGAACACGCATGTGTATACTCGTTTTTTAAGCAAAAGGAACGCCCTCCACGAGGTCAAAGTATGCTGAAAGGCTATTTCGGCAGCCGTCTTTGAATGTTAAAAGCGAAAATGGACTAAGTCGGCAAATTGCTGCACGCGCTCTTGAATAAGCTGATCGTTCAGCTCCAACAGGCGTTCTATACTAAATTTCTCTACGCAAAACGAGGCCAGCGCTGAGCCACAAATAACCGCACGGCGCATGTTATCCATGGAGAGGTCGCCCGTGCGGGCTATCCAACCCATGAAGCCACCAGCAAAGGTATCGCCTGCGCCTGTAGGGTCAGTAACTTCAGCCAGCGGAAGCGCTGGTGCGTAGAACAGCTCGTCGCCGTGAAATAGCAGTGCGCCGTGTTCACCCTTCTTTATGATAAGATAGCGCGGCCCCATGCGCAAAATAGCCCGTGCGGCCTTGACGAGTGAGTACTCGCCCGACAGTTGCCGCGCTTCTTCATCGTTGATAGTCAATACGTCCACGCGGGCCAGCAGCGCCTGCAAGTCGTCCCAGGCCGTATCCATCCAAAAATTCATCGTGTCCATGGCTACCAAGCGAGGACGGCGCTGCAGCTGTTCTAAGACGCGCAATTGTACCTTGGGCGTTAGGTTGCCCAACATTAGGTACTCGGTGTTGCGGTAGCTAAGCGGCAATATCGGGTCAAAATCAGCCAACACATTGAGCTGCGTGTCCAACGTATCGCGCATATTCAAGTCGCGATAATATTTACCCGCCCAGAAAAAGGATTTTTGCCCGGTTTTTACTTGCAAACCTTCCAAGTCGGCGCCGCGCTCGCGCAGTGTTTGAAGCATGGAGGTCGGAAAATCGTCGCCAACCACCGATACAATGCTCACCGGCCGAACAAAATACGAAGCGGCCAGGGCAATGTAGGTGCACGCCCCTCCTACGACGCGCTCGGCCCGGCCAAAGGGGGTCTCAATATCGTCAAAAGCGACGGTGCCTACGGCTACTAAACTCATAAGAAGAGATAGTCAGTGCTGTCTTTTTGAGCGTGCAAAGATGCGAAAGGCTACCACGGCGTAGGGTATATTTGGATAAAAACCTCGACGCCCGTCGGCCAGACGGCTAAAAAATACTTATCGCTCTTGAGGCCAGGTCTCTCTCCGCCATGAAAAGATGAACATAGCAATATTGAAAAACAGGAAAAAAAGGTTGTTCAACCAGGAAAAAAGAATGACATTTTCAATTTGTCGCAAGTCAAGGGTATACAAGAGCAGCGCTTGAAATGGCAAGGCCAAGGCTACGTAGTAGCGATTGAGAGCAACCCATGCTCTTGCCGTACACACCTGATACATTACCGCTGCCAGTTGTCCCGTAGCGCCAGCCAACAAGAAAGGCAGGAGATATTCAGTCAATTCGGTGTAGTTAGGACCTAATATCCACAGCAAGGATGGCGGATGTACGGCCGCCCACAGCAGGATAGGCAGTGTAAGCAGGATAGCCGCTCCCAGGGTGCGAAAAGCCTGTTGCAATACGTGCTGAGGCGTGCGCGCTTTAGCCAATTCGGGCAGGGTGTAGCTAGCCACAAAAGCCTGAAAAATGCCAAAAAACACCCCTAAGCGCCCTAATGCGCCGATGTCGGCTACGCGCTCTGTATGGGCAAACCAAGCGCACAAGAGGACGGCAATTTGGCCTTCAAACGACCAGTAAAGTGTGCGCAGAGCGTTGGCATGCACCATGTGGCGCATGTCGCGCAGGTAGGTCTCGTCGGTGTGACGATGTTGGGCCAGCAGCGGTCGAGTAGAGTGGACGTGTGCCCTGTAGTTCACCACCAAACAGAGGACTATCCAGCCTACCACAGCCCACACCGGGCCGCCTTTCCAGGCGATAAGGCCGGCTCCCACCAGCTTGAGTACGGTACTGCTCAGGTCATTGCGCAGCAGTGCCGCTACAGAATGCCCTAATTGCAAGACGATAGCGTAAAAGTTAGCTTGCATTTGTACCCACGCAGCAGCCAACACCAGCAAGGCCAATGCGAGCGCTTCGCTCCAAGAGATGCCTATTTGAGGAAATTGCCAAAGGCAATACCCTGTAAAGGGCAATGCCAGCCAGCCGCCGATGTAGTTGCGCAATCGTTGGGCACTATTCAGCACAGTGCGCAGGGCAGAGCTATCCGGCCAGACGCGTCCACCCAAACCTAGCACTGCAGATGTTAGCCCCATGTTGGTAGCATTGACGGCTATAGCCAGCAGCGAAAAGGTCAGCGAATATGTTGCATAGTCGGCCTTGTCGAGGCTGCGTACCAAGATAAAACCCGTTAGTGCATGTAGGCCGGTGAGCAGCACCTGCCCTGCCACAAAGCGCCATGCCCGCAGAGGACGTACGGGTATCCTAGAAGGGGCACTCATGTTGTCGGTTGTGCTGGTCATGGTAGCGCGAAGGTAGAGTAGGAGGCTTTACTCGCCTTCGGCGCAAGGGCGCAACAGCATTGCCTCAATTGCTTTCCCAGCTTCCTGCAAATCGCTGCTATGCTTTCGCTCGAGTTGCTACCTGAAATTGACCTGCCGCCATTTCTACTTGCCTTCTTTACCTTTGTTTCATGCGCTTGTTTCGACTTTGGCACCCCACGCGATGCATAGGCCGACCTGAGCAGCCCGTGCACATAGCGTTGGAAGGCTCCAAAAGTATCAGCAACCGCGCCCTTATCGTCAACGCTTTGCGCGGTGCCGACCCGGCCGAAGGGCTGCAGGGACTGTCCTCCGCCTCAGATACGCGCACCCTGCTGCGATTACTTCGCGAGCGACCCGAAGTGTGCGACGCCGGCGATGGCGGCACCACCCTCCGCTTTCTGGCAGCTTACTTGGCCCTGCAAAGGGGCTGCTACACGTTGACTGGTACGGCGCGCATGCAAGAGCGCCCTGTGGCACCGCTGGTGGAAGGCATACGCCAGCTGGGCGCCGAAGTGCATTACCTGAGGCGGGAAGGCTATCCGCCGCTGCGTATCTGTGGTCTCGACCGACACGCACTGCGCCAGCGCCCGCTGCTGCACTTGCCCGCTAACGTAAGTAGCCAGTTCATCTCGGCACTTCTGCTTGTCGGGCCTTGCTTACCCAATGGCCTCGAAGTCACATTATTAAACAGACCTGCTTCCGAACCCTACCTTCAGATGACTGTTCTGCTCATGCGCCACTTCGGCGCCACGGTGCACCGGAGGGCAGAGAGCCACTTCGTC
>JBEQAD010000054.1:0-13973 GCA_041640515.1 Saprospiraceae bacterium | reverse complement strand
TGAACATCCGTTTGGGGTAGCGATCGGCTTTGCAAGAAATGCGGAAGGCTGTGATGGGCTGTGCTTCAAACTTGGCTCGGCTTTGCACATTGATGTCGCTGATGTTGGAAGGCAGCGCTGTTAGATCGGGATGTGTTTTAAGGAAAGCCGAACGCTTGCTCATCAGTTCCACAATGCCCGGAATGCGGCTTCGGGTGCCTGTGGTCACTTTCAAGCTGTTCTGGAACTCCTCTATGCCATATTGTTTGTATTTATCGTCATTGTAAGGCACTACGATAAGTGCTTGCAGTGCCTTAGCGCGCTTCTCGTATTCGCCATTAGCAAAAAACTCATTGTTGATTTGGCGCACGTGGGCTAAGTAAATCTTTCGGTAGAGTGGGTCGTTGAGCAGCCGAAAGGCCAGAGGCTTTAAAGGATTGTTGGCATGCAATAGGGGGTCGAGGCGTTGCAGGCTGCGCAAATCCAAGTCGCTGCCTTGCCCGGTGTTTTTCAGACTGCCGAAGGCTAAATTAAGGTCCCAGTGAATGGGCTGGAAGTGGCCGTGGGCATCCTGATACAGGTAATAATTCACGCTTCTTGCGCCAGAGTAGCTGCTAAGGTTGACCATGACATTATTGAGTGCCAGCATCCACAGGGCGCGGTCAACGTCAAGGATGTTTTCAATCTTGTCGAACTCTTTATTCAAAATGCGAGTCAGTTCTTGCAAAGGCAACCAGCCGCGATCGGATTTCATTTCAAAATTCTGGCGATAGCAGTCCACGTCTTCTTCGTATTCCAAGGAACCGAAAATGTTCTGCTTGCAGCCAGCCGGTATGTTTTCAGGCTTGTAATCGACGCCTGCTTTGAACAGCGGGCCGTCATCAGAGCCGAAGTGATTGCGCAAAAATTGCCCCTCTACACTCTCTACATTGACAAAAACACCGATGTACTCGTCGTTGACGAACAACTTGGTATATGAGGCGCGCGGCGAGGGCATATACTGAGCAGCTATTTCGTGGAAGAGCACTTCCCGTACCATGCTGGGGTCGCGCAGCGCCGGCGACAGTTTCACTGAGGTGCAGCCCTGGTGCTGGAGCGATTTGTCTGTATAATTTAGCTTAATGTGGAAGGGATTGCGCTTTAGGCCCGTCTGGTAGGAATGATTGCCGCGGAAGCGAACACCGATGCCTTCGTAACTCACTCCATCTATGATGGCACTACCCAGGAGCATACCCTCTCCGTAGATGCGCAGAGAGTCTAAGGCTTCGTTCCAGTTGGCCACCGGTAAGGTTAGGCGTATTTCGCCCACTGTATTTTTATCAAAAAAATCGCGAACAGTCCTGGTGGTCTGGGCATGGAGGAACAGCGGCGGGAGGCAAAAGATTAGCAAATAAAAAAAATTCTTCATGGCAACTGTGCTGATGTTTAACGGTTGACTCGGATTTGCGGGCGCAATGATACAAAAAGATTTCAGGCAGTTTCGCTTGCGCTCGCTCTATGCTTGTTGGTTCAATCGGCTTGCTTACTCGGTAGGCAGGTGCGCACGGCGACAGCGTACGGAAAGCGTCAGGGGCTGCCGTCTGCTGGCGGTAACAAGACCCGTGAAAACTTTTGAAAATTCCTGCACTTCCCGAACACTTCCTGGAGCGCATACCTTTGTCCAGTGACCTTTCAGAGCGACTCGCTCCCTCTGCATTTAACCTTTGCCAAATACAACATTTCAAGCCATGGCCTCTGCAGCAATTATCGAAGGACTAAAACCCGAACTTTTGTGGCAATTTTTCTATGAAATCAGCCAGATACCGCGATGCTCAAGACAGGAAGAGCAGATTATCACTTACCTTGAGGAACAATTTCGGCGTTTAGGGCTGAAATATGCGCGAGACAAGCGAGGTAACTTAGTAGCACGGGTGCCGGCTAGTCGCGGTCGCAAGGGCGCGCCTGTAGTAGTCCTGCAAGCGCATTGCGATATGGTGTGCGAGAAGAATCGCGGTACCCAACACAACTTTGATCGCGACCCTATCCGGCTGGTGCGACAGGGCGAATGGATGGGTGCAGACGGCACTACCCTGGGCGCGGATAACGGTATTGGGGTGGCTGCCGCCCTGGCTGTTGCCGCCGATCCCAAAGCGGTACATGGCCCTCTGGAAATCCTCATCACGGTGGACGAGGAAACTGGCCTTAACGGTGCTAAATACTTGTCGTCCAAAGCCCTGAAAGGCCGCTATCTACTTAACTTAGATACAGAGGAGGACGGAGTTTTCTGCATTGGCTGTGCAGGAGGCATAGACACCAACGGCGCTTTTGCCCTGCCATTAGAGCCTACGGCTGCGCAAGGTAAAGCGGCGCTATCCGTTCGCATTAGTGGGCTTAAAGGTGGTCATTCGGGGGTAGATATTCATACAGGCCGCGCCAATGCCATTAAACTGCTGGCGCGCGCGCTATACGAGTTAGAGCCATTGAAGCCTCGCCTTGCCTACCTTCAAGGCGGCAGCAAGCGGAATGCTATTGCGCGCGAGGCAGAGGCCATTATCGTCGTTAGCGCTGACCAATTGGAAGCCGCTCGCGCACGATTGGCACAATGTCAAGAGGTATTTCTAAACGAATTTAAAACTACCGATCCAGACCTTAGGGTAAGCAGCGAACTTGCGCCTATGCCGGATCGCGTCTATGCGAAACGTTTTGCTACCCGCATGGTGCAGCTCTTGCTAGCATTGCCCCATGGCGTGGTGCGCATGAGTGCCGACATAGAAGGCTTAGTGGAAACCTCGACTAACCTGGCCACGGTGGTCCAAGAAAACGGCCGGCTGACCATAGGCACCAGCCAGCGCAGCTCGGTGGAAGGAGCCAAACGCCACATGGCCGCCTCTGTGGCTGCCGGCCTGAAACTAGCGGGAGCCAAAGTGAGCCACAGCGATGGCTATCCAGGTTGGCAGCCCAAGCTGGATGCGCGCTTGCTGGCTATCGGCCGCCAAGCTGCCGAGCGCGTGCTGGGGCATCCGCCGCGGATCGAAGCCATTCACGCGGGATTGGAATGCGGCCTAATTGGCGCCAAATATCCGGGTATGGAGATGCTTTCGCTTGGCCCAACCATCACAGGGGCGCACTCTCCCGATGAGCGCGTCCACATTCCTGCCGTGGAACGCTTCTACAGGCTGCTCCAGTGCATCTTAGAAGATATTAGCCGCCCCACGCCGGCATAGCTTTGCCCCTTCGGCACCTGAGCCCCATCGTATGCAGCCCTGGTGTATTATCGTCAACCCCGCAGCAGGTAATGGCCGCGGAGCCAAACGTTGGCCCGACATTGAGGCCCTGCTACAGTCGTTGAGCATACCCTACTCTGTGCGCTTCACGCAGCAGCGCGGCCACGCAACGCAACTGGTGGAGGAAGCAGTGTGGCAGGGCTACCGCCAAATCTTGGGTGTTGGCGGCGATGGCACCTGCCACGAGCTGATCAATGGCATTTTGCGTCAGTCGTGCTTGCCATCGAGAGAAGTGCTGTTCACCATGCTGCCCCTTGGCACGGGTAATGACTGGGCGCGCATGTATGAAATTCCTGCCCATCCAAGAGCCCGGCTGGGGCGCCTGTTATGCGGCGCACGCATACACCAAGATGTAGGCAAAGTAACCTATTGGAGGAACGGTACCTCAATGGAGCGCTATTTCGCCAATGTGGCTGGTATGGCCTACGATGCCTTTCTCGTACAGAAGACGGAGCAGCGGCGTTTTTTCTCACACTTGCACTACCTGTTGGCCTTGGGGCGCTATCTGTTCGAGTTTGAGCCCGTACGCGGGCGCTTGTGCGCGGCAGAATGCACTGTAGAGGAAACTTTTTACACCGTCAATGTAGGCATTTGCCGCTACTCCGGCGGCGGCATGCAGCTGGTACCCCATGCCGTGCCCGATGATGGATTGCTAGCCGTTACTTACGCGCCTAAGCTGCCCAAATGGGAAGTGCTTCTGCAAACACTTCGTTTCTACAACGGCACTCTGCTGGAACACCCCCGCGTACAGGGCTTCCAGACAACAGCCCTGCGAGTAGAGCATTCTGACGATTGCCCTATTGGTCTGGAAGCCGACGGCGAATTTTTAGGCGAAACTCCCGCGGTATTTTCAATTACGCCGGGCGCTCTGAATGTAGCCCTCTAACGCAGGCGGTCCATGGAGCGCACTAGCGCCTCGTCGCGCCGAATGGCGCGGGCAGCCAACCAGCAAAACACCGTGAAGAGCAGTGGCAAAGCCACGCCCAGGCCGAGGTTAGCATTAGCTCCAGCAGGCATTTCCGTACGAGCCATGTTGATGGCCAGTATCATCAAGCCCGAAAGCAAAATGCCAAGACCTGCACCAGCCATCGCTAGTCGCCCCTGAAGAGGGCGGTTCCGGAAAAGAAAAATAGCCACCAGTGCCGTCAGAGCACCTAAGGCAGAAAGGCCCAGCAATCCCATATTGTCTGTAGGCGTCAAGGCACCGTCGGCCAAGGTGCCTACCCTGCGAGCAGCGTCGCCTTCAGGAGCTGTTAGGAAAGGCACAGCAAACGCCGCAGCTATACAGGCGACGGCAGCCAAGAGCCACAGGGTTTGAATGCGTTGTATCATGAGCGTTTTTGTGCGCAAAGGTAGCGGAGCAACCAACTCACTGGTGCTCATAACAGCCGGCATCAGGCAGAAAGGGGTCGCGCGGTTTCCCTTCCAAGTCTGTGTCAATACCCGGTATGGGTTTAGCATAGCCGTTCGCCTTGGAGTATACCGTATCGAGCCTGAAGTTTCGCTCGGTAATATTAAGAAAAACAGAGTCTGCATTGGGCAGATTCAGGCAGGGTTTGCAATAGTCGAAAAAATCGGGCGTGCTATTGGGACGCAATAAGTCGCGCACTCGTACCAAGCAGTGTTCGAAGCGGTAATCAAAGTCGCTGGATACTCCTGTGCGGTTGAAGAGGGTAATTTGATCGGGTCGGCTACCGAGGAGAATACCGTTCTGGAAGCGGGCGCGCAAAGGGAAAACCTCGAAGTCGCTGCAATCGGGATTTCGACACAAGGCATTACCCATGCGTAGGGCTTCGCTGCGCCCACCGAAGTTGGCTATGGTGCAGTAGGTGAACTCGTAATCGCCGCCATACTCCAGTTGAATGGAATAACCGCCATTGGTGTGAAAGAGGCAGTTTTCCGCTTGAATGCGGGCACGTACACCAATAAGGCCGCTGTTCGCGGTGTTGTAAATTTGGGTATGGCGTAGCCTCACGTCGACGGCGGAGTCTACGCGGATACCGATGATGCTATTGCGGAAAATAGCGTGCTCGATGCGGTGCCCTGAGGTGCCGGCACGCAACCAAAGCCCTGTCCACTGACCAGGAGTCCGCTCAAATTCCTTTTCTAACCGGTCGCCCTCAAAGACAACCGGGCGTTCAGCAGTGCCCTCCACGAGGAGGCGGCCCGCCTCTTGAAACACGAGTAAACCATCGTTGTAGCGTACCACCACACTGTCCTGTTGAACACGGGCAAGTCCTCCGTGTACATGAATACGCGTACCGGCGGGTATGCGCACTGTACAGCTATCAATGACCACAATGCCGTAGATAACGTAAGGACGCGGGTCGTTCCACACCCATTCGCCGCCATGGCACCGATAGAGAACAGCGCCGCCGGCACCAAAGCGCGAAGGCAAGTAAACGGCATTTTGCCCCCAGGCTTCCAGCACTACCGTTTGCAAGTTGCCGTTGGTCTCGAAAATGAGGTTTTCTGTGATGATAAATGGGCTGATGCTGGGCGGTTCATCGGGGTTGATGGTGACCTCGGCAAAAACATACAGACTGTCTTCTGGGGCTATCTCAATATCGGTATGCACAGGACCGGGCAAGCCGTCTACGTTGAGGCGAAAGCACGATTGAGCGCCATGCTCCAGGTAAATTTTGCTGATTCGGATACTTTGCCGGTGCCTATTGTACACCTTCAGGATGCGGGTTGCTGAGCCCAAGGAGGTGAACACCGTGTCGAAGCGGAGCGTGTCGGTACTGAATGCTAATCGGTCGCTAGGGTCCGTAGTAAAGCGCTCTTTTTGGCAGGAAAGTAGCCACAGACCCACTGAGACGAGAAAACCCAGAAGAAAAGGGCGAAAAAAAACAAACAGGTTTGGCTGAAGCATCGCAGACAAAAGTACACTAAGAGTAGGCATATAAGATTGCCCACTGCGCCGAAACGCAGCAGGCAAGATAAGAACCATGAAAACTTCTCTTTGAGGCGTCCGGCACTCACAAGTGCAAGCGCTCTTTTCGAGCAAGAAGTTGCTCTTTAGTCTCTACGCGGTCGGGGTCAGGCACGCAGCAATCCACCGGACAAACGGCAGCACATTGCGGCTCTTCGTGAAAGCCTACGCATTCTGTGCATTTATCAGGTACAATGTAGTAGTAATCGTTTGAAATAGGTGGCTGTTTCGCTTTGGCCTCCACAACGCGGCCGTCTTCCAGAGTATAGCTGCCGATTATGGAAGTGCCATCGGCTATGGCCCATTCCACGCCGCCTTCGTAAATGGCGTTGTTAGGACATTCTGGCTCGCATGCGCCGCAATTAATGCACTCGTCTGTAATGATGATGGCCATGATCTCGGAAAATTGATCCGACGCAATAACAGGTCTCCGCGGGCGCCGGTTTACGTAGCAAAGGTATAACCTCGGTGCCAGCCTTTCCTTATTGCACTTTGGGCACGTAACGAATGAAAGAGGCTATGTTTTCGCGTTCGAGCTTGCGCTTAAGCGCCTCAGCCTCTTTGCGGTTAGTGAACTTCTCTACACAGACGGAGTGGTAAGGCGACGAGGGGAAACGCACAATTTGCGCCTTAGAGTAGCCCGCCTCGATGATGCTTTGTAACTGCGCTTGAGCACGCGGCTCTTCTTGGAAGGAACCAGCGATGACGTAGTATTGGTCTGGCTCGATGCTACTATTGGCACCAGCAGGCGCGGCATTGACGTTTCTCTTAGGCACTGTTTTGTCGGGTATCACAGGAGCTATGTCGGCGGCCGAGGTCAGAACGGCTGGCTTTCCATCCACGTACATCATAGCGGCGCCCTCGATGCCCGTAAGGATACGGATTTCTGTGCGGCGGTTACGGGCGTGTTCAGCCTCAGTGCAAGGTACGCCATCGTGGCAGTGGTTGCGCAGTTCACTTTCGCCATAACCTACCGGACGCAGGCGTTCTCGGCTAATTCCGTTTTGTACCAAATATTCGACCACACCATTGGCTCGGCGCTGGCTAAGCTCTTCGTTGTACTTGGATGAGCCTCGACAGTCAGTATGGCTGGCAATTTCGATGGCAACAGAAGGCTGCTGTTTGAGCAAGGCAACCACCAGGTCGAGGTCTTTTCGCGCGTCGGGGCGCAGTGTAGCGTCATTGAAATTGTAGTAAATGTTTGGCAGCTCGATAACCGTACCGGGCAGTAGCGGAGCTACGGAGAAGTTCTGCATCATAATCTGATTGGGTAAGCTCCAGGCAGCAGTGTTGATTTCCGTGCTGCCCATCATCTTACCCGCCTGATACAGGTCTATCTTGTATTTCGTATTCTTGTCTAAGTAGTGGTCAATCTGGCCGTTAGCATCAGTGATGATGGTATCTTTATTTTGGGTAGTGCGGTTAGTGAGCACCAATGTTGCCCCAGCCAAAGGTGCGTTGGTTACGTAGTTGAATACGGAAGCATTCCAGCGGACTTTACTAGCGTTAGCCGACCGATCCAGGGCAATAGTCAGCTCATTACCGGCCTTCGAAACAGGTAGGCGCACTTGGCGTGTCTGGTACATGTCTTTGGAGGCAATGATGACGTAGTTACCCGGCTTCACTTCAGCAGAGAAACGTCCGCCGCTATCAGAGGTACCGTTGATACCTTTATCCGGAGGAAGTGCTGAGATGACTTCTTTACCATCCACTTTTTGCACCGTAATAAGGTTGCCACGCTCGTCGCGCCCGATGACGGTGCTGGCGTCGTAGTTGAGCATGCGCACCGTGGCGCCCTCAATCGGCAGGCCGGTGGTTTTGTCCGTTACCGTTACTGTAATGTCCAGGTTGCGGTCAGGTACACGCTGGTTTTGCAACAGGTAGTCGTCCAGATTGCCATTCTCTACGTGAAAGCTATAGATGTCATCGCCTTTTCCTCCTTTCGACTCCCGGCCATCGGTGGAGAAATAGCCGTTGATTTTGTTCAGATCTACAATCAGGCCGAAGTCGTCCGCTTTTGTATTAAACGGTTCGCCTAAGTTGATCGGTTTTGTCCAACGAGCACCGTCTTGTACGACATAATATATATCTAGTTTGCCTTTACCACCGGGCAGCCCATCAGAGGCAAAGTAGAGCGTATTGTCAGCGTGAATGAAGGGGAATACCTCGTTGCCGCGCGTGTTAATTTCGGCGCCTAAATTCACTGGCTCGCTCCAGCTGTCGCCGACGCGGTAGGAGACGTATAAATCCATGCCGCCAAAGCCACCTGGGCGGTTAGAAGCAAAAAACAGTTTATCCCCATCAATGCTGATGGCTGGGTGGCAATCATCGAACTCGTTGTTGTTGAAAGGCAAAGGCTGAGGTTCACTCCACGTGGTGCCTTCTTTTTTCGACCAATACAACCGCATCTTTTGGGTGGCATCTTTGGCTAATTTTACCTTTCCTTTGACAAGAGCATTGCGCGAAAAGAAGACTGTCTCTGCCGTGCGATCGAAGCAAACCGGTCCTTCGTGATAGAGCGAGGAAAGCTCTACGGCAAAAGGCTCTGGAGGCAATAGGTTGCCGTCGCTGCTGCGGCGTGAGCGAAGAATGGACATGGCCGGCAGTTTCAGCCGGTCGTCGGTTTTCTTTTTCAAGCCGGCAGTGTGAGTAGAGATGAAGACAATGCCGTCTTCATAAAACGTCGGGCTAAAGTCGAGCCCTTCCGTATTTACCGCAGCTTCGTTGCGGATTTCTACCGTAACGGGGGGCTGGGCCGTGGGCACCGTTTGGGCGTTAGTGCTTCCCCAGCTTCCGAGGAGCACCAGGGGGGTACACAGCAATGCGTGCTTACAGGCAGTCATAGTCATTAGTGATTAAGTAAACGATTGGACGCAATCTGATTTTAAGGTTACATAAAGTTACATGAAGAAGCGAGGATTGGACATTTTCCGCTTTCCCGCCTTCAAATCGGCTTGCAGGAGCAGCTCGATGCTACCTGCGGTGTAATCGCGAATGCGCGATAGCGAGAAATCATATGCCACTCCTATGCCAAATTGTTGATGAGCCTGCCAATAAAGGATTAAATCTACAGATTCGCCTGCTTTGTCGCCGCCCATTCGGTACGAAAGGCCCGTGGTGATCTTCTCGTTAATTTCAAGATTTACATTAACGTCTAAGTCAAACGGCGCATTTTGAACATACTTGGCAAATAATGCCGGCATCAGGTTAAGTCCATCGCCCAACGGCAGCACAGCGCCTGCCATACCATAAAAATGTCGGAATTCGCGCGCCGTTTCAAATCCTTGAGGCAGGTTTTCGTTGATACCTAAAATATTCGTATAAATACGCGGAGCCGAAAAGCCCGCATAGAAGCGATTATCGTAGGTGAGGTAAAGCCCAGCGCCTACGTTCATTAGGAAATTGTTTTCTCTTGCGGTGTTGAGCGATTGGTCAAACTGCTCATCTGGTTGGGCTTTGGTGAAATCAATTGTTAAAGTGCGAAAGGTACCCATTAGCCCAGCGCGAAGCGATAGCTTATCGTGGCTGACCAGGTCGTACGAGTACGACAGCGAAGCCACAAGGTCGCGATTTAGCCCTAAGGCTACGTGCGACAGTACAAGGCCCATGCCCACACGCGGCGTAATAAAAGGGGTGTTGAACGAAACCAGAAACGATTGCGGAGCACCCTCGAAGCCCATCCATTGGTTGCGGTAAATGGCGGTAACACTAGGCACACGGCGTGCGCCAGCATAGGCAGGGTTGAAAGGCAGCTTATTGAACATGAACTGCGTATAGTGGTGCTGTTGTTGCCCAAAACCACACCATGCTGTAGCAGCCAATAAGAATAGAATGGAGGCAATCTTCTTCATGGATAATTTTTTTAATTATTTTGAAAAGGGAGGCAGCCTGACTTGTGCAGCATTAGCGGTGAATTTGGATAAAGCCTTTGCGCACAGGTTCTGAAGGTGCGGGTCGGAAAATGTAGTAGTACACACCGTCAGGCAGGTTTTTGCCGTCCTGTCCATTGAGCGTGCCCATCCAATCGTTATTATAGGGCGAAGCCTCGAAAACCTTATCCCCCCATTGGTTGTAGATGACAACCAGGTTCTCCGGATACAGCCCAGTGGCGATACACGGAATTCGAAAATAGTCATTCACTCCATCGCCGGTGGGAGAGAAAATGTTAGGAATAGCAGAGCACTCCGTTTCTTCCAGGCGAATAGTAACTACCTCTATTCGGCTGCAGGTGTCGCAAATAGAGGAACACAACTCGTAGAAGAAAGATACGGGTCTAAAATTAGGCGGCACTTGAAAACGGAAAATGCCTTTTCCTAAATGTATCAGGCCCTCTGGCAGTGGATCGGAAGGAATGACAATGAAAGCAGTGTCCGGAATAATGATATCGTTCAATATTACGCTGAATGTATCTGTTGTGGCACCTAAAGGTATGCGTATAGTGTCGGCATTGGCCTTTACCGTAGCCACCTTCACTTCCACGGTGGCTGGCTCAGAGGGGCAGCCATTGATCTGAGCCGATACGGTATAGTTACCAGCAGTCATGGCGCTGGCAATCACTGTTATCTGGCTATTGTTCGGATACGATTGTTGCCCAGGTCCCGTCCATGTATAGGTAGCATTGGGCAAGGGAATAGCCATTAGATTAACTTCTTCGCCCGGGCAAGCTACGATTGGGTCAACGGTTACTACCAGCGGCTCCAGACCTACCACCGAGATATTTACAGAGCATAACGCGGAGTTACCACTGCTATCGGTAGCGCTAAAGCCAAGTACGGTGGTAACGCCTGTGTTGAAAACGCCACCTGGGTTGGGCCCTTGTATTTGCGATACCACAGGTACCTGGCAATTATCCGATGCATTCGGTAGAGCAAACGTCAGTTTTACACCTTTACAATCGCCTGTAGTATCCACTTTAGTAACAAAATTTCCAGTATTGCCTGACACTATCTGACCACCTACATGTACGACAATAGGAGCCGTTGGACAGTTGATGAAGGCAGGCTGCACAGTATCCTGAACAGTTATCTGCAGTTGCCTATGGGTTAGGGTATCGCCCTTTATTTTGTCCAACAGGTAGTAGTTGATAGCCGTAGTACCTAGAGGGAAAGTGTCTCCCGGTACTATATTCGGATAGAATATAATGGTATCCGGATTACAAGCCTTGCCGTTAGAGATGGGCAGTGTCCAGCTCACAGGCTGTGGGCAGCCATACACTGTAATGTCTGGCGGGAAATTAGCAAACGCTGGCGGAATAATAAGCACATCCAGCGTGATGGTAAATGAACACGTATCCGCATTGCCTGAGGCATCTAACGCCCGAATAACCACGTTGGTAACCTGGTCGAAGATGGTGTCGTTAGGTTGCTTGGTGGCGATGACTGTGTCCAGAACGCAGTTGTCAGTAGCTGCAGGGAAATCCCAAGGTACTATGTTCCCACATGGACTGGCCGGTGATACAGTAAGGTTGGGCGGGCAGGAAGTAAACTTGGGCGGAACAATATCGAGCACAGAAATGGTGAACGTACAAAGGGCTACGTTACCGGAGCCATCCGTGGCGGTGTACTGAGCAGAATACGTGCCAGTGTTGAAAATAGTACCTGGAGCAAGCGGGCTATCTAAAGTCAGTCCTTGGGTACAATTATCTGTAACAGTCGGTAATGCCCAGAATACCTGTTGACTGCAGGAGTCTATCGGAAGTATAATAGTAATATCACCCGGACAATTGCTAATTATCGGAGCAAAAGTATCCAGTACTATAATTTCAAAAGAGCACACTGCCATATTGCCCCCAGCGTCTACCCCTATAAGATTCACTATGTGAGAACCTATAGGGAAGAAGTCGAAAGTATAATTAGGTGGGTCTACAGCAACAGTGCTGCTGCAGTCATCAGTAAATTTCACAGATGACCAATTCGCCGTAGCTCCACAGGAGTCTTTGGCGGCGTAGAGAGTGATAGGGCTACTCGGACAGCCCTGCACAGTAGGTGGCTCAGCATCTACTATCGTAATGAGGAACTGACAAGACGTCGTATTGCCTGCCGCATCAGTGGCTGTCAATTGTACCGTCGTAACGCCCGCATTCAAAAGACTATCTGGTGCCACACTGCTCGACACAGACGGGTTACTATCACACGCATCTAAGGCATTCGGAATGGTGAAGTCTGCTGGAGCGGAGCAAATGATCTGACCCATACTATCTGGCGTAATAGTAAGCGTCAGGTCAGGCGGACACGTCAATGTCGGCGGCGTAGCATCCACTACCGTTATCACGAAGGAGCACGCGGAGGTGTCAGCGCCAGAGCCTGCTTTGAAAGTAACTGTGCTCGCCCCCAGTGGGAATGACGAGCCTGAGGGTACCGACTCCGTTACGGGTAGCGGAGAACCATCGCACGGATTGATGGCTTGTGGTACGTCCCAGAAGGCCTCTACTGCGCAACTGGTGGCATCTGCGGTTAAAGTTATATCTTTTGGACAGTTAACTAGCTGCGGCGTTGTTTGCCCCGATACCGTAATTGTTACCGAGCAAGTAGCGGTATTACCAGCATTATCCGTTGCAGTAAAGACGACTACCGTAGGGCCAGGCGAATAGACATCATTTGTTTTGTCCGACAGGACACTTTCAACACCACTGCACGCATCAGAAGCAGTAGCAACGAGCACGAGCGTTTTCGTGCACATTCCGCTATCTGCAGACACCGTCATGTCGGCAGGGCAGGTAATTATCGGCGGCGACAGGTCGCTGATGTTCACTAATCCATGTACTAGCGCTACAGGAATGAGATTAAAGCTCTTATTGACCGCATTGATAGTTCCCGTATACGTTAGCGGGCTGGAGCCAAGCGTCTTGACTCCAAAATAAATAGTAAATAGGGCCTCGTCGTCGGGTATGTCAGGGTAGCCGCTGGCGTTACCAGCAAAGAACTTGAGTGTATTCCCGTTTATAGCAGACGTGAAACCGAAGAAGTTGGTAGCAGAGAGATTAAAGCCCGGGCGCAGATTGCCCACCGAGTCAAATTTGATACGAGCAGAGTCCCACATAATATCAAACTGGAGGCCGGAGATGTCGACAAAATCGCGCACCGATACATCTATAGCAAATTTCGCGGTACTATCTTGGCAGTCAATGGCCACAGTGTCTAAAATCAGCGTCAGCGGTGTGCCCGCATCCACCACCACCGTAAACGAGCAGGTGCTCGTATTGCCGGCCCCATCGGTGGCGGTGTAGGTTACTACAGTAGTGCCAGCGTTGTAAGTACCATCGGCCGGACCATTGTCACTACCAGGTGTGGTGCCAGCGCGGACATAAGACAGCTGTACTGCGGCCGAGCAGTTGTCCGTCAGCACAGTGGGCGCCAGATTGTTGAACGTATGGGTAAGAATACCCGGCGGCGTCGAAATGGAAACATCGGCTGGACACGCCAGCGTAGGTGGCTCCTTGTCTTCAATAATCACGTTGCCGTGAATGGTCAAAAAGCCGATTTCCTCTGGTGGCAGCACGGCGCTGGTGAAAGCCGTTTGCATCGTAGGAAAGTCTCCAAAAGTAATGGGCGTATTGCCGTTGGTGGGAGCCACTACGGTAAATTGAAGCGAAAAGAGGACGGTGCCGTTGGGAAGGGTTAGGCCCATTGGCAGCGGACTGGTCCAGGCGAAGCCTAGAAAGCCGTTGTTCGCCTGGGCAAAGCCGAAGTTGTTGCTTGTCAGCGCCATAGAGGGATGCGCATTAACAATGGTATCCAGCGTCAGCAAGGCCGGATTCCAGCCCAACGAAAACTGAAGGCCGCTGATGGAGTCAAAGT
>JBEQAD010000053.1:0-14140 GCA_041640515.1 Saprospiraceae bacterium | reverse complement strand
CCCCGGTGGCAACGAGCCTACGAAGCTTAACAAGACGCCTGCGCCAAATAACCACATGCTACTGCTTCAAGATAGACTGATATATGCCAAAGATGCCACTGTAGCGCTGGCTGCAGGTATAAGTATCTTATTTTTTTCTTTCACCACGCCAAGACCTGGTTCTCTTACAAGAAGGCGGGCTTTTCCTACTTTCGCCACCGACTGTTCACGCCTCGCTGTCTTTTCCTTTGGACAACTATGACAAACCGCGACATCGCCCAGGCTTTCAACGAATTAGCTGACCTGATGGAACTGCACGAAGCCGATGATTTCCGCGTGCGCTCCTACCGAAACGCCTATTTGACCCTGCGAAAAATAGAGCGCCCATTAGCAGAACTGACCGATGCAGAAATTCAAGCCATTCGCGGCATTGGGCCTGCCATTACTAAAAAAATCCGCGAACTCTTGAGCACTGGTCGCCTGCGTACCTTGGAGGAGATGCGCGCGCAAACACCGCCAGGAGTGATAGAAATGCTCCACATTGGTGGCTTCGGGCCCAAAAAAGTGCGGGTTGTCTGGCAAGAAATGGGCATCACCGACGTAGGCGAGCTGTGGTATGCTTGCCACGAAAACCGCCTGGCTGCAGCCAAAGGATTTGGGCTGAAAACCCAGGAGACCTTAAAGAATCAGCTCGAATACTACCTGCGCAGCAAGGACAAGCTCCATTATCCGACGGCCGAGGCTGCCGCAGACTTTGTCGGTGCTTGGCTGACCGGGCGCCTACCTGGTGCGTTTGTCTCGCCCACGGGCGAGGTGCGCCGTCGCTGTCCGGTGGTGGAGCATCTGGACTTATTAGTAGGCTATAATGGCGACCTCTCTCCCGCCTTTGATGGCGAGGTGCTCACTGTAGAGCGTGCCGAAGCCGAAGTCTACTACTTGAGGTTAGAGGGCCAGACTCCGCTGCGATTGTGGCGTTGCCGAGCAGAACAGTTTGGTTCTCGGTTGTTCGAAAGTACAGGCGCTCCTGCTTTTGTCCAGTCTTTCTGGGCGTCCTTTCCAATGCTGAAAAATAGCCAGCTGCGGCTTGAACAAGAGATCTTTGAAAAAAGCGGATTGCCTTATATACCTCCCGAACTGCGCGAAGACGGCGGTGCCATAGAAGCAGCCCGTCGAGGCGCCTGGCCCAATCTCATCGCCGACAGCGATATCCGCGGTGTGCTGCACGTGCACACTACTTGGAGCGACGGCTTGCACTCTTTGCGCGACATGTGTCTATATGCAAAAGAGTTGGGCTATGCCTACATCGGTATTACCGACCATAGCCAGTCTGCTTTCTACGCCAATGGCCTTAAACCCGACCGCGTGCTGGCTCAAATGGACGAGATAGATGCTCTCAACGACGAATTGGCCCCCTTCCGAGTGCTTAAAGGCATCGAGAGTGACATCCTGGCGGACGGTTCGCTCGACTATGAACAAGCGGTACTAGATAAATTCGATTTTGTCGTCGCCTCTATTCACACGAATCTGAACATGAGCATAGAAAAGGCTACCCATCGTATCCTACGAGCCATCGAAAATCCTTGTACTACTATCCTTGGACATCCCACCGGACGCTTATTGCTCAGCCGCCCGGGCTATCCCCTCGATTGGGATGCTGTCTTCGAAGCATGTGCCAAACACGGTGTGGCTCTCGAACTCAACGCCAATCCCCACCGCTTAGACCTTGACTGGACGCTTATCCCTCGGGCAGTGCAGTACGGTATTCGTATCAGCATCAACCCCGATGCCCACAGCAAGGAAGGTATTCATGATATCCGCTACGGCGTGCTAGCGGCTCGAAAAGGCGCTCTGACGTCCGCTCAGTGCTTCAATGCCACCTCCGTGTTTGTCTCCGATAGAAAATAAAAACTGCCCGCCTCTCTTACAGATGCGAGCAGTCCGATCAATTTGAAAACGAAAAAAGTCGTAGCGTGCTTTGATAATGTTAGAGCAAAGGTATTTACATCTTCTTCACATAAAAAAACCCCTAATTAGGGGCAACTACGTTTTGAAATGCAATATACGCCGCTCTCGACAGTATTCAGCGAAGTGGCGCGCACTCTTAAAATCGTAAACAAACAACTCTTTCGATTTTCGCAGCAAGTGCGTGTTATACTCGTGCAAGGTGTGTTTCGACCATCTCTTGACAGCCATTACCTGCTCCGTAGGCTTACCCACAGCATATAGCGCCAGCAAATCGAGCTCGGCATCGGTGAATAGCTCGGTCAGTTGTAGCGAAATCTGTGCTGTCAGCTCATTATTAAAAAGGCTTTCCTCCTCTGTTCTACTAAAGACGGCAGCCTCTACGGGTCTCAAGTTGTGGCGTGACCATTCGCTTTCCTGATAGAACGTTTGTAAATTGGAAACTATCCTACTGTTAGCGTCCAGCTGCGTAGTCAGAGAGTTGATGAGAAACCACCAGTAACGTCCAGAGCGCACCCTCAGCGGTAGGGAAATGCGAAAAGCATGTTGAAGCGGCCTTCGCATCTTATCGGCGTATTGGAAAACCAAATTGTACGCCCCCTTTCGCCAGCGCAAATAGGGCAGGAGATAATCGGGATGGATATGCTGCAACAAGTCGTGTTTAGTGCGAAGAGGGCCGCCTAATACATTCATGTTGCCGTCACTATGGAGAACAGAAAAGGTTTTGTAGTCGAAAATAACCCAAAAGGCAATATTGGGATAAGCCGTTCGGTGTTGGCTTAAATGCTGTATAAACTGTTCCAAAGCAGCGGCATCCATATCTACAGGTGGGCCGACGAGGCGGCGATATTCAGCCGACGGTCGCTCTACCCATTCTTCGTACAAGCGCTCAAACTCAGACAGAGATGTCATTTTCTCACAACAGCAGGCCTCTTCTCCAGCAAAGGCAGTGGCGAAGGTATAGCGATGGTTAGGATTGCTGGCCAAAAACAGCATTTGTAAAAAAAGGTTTTTTGGGCAAAAGAGGCATTAGGCTCAAAAGCAAGCCGTCGGTCCGGTGGCGGTGCTTGAGACTTTTTTCAAAAAACATTTGTCGTTTGAAAAAGGCGCGCCTACCTTTGCCGCGCTTCTCGAGCAACGGGCACATAGCTCAGTCGGTTCAGAGCACCTGCCTTACAAGCAGGGGGTCGGAGGTTCGAATCCTTCTGTGCCCACCAAGCCATCCCGCCTCTGGGATGGCTTTTTTTGTTTCGGGCTTTGCTTTAGCGGCCTGGCGTACTTTTGCTCATGCTAAATCGGCTGGTCAATATGTCTTTTTTTTGGCGATGGGGTTGGCTTTTTGCCCTCCTGGCGGGTTGGCAATGCCAGCCTGCCGAGCCCACTCCACCCGAAGAAGTGGTTCGCCTATGGCAGTCGTACATTGACCGCAACCGTTTTGACTCCGCTCGTCTTTACAGCACCGAGCTGGCTCGCTCCTACGTGGATTTTTTGGATGCGCTTGTTCAAGACGACTCGGCCGAAATCACCCAAACCTATTTGCGCGACTTGCAGTGCTCTGTTATAGGGGACTCCGCCATTTGCCATTATCTCATCGAGGACGAACTAGGCGAATACATCCCCGATACGCTCATTCTCAAGCGCGTAGGAAAGCGATGGCTCATTCATCGCGTGGAAGGCTTCACCTCTCCAGTTTTAGACACGTTACTGCCCGGCGAAGAAGATCTTGTCTTTCCCCCTGCCGACACGATGCCTACTGGGCCGCTGGGCCGCCCGCGCGATTAGTTGCGGTATTTTGAACTAGTTTTTACCGGGTATTTCTGAGCGTAGGCGCGAGCTCTGGGCACTAGGGCCTTGAGCTGCTCGCTCCGCCGCGCGGGATCTGGGTGTGTGCTTAGGAACTCGGGGGGATTGGCACCACCTAAGCGGTTCATCCGTCCCCAAAAGGGCGCGGCTTCCTCAGGATTGTAACCTGCCATAGCCATGAGGTATAGGCCAATTTCGTCGGCCTCGCTCTCATGTTTGCGGCTGAAGGGCAGCAGCACACCCACCTGCGCACCCACTCCTGCAGCAGCCAGCACCAGTTCGCGTGTCTGCGCGGGCTTATTGGCCATAGCCACCTGCAGCGATGTCAAGCCCAACTGTGCTGCTAGCATCTGACTCATGCGCTCGTTGCCATGATTGGCTAAAGCGTGCGCCACTTCATGTCCCATGACCACAGCCAGTGCGTCTTCGTTCTGGGTAACCTTAAGGATGCCTGTAAACACAACCACTTTTCCACCGGGCATGCAAAAAGCATTCACCGTTGGGTCGTTTACTACGTTGAACTCCCAGGCAAAGTTGCGCAGCTCATTGGTAAGCCCTTTGGCCCGATAATACACCTCGACGGCCGCCTTAATGTCGTTGCCTACGCGCTTGACCAAGTCCACCTCTGGCCCCGAAGTCATTGGCGGATTTTTGCTTAAAAAGGCCCGGTATTCCGAAAAGCTCAGCTGGTTGAGCTCACCTACCGGAATGAGCGTCATCTGTTTGCGGCCTGTGAAGACAGTCCGGGAACACGCCAATAGTACACCCACTACCAGTAGGCTGAAGAGAACTTTCTTCATCATGTTTGAATGAGAGGGTTGATGGTTATACGAATGAGGATTTCACCGCAGCAAAAACGCTTTCACGCGCTCTTGCGCATTTTTCTGTACATTAAGATAGTAGAAATTCAAATCGGCGATGTGGTAATTTTTGCGTCGCAACAGGAAACTGCCAGGAAAATGGGGGCGTTCCGCCAGTAAATATCCCTGCCATACTTCGGCATCGGTAAGCGCTGGGTAAACGACGCACAAGTGGCGCAGCACGCCGCCTAAATTGAGCGAGCGGTCAGCATATTCTCCTTCGCGAGTGCTCCAGGTGAGCGGGTTAGTGCACACGACGTTGGGCTGCGGTGGCAACCACTTCTGCGCTTTGCGCTGCCAAGTACGCCAGGAGCAGAAGCACCCTGTCTGGTTGGCCGTAGTGCAAGGCGGCACATGCGGAAAGTAATCCTTCTCAATGGGCCACCCGACCAGATAGGCCACCACCAGCTGCTGTCTCCGCGGGCTGTTCTCTATGCGCTCGCGCAACAGCCGCATGCCTAAATAAGCGCCTTGGCTGTGCCCTACCAAAATGATGGGGCGGCCGTCGTTCCAATGGCTCAGGTAGTGGTCGAAAGCGGCCTCTATGTCGCGATAAGCCAGGTCGAGCGCTTGGGCGGCACTGGCTTTGTCGCGTGTGAAAAACGCATTTAGGTGTGCTTGCCGGTAGCGCGGCGCATAGACGCGCCCGACCGTGTTGAAAATGGTGGCCTGGTGTAAGATGGCGCCGCTGTCGGTGCGGGTGTTCGTGGCAGCATCGCGTAGGTGGGCATTCCAGCCTACGGGCTTTTTTCGCCGTCCATAATAAGAGGTAGGGTGCAAGAAGAAGACATCGGCGGGTGCCGTGACTTGCTGTTGTGGCTGGGTGCCACAGGGCGTGCGGTCGGCAGCGTCGTCTTTTTGGGGGTGTGCCGCCCAGTCGTCCAGCGAAGCGTAACGAGGCGGAGGAGGCGCCGCCTCGGCGGCGAAGCCACCTGTTGGGCGTGCTGAACGGCAGCTGGCCACAAAGGCCAGAGACGACAGAGCAAGAAGCAAGGGAGAGGGATGCATAAGCGGGAAAGGTGGACGGTTTTATTCGGTGAGCGAGCTGAGGATTTTTTCCATCTGACGTCGCTGCTCTCGCCGAGCAAATTCACGGGCTTCGGCAGCGCGCTGTGGGCAGTACAACCAGCCGCATTGCTCGCAGGTGACGCCTACTATACGACTTTCGATGCCATTGTCGTCAGCGAAACGAATAACAGAGCGGGCGTGGTCGTCCAGCTCAACGCCCAGCATGACGCATACCCTTCGGTTAGGGGTAGGATAGGCCGTTTTGGCTACAGCCAGACAGAGGTACTCCTCACCAGAGTCGGCAAAAAGCATACGTTGAGCGCCAGCTACCATAGGCCAAGCACCTTCGTTGCCAGAGCAGCGGGCGGTAGTATCCAGTCGCTGGAGCAGGCTTGTGGAGAGCCAGCGCTTGCAATACGTTTGTCCTAAGCCAGACGCCTGTGGGCGATGCTGGCGGTTAAGGTGCAGCTCTTTGTCAATCTCTATTCGCTGATGCTCAGCATCGTAGATGAGGCGCAGAAAAAAGACTTTGTGCAGGTCGAAGGCTTGGGACAAGACATTGAAACGCTGAAACAATACCTCTGGGCTGACTTGATAATGCGTCATTAAGTCCAACAAGCTCTCCTCGCGCCAAGTAGGCTGTTGAAAAAGCACGTGCAGCTGACGCACAAAGGCCTCGCGCGGCACCAAAATAGCTACTGCGAAATAGGCAGCCCGGTAGTTGTTGAGCACCTCCTCAAAAGTGTGGACGCGCAGCCAAGGCGTAGCCAAAGGGCGCTGTTCCACCTTTAGAGCGGCAAAGCCTATTTCCTTAGCTATCTGAAAGGCCCGCTGACGCTGGTTGAGCGAAGGATTGAGGTAAAGGCGGCGCTGACGCGGGTTGAAGACCGCTCGGACGCTGCACAAAAGGGGGTAAGTGCCCAAGGTGTGATCGTCGAGAGCGTAATCGAAGTGCTTCGTCAAAATGTGTACTAATCGTTCGGCAGGCACTGGTCCATCTGCGGGCAACTGATGCTCGCAGGCAAAGGCGGCAGCGGCTTGCTCTATGTCCTCGAAATAGTTCATGTGCAACTCCTGATAAGCGCGCAAAGCGGCAAAAAAGAAGTGCTCGTTGTGAACCGAGTAGTGGCGCGCAATGTCGAGCATGGCTGAGATAAAGGCGTTAACACGCTCAGGCGCTCGCGCTATGATTTCGACGACCTGCTGCAGATTAATGCCAAAAAAATCTAGGGGCAGCTCGTTCAGGAAATTACTCTCCAAAAGCCGGGCAATGGGTGCGTATTGAGCGGGCAGCTCTGGCGAAGTGAGAAACTCTACGGATGTGCCTAACGCCTTTGCTAGCTTGTGGAGCAACTCCGGCTGAGGGTACTTCTTACCTTTTTCAATCTCGTTTAAATAGGAAGGGGAGATGCCCGTTTGGCGGTTCAGCTCTTCAAAATTCCACCCATGTGCCTGCCGTAATTGGCGCACTTTGAGACCCAGGAGGATCCGTTGCAGTTGTTTGTCTCTTCCCATGACGAGGGCAAAGGTAGGTACCTGCTCAAATGCCTGCCTCGCTCTACCTTTGGCCTTATCTGCATTCACATAGACAATATCTGTACTTATGCGGTCTTCTATCGTAGCTGGCAATTGGAAAATGAACAAAACGCTGCCTGAGGGCCTTGCGCTGGTACGCGATGTCCTTGCGCAATTTGATCACCAGCCGCCTGCTGGGCCAGTGATCTTTGCTGTTCCCTTTCCGCTGTTGCAAGCCGTCGGCCAAACCCTGCAGGGGCATAAGGGCTTTTATTTAGCCGCCCAAAACTGCTACCACGAGGAAAAAGGCGCTTACACTGGGGAAGTGTCCGCACCCATGCTTGCCTCCGTAGGGGCAGAATACGTCATCCTGGGCCATTCTGAGCGGCGGCAATATTTCAGGGAGAGCCACGAGCAACTAGCCCGGAAGGTCAACCTCGCCCTCCAACACCAATTGATTCCTATTTTTTGTTGCGGAGAGCCACTGCACGTCCGAGAGCGAGGTGCACACATGGCCCATGTAGCGCGCCAAATCCGCGCCGCCTTGTTCCATCTCGGAGAAGCCGACGTCCGCCGGCTCGTCATCGCTTATGAACCGGTGTGGGCCATCGGTACAGGTAAGACAGCTACCGCCGACCAGGCGCAAGAAATGCACGCCGCTATTCGAGCACTTATCGCCCGGCGCTACAGTCGCGACACCGCTGAGCACATCCCCATTTTGTACGGAGGCTCATGCAATGCGCAGAATGCTCCCGAACTCTTCAGCCGGCCGGACGTGGACGGAGGGCTTATCGGGGGCGCCTCGTTAAAACCGGACGAATTTGCCGCTATCATCCGCGCCGCTCGCGTGTGAGGGATGCACCCACCTGAACATTTATGAGAAAAAACAGCCTTCTTCTCTGCTGCCTTTGGGCAAACCTTTGGTTGGCGGCTCTGCTCGGGGCGCTACAGCAAGCCGCCTTAGCACAGGCCGACCAAGCTGTGCTTGCAGTTCGGACTGGTTCGCCACCGCTCATCGATCCGGAAGACGCCTCTGTCCTGAGGGATAAGCTCGCGTTGGCCTCTAAGCACACTTCCTTGCGCAACCGCACCTTGGCGGTGGCCCGTTCTTTTGAAAACACCCCTTATGGCTTGCTGAGCAAAACAGCACAGGAGTACCTCGTCATTTCGGCCCGCTTGTTCGATTGTTGGACGTTCGTTGAAACCAGTCTAGCTATCGCGCTGGCCTCCCGACACGAGGAAGCCGGCCCAGATCGGGTGGCTGACTACGTTCGACAGTTGCGCTACTGGGGCGGGACAGTGGACGGCTACGCCTCGCGCATTCACTACCTATCGGGCTGGTTCCGACAAGCGCAGGACTTGGGCTATTTACGCGATGTCACCCAAGAGTTAGGTGGGCAGCCCTTCCAAAAAGACATCAACTACATGAGCACCCACCCAGAACAGTATCCACCGTTGCGAGAACCTGAGACCCTGCGCCGCATATTGCAGGTGGAAGCTCGCCTCAGCCGCCGAACCCTTTACTACATCCCCCAGCAGGACATCGAGCGCGTGGAAGCACAACTTCGAGCCGGCGACATTATCGCTATTACTTCGGCGCGCCCAGGATTGGACTTTGCACACTTAGGTTTTGCTGTCGTTCAGCATGGGCGTATACACCTGTTGCACGCCTCCTCTTTGCAAAAGCGCGTAGTGGTGTCGGCGCAGCCGCTGGGCGCCTACGTTCGCTCGCAGAAAGGGCAGACAGGTATTGCAGTCATTCGGTTAGTAGCAGCGGAGTAACTGACGCACTCTCACGTACCTGCTATGAGCAGCCTAGCTGCAAGTTCGACATCGTTCTGTTCAAGGGCGGTGCGCGCTAAATGGTGCAGATGCCATGGGTCAGGATGCTCCTGGAGAGCGGCGGCGACAGCCGGATCGGCCAGCGCTTCGTCTCGACTGGGTAGGCGAGTCAGGGCAGCAATGCGCGCCAGCTCGTTGCCCGTGAGCACAGGGCTGCGGCGCACACGATCAGGGAGAGCATCAAAGCCAACGCCGAACTCGTTGACTTTCTGAACGATTTCGATAATAGCATCACCACTGGCGCGGGCATAATAGAAGCGGCCCATGCGGCCGACGAGGTCAATCTTGTGCGGATCAATACGGCTTGAAGGCGTGAGCACCTCTTCGGCAATGTGCATAAGCACCATGCGACAAACGATAAGATTGCCTGCCCCCCCCTTATCGCCCAGGGGGAGAATGTCTTCGACGACACACTCCATATGGACAGGGCTTTCGGCGACTCGAAAAGGGCGCACACGCTCGGAAGGTAAGGGCGTGAAACCGGCTTTCTCAAACTCATTCACCTGGGCATCGTACTCGATGCTACACAGAGCCATCTGGCGCGCCATAGCATAAGAAACGGCGTGAATGACCACCTCGCGGGTTTCCTGCACGTTGCGGAGCGTGTCTTTGGTCGTATTGTTCTCGACGCGGCGGTTAGAAGAAAAAATGAGAATAGGCGGATTGCTGCTAAATGCATTAAAAAAGCTATAAGGAGCCAAATTGGGCACTCCGTCAGCGCTGATCGTGCTCGCAAAAGCAATAGGGCGAGGAGCAACAGCGCCGAGTATATACTGGTGTAGGTCCTTGGTGGCTATTTGCGTTGGGTCAATTGTGAGCATGATGTGGTGTTTTTGCGTTAAACTTGCGCAAAATTACACTGCGCCATGTCAGTCGGAAATTGGAAGACTTTCGCAGCAATAGTGCTGCTTAGTCTGACGATAATAGGTTATTGGTACTATCGCCAGCCACGCTTTGTTGCAGGAGACCGCTTGCCAGATTTCTCCTTTACGCTGACAGAGGGGCGCACAGTGCGTTTCTCGGACTGGACGGGTAAGTACGTCCTTATTCACTTTTGGGGCAGCTGGTGTGGCCCTTGCCGAGAAGAAAACCGCGAATTGAGCCGAATATATGCGGAGTTTCGGGAGCGCAACTTCGACATCATCAGCGTTGGCATTGAACAAACGCGCTACGCTTGGGAGCAGGCTTGCCAGATAGATGGGCTTGTGTGGCCACACCATGTGGTCGAATCGCAGCATTTTAATGGGCCACTGGCTGAGCGTTTTCACGTGCGCGCTATCCCGACGACATTCCTAGTGAGCCCAGAAGGTGTCATCATGGGAGTAAACCTGCCCCCTGTCCAAATTGAGCGTATGCTCCGCGAGGCTTTCAAAGGAACCTGACATATTGACAGAAAAACCGCAGGGGCACAATCCTTGCTCTGGCGGCTTAGCTCTTTTTACACCCTATTCGTCTTGATTATACCAGTAGCGAAATATGAACGACAACAATAGAAACAGCGAGCCCGTAACGGAGCAGCACACAGAACTCATTCAAGAGCCACAACCCGAAACACCAGAGGTGCCGCTGACAGATCCAGAGGCTGACGCTTCAGCTCAAACACCAGCTACTTCAGCAGAAGAATGGCAGCAACGCTATGAGGAACTACACAACAAATACCTGTACCTGCTGTCAGACTTTCAGAATTACAAGCGCAACGTTGCCAAAGAGCGCGCAGAGCTGCAACTGACGGCAGGGCGCGACATTATGGCAGCGCTCCTGCCTATTTTGGACGATTTTGACAGGGCTGCCCGCAACAATGCGCTCGACGAGGGCATTGCGCTCATCCATCACAAACTGCTGCACCTGCTGCAGAGCAAAGGCTTACAGCCCGTGGAGGTACAAGCAGGCCTAGAGCTTGACCCCGATACACAGGAGGCTGTGGCCGAGGTGCCCGCACCGTCAGAAGAACTGCGCGGGAAAATTGTGGATGTAGTAGAAAAAGGCTACCGTTTGGGCGAGCGCATCCTACGCTACGCTAAAGTAGTGATAGGCAAATGATGGAGTGACAAACTATGGCAAAGCGCGATTATTACGAAATTCTCGGCGTACCTCGCAACGCCACTGAAGAGGAGATTAAAAAGGCCTATCGCAAGAAGGCTATGGAATATCACCCGGACAAAAACCCGGGCGATAAAACAGCTGAAGAAAAATTTAAGGAGGCGGCGGAGGCTTACGAAGTGCTGCGCGACCCAGATAAGCGCGCCATGTACGACCGCTACGGCCACGAAGGCGTCAATCAGGGCGGCGGTGCGAGCGGCTTCGAAGGCATGACCATGGAAGAAATCCTGCGTCATTTCGGCTTTGGCGACGATATCTTCGGCGAGTTCTTCGGGCGCCGTTCAGGAGGCTTCGCTGGGCGTCGTCAAAGCGGAGAACGCGGCTCCAACTTGCGCATCAAGGTTAAGATGACTTTGGAAGAAATCGCCTCCGGCGTACATAAGAAAATAAAAGTGCGCAAGCAGGTAAAATGCACCGCTTGCAATGGTCTGGGAGCGCGCAATAGTGGTGATATTGAAATTTGTAGCACATGCCGAGGAGCCGGCGCTATTGGCCGAGTAACGCAGACGCCCTTCGGCCCCATGCAAACGACTACGACTTGCCCTGTCTGCCAAGGTACAGGGCAGACGATAAAGGCCACCTGTCCCACTTGCCGAGGTGAAGGGCGGGTCGTGGGGGAGGAGACCATCGAGGTGGACATCCCGGCAGGCGTTCACGAGGGCATTCAGTTGTCCCTATCCAACAAGGGCAACGCCGGCCAGCGTGGAGGCCCTAGTGGTGACCTTATCATCAATATTGAAGAGCTACCCCACGAGCACTTCACGCGCGAAGGGCGCAACATCCTATATGAGCTTTTTCTCAATATCGCCGACGCAGCGTTGGGCGCACAAGTGGAAGTGCCCACCCTTGAGGGACGGGCACGCGTCAAAATACCCGCAGGTACCCAATCGGGCAAGATTTTCCGCTTGCGTGGCAAAGGGTTACCTTCTCTAGATACCCGCGAGCGGGGCGACTTGTTGGTGCACGTCAACATCTGGACGCCAAAAAAACTCACCGACGAAGAACGCCGCCTGCTGGAAAGGCTGCGCGATATGCCCAATTTCAAGCCCACGCCCACGAAAGAAGATCGCACCTTCTTTGAGCGCGTACGCGATGTGTTCAGCTAGGGGTGAGGGCCGCCCCCCTGGTCGTTAATCTACAATAAGGGCGGCGCGATCCAGCTCTTGCTGCCGAAGATTCTTCGGGAAGACCCGGAATGCGTACAGCTGAACGCGAAGGCGCGGCTCAAAGCCAGCCTCGCGAATGGCGCGCTGAATACCTTCAGCAGTAAAGCGGAAACGAGCTCCAGCAGCAGAAACGACGTTTTCCTCAATCATAATGCTGCCAAAGTCGTTGGCTCCAGCGTGCAGGCATATTTGAGCCACCTGTTTACCCACTGTCAGCCACGAGGCTTGAATGTTGACAATGTTGGGCAGCATAATGCGGCTTAGGGCAATCATGCGCACATATTCGTCACCCGTAACAGCATTGCGCGCCCGCTTTAACTTCTTCAAAATAGTGTTCTCGTCTTGAAACGGCCAGGGGATGAACGCAATGAAGCCTTTGGCATTGGCAGGCTTTTCCGACTGCACTTGCCGAATGGCCGCCAAATGCTCCATGCGTTCCTGATTGGTTTCGATGTGGCCGAACATCATCGTGGCTGACGTAGTAAGCCCCAGTTGATGCGCTGCGCGCATGATGTCCAACCACTCTTGGGCGCCGCACTTACCCTTGGAGATGAGGCGCCGAACCCGATCGTTCAGAATTTCCGCACCCGCCCCCGGCAGAGAGTCGAGCCCCGCCTCTTTGAGTGCCCGCAGTACTTCGTAGTGGCTCATGCCTTCTAACTTACAAATATGTGCAACCTCCGGCGGGCCTAACGCGTGCAATTTAAGGTTAGGGTAGAGCGACTTTAACTGGCGAAACAGCTGGGTGTAATACTTTAGCCCCAGCTCCGGGTGATGGCCACCCTGCAGGAGCAATTGCTCTCCTCCCAACGCGAAAGTTTCCTCGATTTTTTGCTTATATTCCTCTATAGTAGTAACGTACGCTTCCGCATGCCCTGGACGCCGATAAAAATTGCAGAACTTGCAATTAGCAATACAGACATTCGTAGTATTGGCGTTGCGGTCGATGATCCAGGTAACCACGTTGCCGGGTACGTGGCGTTGGCGCAACTGGTTGCCCACATACATCAGGTCTGCAGTCGGCGCTTGCTCGAGAAGAAAAACGCCTTCTTCGGGCGAGAGCCACTCTAAGTGGAGGGCTCGTTGTAATAAATCGGCAATCTGTTGCGATGCGGTCATGTGATACAGATGTGGAGGTCACAGGGTGCCGCCTTGGGCGGCTTTTAGCGTTGCCACATAACAAAGATAAGCGATGGGAGTTTGATGCTTATGCATAAGCGAAGGTGTAGTTTCTTTGATCTACGGGGCGCGAAGCAAGTCGAAGGCGGATACCTGCGAGCTAAATAGTCGGTTTGCGTCGGGCTTTGCTCATCCTATCCACACTTTAGCCTAACTATCTACCGCAATGTTTCCTAAAGATGAATATCGCAAAAGGTTGGAAAGCATCTTCCAATTCCTTCAACTGCCCATAATAATAGAGGTGTGGGGCCAACAAAAGCTTGACATTACACCCCAAGGGGAGCGTTGGGCTTTAGTGGTTCGAACAGTTGATCAGACGCCTCTGCCGCCCGCCCTCTTGCAACGCATACGCGAGCGGGCGCAAGAAAGCGAAGTACTTCTCTCATTTGACGTATTGGACGGTAGTACCCATAAAGATATTGGGCCTCACTACGAGGAGGTGTGGTTCCGCTGGCAGCCAGAAGAGCAAAGGCTTGTAGAGGTTAGCCATAGGAGTCTGCAGGCAGAAGAGCGCGCGGCGTTACTTGCCGTGCTAAAAAGGCGCTTTGAGCAACACAGCGAACGCCACATTGGTATCTCGTGGGCCGAGGTGGAGGCCAAATTGGCGGCAAGCCCACGCCAGCTGTGGTCGTTGCGCGAGATGGAGCGGACGGGTGGTGAGCCAGATGTCATTGGACAAGACACGGCAACGGGTACCTACCTGTTTTGTGATTGTTCGAAAGAAAG
>JBEQAD010000052.1:0-14128 GCA_041640515.1 Saprospiraceae bacterium | reverse complement strand
GAAGGGTGCCTTTCCCGCAATGTACAGGTCGCGTCCGAGGCGCAGCAACTCTTGTCGATGTTCCTCGCCGAATTTTCCTATAATTGTCTTGTTCAGTTCATTAATGCGCTGGATGTGTCGGGTGCGCGTAAAGGCGACGACCAGAGCGTCGAGGGCGTGGTGGCGGTGATCTTTGCGCTTGTCCCAATTTTTGATGACCACCCTGTCGCGCCCTCCGTTAGCGGCGGGGCGATACTCTATCAGGTCCTCGCCGGCCTGCCTGAACTGAGGCAAGCGGAGTTCTTTGATGACTCTGTCCCACCCCCACTGGTGGCGCAAAAAGTCGGTGATGCTGCCTGTAGTGGAGCGCACTTCGCGGCACACTTGCCGGAGCAACTCCACGGCTTTCTTGGCAATGTACTGCGTCTCGCGCAACTGGCGCTGGAGGAACTCCCCGTCTTTCAGCAGACCTTCGGCCGTCATCATCAGGTTGTCGTACTTAGCCTTGCTGATTTTCTTTTGCTCATACAGGTCTTTGACCATTTTCCGATAGTCATCGTAACACTGCAAACCGGACACCGGTTGGTCGCGCATAAAGTCGTGAGCGGTGCTGTTGGACTTGGCTTGGTTTAGGCTGGCTTCACAGAAGATTTTGTTTTGCAGAGAGTCGTCGAAGCGGGAAACTCTCGGAATGATGTGGTCAATGTCCACCGCATTGCCTCGGAGGAGGGTAGGTAAGTCGATTTTTTTGCCGGAGTAGAGCGATATGCCGTCGGTTTCCTCGTAAAGTTTCCATTTTTCTATCATGGTTCGGGAGACGGCCTGCGGGTCAATGCCGAGTATTTCGGCGATTTTCTTTCGCGCTTCTTCGTTGATTTTCTTGTTTTTGTTTATCAGTCTCTCGATTTGTTGGCGCTCCTGAGCGGATTGTTTGAGTTCGCGGGCCAGTTCTATGCGTATTTCATCGGGGCGTCCGTAAGTGGCCATCAGGTCGTTCACTAAGTGCACGAGTTGGTTGAGCACCTTTTCTACGACGGGGTTGCGGAGGGAGTTTTTGGGCAGCACCTCCAATCGGTCCAGCAGGTGGCGCGCCTGGTTTTCCTCTTTGGTCATCTGGTTGGCGTGCCGGTAGCCGGCAGCCTGGCAGGCAGCGGCGTAGTCGAGCCCTCGTTGGTAGTGGGGCAGCAGGCGCCGCAGGGCGCGGTGGCTCTTGCGCGCGTAGCCCGCGCTGGTGAAGTCGAGTTCGGCCAACGCCCTTGCTTGGGCTTCGGTAAAGCCGTAGCGCTTTTGGAGGAGTTCGACCAGGTTGCGCTCGTCTTCGGTGGCGTAGAGGAGGTGCCACAATTGGTACAAGGGCTGCTGGGTGAAGTCGCCGCGCACCTGCAAGCGCCGGCCCCGTTCGCCCGTTTCTGGGTTGTCCCATTCCACTTCCTCGATAACAGGGTTGAACTCCAAAAGGTCTTCCCGGTTAATTTTTTGCTCCTTGAAAACCTTCAAAAGCCGGGCGCGCGTCCGGTTGTATTCTAACCCTTTCTCCTGAATGAGGCGATCCACAGTATAGGTTTTAGGCGACAAGAGGAGCACGTCTTTTATGATTTGCCTGGCCGTCAGACCTCGGTCTTGGAGGATGCGAAACAGCCGCTCTTTTTCCTCTTGCGACAGGGGGTGCTCCTCTCCGCGGTGATTGTAGACGCGCAGGTTGTGGATGCTTTCCCAGACGTTGCACACTTGCACCAGGGGCGACGACTTGGGAGCGCATTTGGGGCGCACGATTTTTAGCTGTCCGTTTTTCTGTCGAATGGGCTGCTGATTTTTATCCAGCGCATAGTACCACTCCAAGGCGCACTCGCCGACGAGGCCCTTGGCCGATTTTAGCGGCCGCTGCCAGTAGATGATGCGGTCGCGTATCCAGGAGCGGTTGGCCTCGGTGAGCACATGAGGGTGGTATTCGGCCTGCTTTTCCCAGATGCGGTCAAATTCCTGCTTGTAGGTTTCGCGGCCAAACAGCTGTTGTCTAATCCGATACCCTGCGGACTCGCGGAGACGCGCAGCGAAATACTGGCCAATGGTTTGCCCTTGGAGCCGTTTTTCGTTTTCCGCAATCTGAGCGAGGTATTCGCTGGGTTTTTTCCCATCGGATTCCGCCTGCTGTTTTCGATTGCTCCGATAGCCTCGCCATTGGTTAAGGTGAAGGAAGATGCGACCAATTTCTGGCAGAGAGAGCGGTTCGCTGAGCGCGCGCTCCCGCAGGGTGTACAGCTGCAGCGGGGATAGCTGGCGCATCAGGCGTTCGTCGGGCAACATGCCCAGTTGCCTGAGGGCGCGCAGGAGTTGCTGACGGCGCCAGCGATAGCGCTGGAGGTTGCGGCGCATGCCTCGCGCCTGCCGTCGGGCTACGTTCGTAGGCACGTTGCCGCCTTTGCCGAATTCCTTGATTTCATCGGTATCCAATGGAACAATGCGCACGCCGCAGTCGATGATTTCATTTTCCTCTTCGTTGTTTGGATTTTGGAGGGTCATGGCCCAGCCAATAGAGGAGACGCCCAGGTCGAGTCCTAAAACTTTTTCCATAGCCGAGTCTAAAATTTTTTATTTATTAACGTTGAATTAACCCTGACAAAAATGATACCTTTGTCCTACAATTTGAGCAACTCACAATAAGGATTTTCTTCCGTTGTGAGAACATCCACTGTGGGGGTGACATCACCCTCACTTTTCTTGTTTTTACGGGGTGGGTAAAAAATAAAAAACCGCCGCAGGAGACCTTCCTGCGGCGGTAGAAGGAGTTAGCAGCGGCTAATCTTCCTGTTCGTCAAGCCCTGAGTACGCTTTTATGCGGTACTTAACCTTCTCCACGGGTTTTAGTTTCTTCTTTTTGTGGGTGGATTTAGGCTGGTAATGGATGCGTTCGTCAGCGAACCGCTCGTCTTTTTTGCTTCTTTCCTCGTGTCGCATGGCAAAAGGAATTTAACAAGATGTAGATATTGGTTTAGCAGAACACAGCAACCTGGCCATGCAAGCGGCGAAATGCCACGCCAGATAAGATACAAAAATAGGAGGAAAGATCAGGGAAGGGCCAATCGGAATGTTAAAATTTCGCGACGTGGTGAATTTTCCTGCTTTGCGGCGTCTCTGGCGCAGGAATCGGCGGTTTTTCGCACGGGCCATTTTCACCGGGGGGAGCGGCTGCTGTGGCTTCTTCGGCGGCACTGGCAGCAACAGGCATAATCGAAGAGGCAACAATGCCCACAGCCAGCAATACTACAATGACCGTAAGGGAGATCAACTCGTGCAGGTGGATATCCAACGGCAACAACATCATTTTAACACCAATAAAAGCCAGAATGGCCATCATGCTGTAGTTCAAATAGTGGAAGCGGTCCAGCATGTTGGACAACACAAAATACAACGAGCGCAACCCTAAGATAGCAAAGATGTTGGAGGAAAAGACGAGGAAAGGGTCGGTGGTGATGGAAAATACCGCTGGCACTGAGTCAAAGGCGAACATGATGTCGCTGGTTTCCACGACAAGCAAGGCGACCAACAGCGGCGTGGCAGCGCGCCGCCCATTCTCCCAAGTAAAGAAACGCCCGCCGTCGTAATCCTTACTAACTGGATAAACACGGCGAATAAAGCGCGTTACGCCGTGGTCGGACGGCAAGGCTTCCGCGGATTCTTCGCCGCGCCACATCTTATAGGCCGACCACAACAGCAGGGCGCCGAAAAGGTAGAACGTCCAGGTGAAATAATGCACCAACGCTAAGCCGGCGCCGATAAGCAGCCCGCGAAACACGAGTACGCCTAATATCCCCCAAAACAGCACGCGATGCTGGTACGCTTTGGGCACTCGAAACTGCGCAAATACCAGCGCCATCACAAACAGGTTGTCCATGCTGAGCGACTCCTCCAGCAGGTAAGCGGTCAGGAACTTGAGGGCGGCTTCGCGCCCGCCCATAGGTTCCTTCGCGAAAAGCCCTAACCCAAACCACTGGTACTCGTAGGCAAAGTAGATAAAAACGTTAAATAATAGGGCTAAACCTACCCAGACACCGGTGAAAAAAAGCGCCTCTCGAACTGTAGGCGTGTGCACACGGCGATTAAAAATACCCAGGTCGAGGGCCATTAGCAGTAAAATCAAGGCCACAAATCCGACCCACACATGTGCTTCTGTCATTTTTGTCTTTAATTGAGCCGCCAAAGATAGAGCGCTTACGCTCTGATCCAGATAAGACTTTTCGTCACTTTTAATAAACGTGCAAGGAGAAAGATACTCAAAAGGGATGCCCTCTTTCGTTAAGGCCATCGAGAACGGCACATTCAAACAAGAAATCACAGCGATGGTTGTTCAGAAAAAAGCAGCGCTTTTATCAAAATGGTCGAAAAAACCTTTTGATAATCTCTTCTTTCGATCCTTCAGGTGTACACTTTTGCAGCATTGTTTCTTTGTAGAGAGGGTAAATAAATATCTCATGCGCGTTCTGTTCTTCTTCTTCTGGATGGGTGTGGGCGCTGATCTGCTGGCTCAGCAGCCACCATTGGCAACGCCGAACACGGTTTTGGTCTCAAGTGCGTACAATCGTTCCGATAGTATCGCCCCTGCGCCTCGTCCTGATGAGGTGGTTAATGGGTACTACTATCGCTACCTGTATTGCGATCCGTTGCCCTCTGCCCGGGCACGGGCTGCGGTGGAGGCGCTGGGTGTACAATTCCTGAGCTACGTCGCCAAAAACACGTATCTGGCAGCGCTGCCGGTGGGGCTGGCAGCGGAGCGGCTAGCTGCGGCCCACGTGCGCCACCTTTGGCCTATATCGCCGCGAGATAAAATGAATCAGAACTTGCTGGAACCGCCCTATGGGGCTTGGGCTGTAGATGGCGATCGGGTGCACGTCTATGTTCAGGTCTATCCGCAAGTGCGCATCGAAGAAGCGGGCGAGCGTTTTCGGGCGCTCGGTTATGCTGTAGTAGCAGAAGGCAACCAGAACGGTTTTCTTCACCTGCGCCTTCATCCAGCCGAACTGGAGATGTTGGCTGCCTTGCCCTGGGTGCGCTACTTGGAACTGCCGCCGCCGCCATCAGAGCCGGAGGATGTCAACGGTCGGGCTATGCATCGCGCGGCCCTGTTGGACATGGAATCCCCCTTGGGCCGCAAATACGACGGCAGCGGCGTCGTTGCTGTAGTGCGCGACGATGGGCCTCTGGGGCCGCATATTGACTTTCAAGGGCGCTACACCGACTGGAACGCTGCAGACGCAGGCACCGACGGCACCCATGGTGACGGGGTAGCGGGCATCTTGGCTGGTGCAGGCAACTTAGACCCTCGCCTGCGCGGCATGGCCGCAGGAGTGCATCTCTACACTGTTCGCTATGAGCCCAGTTTTCAGGATGCGACCCTTATGCTGCACACTGCACACGGGGCAACGATTACCAACACGTCCTACTCCAACGGCTGCAACGCCGGCTACACCTTGTCGGCTCAAACCGTAGAACGGCAGCTGTACGAATACCCTGAACTGATGCACGTTTTCTCCGCAGGTAACGATGGCTCCTTGAACTGTAACTATGGCGCTGGTCCGGGCTGGGGCAATATCACCGGCGGGCACAAAATGGCCAAAAATAGCCTTTCCGTAGCCAACTTGCGCGTAGATGGCACGCTCATGCACACCTCCAGCCGCGGCCCTGCTCACGATGGACGCCTCAAACCAGACCTGGCTGCTCATGGGCAAGGGCAGGGCTCTACTGCTCCTCAACACACGTATCGCCCCTTTGGCGGCACCTCTGCAGCCGCTCCGGGGGTAGCGGGCGTATTAGCCCAGCTGACGCAGGCCTATCGGGAGTACTTTAATGGCCAGCAACCGCCCGCCGCTTTGCTCAAGGCGGCCCTGCTCAACACCGCCAATGACTTAGGTAATCCAGGCCCGGACTTTTCCTTTGGATGGGGGTTGGTAAATGCCTGGAGAGCCTACCGCTTGCTAACCGACGAGCGCTGGCTCAAAGGCGCCGTGGAGCATCAAACCGTGATGACGCATTCACTGGTAGTACCGCCTGGTGTGCGTCAGGGGCGCATCATGCTCTACTGGACCGATGTGCCGGCGGAGGCAGGGGCCAAGCGCGCACTCATCAACGACCTGGACTTGCATGTCGTTGGCCCCGATGGAACAACGTACTATCCTTTAGTGCTCGACCATCGGCCAGACCCGGCCGCCTTAATGGCGCCAGCTCAACCCGGCCGTGACTCCATTAACAACGCCGAACAGGTAGCTCTGCTTGACCCACTGCCAGGAGTGTATACCGTCCGCGTCAGGGGGCAAGAAGTACCCTTTGGGCCTTCCCCTTACTACGTGGTGTGGGACTACGACTACGATAGTCTGAAGTTGGTCTATCCCACCGGGGGCGAAGGGCTTGCTCCAGGCGATACGTGTTACCTGCACTGGGACGCTTTTGGCACCAGTGAACCGTTTTTGTTGCACTACTCCCTGGACGACGGCCAGACCTGGCTACCTATAGAGGCACTTCCTGGCGAGCAGCGCATGCACCTGTGGCGTGTGCCCGAAGCTGCGAGTGGGTCAGTGCGTGTGCGCGTGTCGCGCGGTAGCCAGAGTGACCAGTCGGAGTTTCCTTTAAGCATAGTCGGCGTACCCACAGGGCTGAAGGTGGAACGCGTATGCCTGGACTCGGCGACGCTCTCTTGGCAACCGCTTGCCGATACGCTCCACTACGACGTTTACCTGCTGGGCAAGAAGTATATGGAGTTGGCCGGTACCACCGCGGTGCCGCGTATTACTCTTCCTATTGTTCAGCCGGGCGAAGAAAAGTGGTTTTCCGTGCGGGCAGTGCTGCCGTCGGGTGGCGCAGGCCGGCGCGCCTTGGCCGTGCAATGGGCCGGAGGGCTGAAAGAATGCCCTCAATCGCACGATTTAGCCCTAAGGCAGATAATAGCGCCTCGCGCTACCGATATTGAGTCGGCCATCTCTTGCGAGCCTACCACCTGGACGGTGCGCGTGCGCATTGCCAACGAGGGTTTATTGCCGGCGAGCGGCGCCTCGGTCATTTACCAGCTGAACGACGAGCCGCCAGTGGCAGAGCCTTTGCCCGAACTACAGCCGGGCAGTAGTCTGGATGTGACTTTTGCTACTCCCTTCACCCTTACCCAAAGTAGTTCACACCAGCTTCGGGTTTGGGTGTCTTTCGTTGAGGAAAAGGCTTTTTTCAACGACACCCTTTCCCTTCGCTTTCGCGCTTCGATAGAAACAGTGAATACCTATTTTACTGAAACCTTCACCGAAGCCCTATTCCCACCTGAGCGGTGGGTGGTGGTCAATCCGGATGGAGACATTACTTGGCGCCGCTCGTCTACTCCAGTAGTCGGTGCTGACGGCAACACCACCTTTGCCACATTTATGAATTTCTACAACTATACAAAGACAGGTGAGAAGGATTATTTGTATCTGCCTCCTTTGGATTTGAGCCAGCTGCCAGGTGCTCGCTTGGTTTTTCAGTGGGCCTATGCTCCTTTTTCAGATGGCATCTCCGAGGATGCGCTGCGCGTAGAGGCGCTTCCTAACTGTCAGCTCCACGCTTCACCGGTGGTCTTGTGGGTGCGCTCGGGCAGCAGCTTGGCCACGCAACCTCCGACCAGCTCCGCTTTCTTTCCTGACGCGGCAACGCATTGGCGGAGGGCAAGCATACCGTTAGACAGTTTCGCTGGTCAGCGTCTGCTCCTCCGATTGGTCGCCGAGAACGACTATGGCAACAACCTTTTCTTGGATGATATTGGTATTGTAGAGCAGGATACTACTTGCCCACAGGCATTTATCTACGCCTCAGCAGACACGTTCTGCCGCGCAGTGGACACCGTGCGCTTTTGGACAGGGCCAGCCCATCCTGACTTTCAGTACTTATGGCACTTCGGTTTGGGTAGCCAACCTACAACAGCCACTGGCGCCGGCCCGCACTCCGTGCGCTTTATCACCGCCGGAGGGCGGCAGGTGCGCCTGATCGTATCCAGTGCCTCCCTGGCGGATACGGCTTATTACCCTGTGCACGCCTTAGGCACGCCAATAGCTGACTTCTATTGGACGGCAGCCCTGAACACGGTGGTTTTCACTAACACCAGCGCAAACGCCGAAACCTATGAGTGGGACTTTGGTGACGGCAACACGAGCACAGCGGCCAACCCGATACATGTGTACGCCCAACCCGGGGTGTACACGGTAACGCTGAGAGTGCGCAACCGCTGTTCCACTAATTCAGTAGCGCGGCTACAAACGATAGAGGTAGATTTCGTGAGCACGCGCGAGCCGGAGGAGGTGACCTTCGCTCGCGTGGTGCCTAACCCCAGCACAGGCGCCTTTGCCTTGCAGGTAACTGTACGCCAGCCGCTGATAGGGCGGGTGGCTTTGCTCGATGCTCGCGGGCGATTATTAGAGACGCGCACCGAGACTCTCCCCCCGGGTGAGCACGTCATCCGCTTCGATGCCCAGCCCTTGGATCCGGGTGTTTATTTGCTGCATTTGCACACGCTCTCAGGGACATTGGTGCGGCGAGTGGTGATAACGCCTTGATAAACAAACTTCTACGAGCCAGTGGTGTAAATGAGGTATTCGGTACCGAAGGTCTGCACCACGGCTTCCAAGCGCTGGCGGTGGGTGTCGGTCAAGAAAATCTGGCCGAAGTTACGCTTCCACAGCAGGGCAACCAGCCGCTGGACACGCTGCTCGTCCAGTTTGTCAAAGAGGTCGTCCAGCAGAAGGATGGGTGCGACACCCTTAGCTTGGCGAAGTACTTCGTACTGGGCCAGGCGTAAGGCCAGTAGGAAAGACTTCAGCTGGCCCTGCGAGGCGTATTTTTTCACTGGGTAGCTGCGCAAGGTGAGCTCCAGGTCGTCGCGGTGCGGCCCGGTAGTGGTGCGTTCTAAGGCGCGGTCGCGCTCGCGGCAAGCGATGAGCTCAGCAGCCAGGTTACTGCTTGCACTGCCGGGTTCCCATTGTAGCCCTACGGGTTCATCGTTGCCGGCAATTTCGGTGTAAATGCTCTGAAAAATCGGCTCTAACTCGGCGACAAAATCGCGGCGCATTTTCCACAGGGCTGCAGCAGGGCCAGTCATCTGGAGGTCGAATGTTTCCAGTAGGAGAGGGTCGAAACGGCGCTGCTCAGCGAAGGCTTTAAGCAGGGCGTTGCGCTGCTTAAGTAGCGAGGTGTACACGGTCAAATGTTGGAGATAGGAGGGGGACAGCTGGGAGAGCGTGGCATCTAAAAATCGGCGGCGCTCTTCGCTTCCCTCCTGAATTAAGGTGATGTCGTCGGGTGAGACCATGACAATAGGAAAGAGGCCCACATAGTCGGTCAGGCGGCTGAAAGGAGCGCCGTTTCGGCTTACTTCCTTGCGCTGGCCATCGTAGCGGATGACGATGCGCTCCGGCTCGTCCTGGCGCAAGAAGAGGCCTTCGAGGCGGTAAAAATCGGCGCCATGTTGCACCAAGTGTCGGTCCGACAGGCCCCGATGGCTGCGCGTTAGGCACAAGACATACACCGCTTCGAGCAAGTTGGTTTTTCCCGTGCCGTTGGGGCCTACAAAGCCATTGAGCCGCGGCGATAGTTCGACGCGGTGTTGAGTGTAGTTTTTGAAATGCACCAGTTGTAGTGCCTTCAAATACAAGGTTTGCACAGGATTAAAAACCGTAAGTGAAGGCAAAGCGGTATTGCCAGGGATTTTCAAAGGAGTTGATATCGCTGCCGATATAAAAATCGTAAAGGATGGAAATTTCTTGCCCAAAGCCGCCCCGACCGCCGCTGAAGTTGTAGCCTATACCAGCGTATTGCGCTGGTCGGGTGCGTGCCCTGCGGTTGAAGTCTACTCCGTTCGTTTCGACGTATTGATCGGTTAGCGAGCCGATTTCGCCGTGCAAAAAAAAGCCGCGATATACGCGCAGACGCGCAAAAGCCGCTATTTCGAAATCGAAAAGGTTGAAATTGCGAACACCTCGAATCCGAAAGTAGTTATAACCCACGCCAACGCGCGGTCCTATGGAGAGCGGCGGCAAAATTTTGTAGCCCACCATAGGAGAGACGTTGATGCTAAACGAGGACGTGAACCCGTCGCTCCCAAATCCAAGGCCAAAGAAGCCGCCATACCAGAGTTTATCCTTGAAAGGCGAATCCTTGGCGGTGGTGCGGCGCTCGCCCTGCCGGCGGCTTTGAGCAGATACCGGTAGCACCAGCAGCAAAGCGAGTCCAAATAATAGGCTGAAAAACAGAAACTTTTTCATAGAAATTGGGTCCGGCTAAAGGTGAAGAAAGATTGTTAAGACGTCATGCTCTTGACGAAATAGAGATTTTCCAAAAAACAGGAGCGAAAAGTGGCTGTTGTGCGCTACTTTCGCTGCTCCAAAAGCGCTTCTTTGCGCAAAGAAACGCGGTATTTGCTCATCCGCCATTCCCACTCAACATTTCAAAAGCCGAGAGCAGCCAACGCTTGTCGTTTCTCGTAGTCTCTTTTGTGGCAAGCAACCCTTAACCCACGTGATGCCCCTTTCCTTTCTTGCCAGGTGACTGCTCTGCGTGGATATGTTTACCCTGACTTTTAAACAACGTTTTTTGGGACTATGCTCAACAACTTACTACGTGTTTACCAGCTGCTTATTTGCTTGCTGCTGGTGGTGTCTTCCTTTACTCTAAGGGCGCAGATCATTACGGGCCACGAACAAAATGTACCTGTGCCGTTGGAAATCCAGCGAGTGCTCGCAGAATGGCAGGTGTATCGCCTTCATGTGACCGAACTGCAACAACTCCTTACGCAAGCGCCCGAAAATGCATCATTTACCCTCCGCCTAGGCCATCAACATGAGTGGGAGCTCCAGCTGCAGCCCAGTCGATTGTTAGCACCAGGTTACTTTTTGCAAGTGGCCACAGAGAATGGCCCTGAAATCTACCGCCGCCCGCGCAACATTGCCTTTCGGGGCTATGAAATGAAGAGCTTAGGAAAAGTGCGCTTAAGTGTAGACAAGGATTTTATCTATGGCTTTGTCGAGGTAGGCAGTGAGCGTTACTACCTGGAGCCGCTGTGGTATCACCAACCAGAGGCGGCACGCGACCTCTTTTTGGTGTACCCTATGAGTGCCGTGCGCAAAGACCTTGACCACGGTACTTGTACTGAGCTGGCCGCCGAGGAGCACGAGCATTATTGGGAGAAGAACAAAGGCGACGCTCCAGAGGCTTCCGGATGCTATGAAATCGAGATTGCTATTGCCTCCGATAAATCGATGTTCAATAAATACGGCTCCGTGGGCGCCGTAGAAGCCCGCAACATAGGCATTATCAACAACGTGCAGGGCGATTACACGGGTGTTTTCAACCACGACATGAATTTTGTCATTGTAACCCAGTTTGTGGTTACGGGTAACGACCCGTGGACCAGCTCAAACGATGCAAGTGAGTTGCTGGCTTCTTTCCGAAACTGGGGCAATGCCAACGGTTTTGGGGTGCCTTTTGACAATGGAGAATTGTGGACTAACCGCAATTTCAACGGTAATACCATCGGCATCGCCTACCTGAACGGCATGTGCAATTCGAATAAATACCACTGTTTACAGGACTTTTCGAACAACTCTGAGCTGTTGCGCTGCCTGACTTCGCATGAGATTGGGCATAACATGTCGGCCACGCATGACCCGGTTGGTGGGGGAAGCTGCCCGACCAATTATATCATGTGTCCTTTTGTGACCACCTCCGACATTTGGAGCAATAACTCTGTCAACCTCATCAGTAATTACATTACTAACCGCATCAACGCTGGTTGTTTCCAGCCCTGCGGAGCTAACCAGCCGCCGACGGCTGACTTCGACTGGTCACCCAATCCCGCCTGTCGGTTGCAGCCTGTGCAATTTACCGACCAGTCCACGGGCAACATTACCTCGCGCAGTTGGCAATTTCCGGGTGGCTCGCCGGCAGCATCCACGCAGCAAAACCCTGTGGTTACTTGGAGCACGGCAGGTACGTACAACGTCGTGCTAACGGTAAGCGGCCCGGGAGGCACGGCTTCGGTAACCAAACCTGTCTTAATAAAGCCCACCCCTTCTGCCAATTTCACTTTTACTTACAGCGGCCTAACCTATACTTTTACCAATACCTCGCAAAACGCTACCACTTTCAGTTGGGATTTTGGCGACGGCAATACCAGCAACCAGGAGAACCCAGTGCATACGTATGCCGAGGCCGGTATTTACACCGTCGTGCTCACAGTGCAAAACGAGTGTGCGACATCCACTAAGACAGTAGTCATCAATACCATCCCCACGGCGGATTTCACCGCAGACCCCACCACAGGCTGTGCACCTCTGGTGGTGCAGTTTACCAACCTGTCGTCGTCGAACGCTACGTCGTTTATCTGGCAGTTTCCGGGCGGTTCGCCGGTCAGTTCCAACCTGAAGAACCCAATTGTCTCTTACCAGGTGTCTGGCACGTACACCGTAACGCTAACAGCCATCAATTCGAGCGGCACGAGCCAGATTACCAAGACGAACTACATCACTGTGCAGAATATCCCGTCGTCCAATTTCAACTTTACTGTGGACACGCTTAAGGTAACCTTTAATAATACCTCCCAGGGGGCCACCAGCTTTCTTTGGAATTTTGGCGACGGCGACACCAGTACCTTGCAGAATCCGATACATATTTACGCCCAGAGCGGCACCTATACCGTAACTCTGACCGCTACAAACGCCTGTGGCAGCAACACGTCTACAAAAACCGTTACTGTCGTAGGTGTCCCTGTAGCCAACTTTACGGCATCTCCTACCTCTGGCTGCGCGCCGCTAAATGTGCAGTTTACAAGCACTTCTCAAGGTAATCCCACCACTTTCCAATGGTATTTCCCAGGCGGCTCGCCATCATCCTCGTCTGCACAAAACCCAGAAGTTACTTACGATACGTCCGGCTCTTACAGCGTAACGCTCATCGTGACGAATAACTTGGGCAGCGATACCCTGACCCAAAACAATTTTATTACCGTCATCCCACCGCCTACTGCAGGCTTCACGGTGCAGACCAATGGTTTTGAAGCGAGCTTTACCAATACGTCCTCGAATGCCACTACGTACGAGTGGGACTTTGGCGATGGCAACGGCAGCACGGAGCAAAACCCGACGCATACCTATGCCCAAGACGGCACCTACACCGTCACCCTCACCGCTACGGGTCCCTGTGGCACCAGTACGTTTACCCAGACGGTGACCATCGTGACACCGCCCACGGCTGGCTTTACGGCTAACCCCACGAGCGGCTGCGGGCCGTTGGAAGTGCAGTTTACCAACACCTCTTCGGCCAATGCTACCGACTTTTATTGGGAATTTCCAGGCGGAATCCCCGACACGTCTACGGCACAGAACCCTGTGGTCACGTATACGGCACCGGGCACTTACTCAGTGAGCCTCATTGTCTCCAACGCAGCCGGCAGCGACACGCTGACAGCGATCAACCTCATCAGTGTGGCTCCACCGCCTACTGCAGGCTTCACGGTGCAGACCAACGGTTTTGAAGCCAGTTTTACCAACACGTCCTCGAACGCCACTACGTACGAGTGGGACTTTGGCGATGGCAACGGCAGCACGGAGCAAAACCCGACGCATACCTATGCCCAAGACGGCACCTACACCGTAACGCTCACCGCCACAGGCCCTTGCGGCACCAGTACGTTTACCCAGGTGGTGACTATTGCTACACCACCTATAGCAGGCTTCACGGCTTCACCCACAGCAGATTGTGGACCGTTAACGGTGCAGTTTATCAACACTTCTTCGAACAATGCTTCGACCTTCTTATGGCTATTTCCAGGGGGCACGCCCTCTTCTTCGACCGAGCAAAACCCTGTGGTAACGTACACTTCTTCAGGTGCTTACTCAGTTACGCTTATTGTGTCAAATGCTCAGGGCAGCGATACGCTCACGCGAGTGGACTATATCCAAGTATTTGTGGATGCTCAGGCCTCGTTCTCTAGCACTGTAAATGGTGCTACGGTTGTTTTTCAAAATACGTCGAACAACGCCAATGCTTATTTGTGGGACTTCGGCGACGGCAACACCAGCACAGCACCCAACCCAACGCACACGTACGCGCAGGACGGTACCTATACGGTTACTTTGACAGCTTTTAATTC
>JBEQAD010000051.1:0-14162 GCA_041640515.1 Saprospiraceae bacterium | reverse complement strand
AGCAAAACTGTTGAACTGCGCCTACTGCACCAATACGCCCTGGGCCGACGGACAGGCTCCGTGCTGACGGCTGGCGCCCAGTACATCCACAACAACCTGCGCCGCCGCCAGCAAGGCCGCGGGACAACAGGCCTCGATTATGATCTCTCTATCGGCCCAGAGGGCTGGGGGCGCGACCTGTGGATGCGTACTCGCAACCTCGCGCTCTTTGTGGAGAATAAATTCCAAATCCTATCGCGCTTATCGGTTACGCCAGGTGCCCGCGTCGAGCTAGGGCAGTCGCGCGTAGAAGGCAACGTCGCCTATCTACCTCCGGCCGAAGTGGCCAATACCATTGAGCGCAACTTCCCCCTGTTTGGACTCAACTCTTCTTATGTTCTAAACAAAAATCAGGAGCTGTACGCCGGTTGGTCGCAAGCTTATCGACCTGTGTTGTTCAAGGACGTTATCCCGGCCAATCCTTACGAACGAGCTGACCCTAACATCCGCGATGCCTACGGCGACAACCTTGAAATTGGCTGGCGCGGTCGCACCAATTACCTTCGCTGGGACGTCAGCGCTTTCCAAATGCGCTACAATTACCGATTTGGCAATGTAGCCCTCTACTACGACCGCTTAGATACGGTAATCCTTTGGCGCACCAATATTGGCAACTCTCGCACCCGTGGCGCCGAGATCTTCGTCGAATACGGCTTGCCATTGGGCAAGGAGGTTTACCTGTCTGTTTTCACTGCTACCGCCTGGATGGATGCCAAGTACTTGGGCGACTCGGTGCGGGTCAGCGCTACGGAGAACCAAGGCATCGCGGGCAAACGTGTGGAGTCTGTGCCGGAATGGATTACGCGCAACGGCCTGAATATTCGTTACAAAACCCTTTCGGCTTCGCTACTTTATAGCTATACCGCTGAGAACTTTGCCGACCCACTCAATACTGTACAGCCCAATGCCACTGCTTCTGTGGGGTTAGTACCCGCCTATAGCGTGCTGGATTTGAACATCTCCTGGCAAATTTTGCCACATATTGGCCTGCGTTTCAGTGTCAACAACCTGACCAATGAGCAGTACTTCACAAAACGCCCAACGCTTTATCCTGGTCCAGGTGTCTGGCCCTCCGATGGACGCACTTTTACGCTGATGGCCCATTTTGCCTGGTAGCAAGCCATCCTCCTCTCTTGCTCGCGCGCGCTGCTGCTTTTAGGTGGCAGTGCGCGCGTTTTTTTGCGGCGAAAACTCTTTGCCTGTATAGCTTTGCAAAGAGCACTTCGCTGACTTAGCGTGCCTTCGGCTTGGACGGCGCATCCTGCCAGCGCAGTGTTTCGACGAGGCGGTTAACATCCCGGCGCATAAATTCTAACACCGGCGCCAAAGAGTCAGGGCGAGCCTGCGTCTTGAAATACAGCGCTCCGCGCAAGAAATGACGGACAGAGTCTGTAAGGAAGAACTGGTAAGAGGAAGCGGTAGCGCCTTCGAGCGAGAAGACAACTCCATGCACATGTTCAGCAGCACGGTGAATGGGTATTTCCTCGATGTAGCTGGCTTTGATATTGTGCTTCTGGGCCATGGTAAAGGCGTCTTGCACCAATTCGTCGAAGCGCGCTCGGCTAGTGATGGGGTAGTAACTGCAGTGAATTTGAGCGTTGAGCGCACGCACGTGCACCGTGAACCAACAACTACTCTTGGGCCCCTCGTCGAAGAAAGAGACATCCTGCTCCACCTCGGCGTATGTGGGCATGTCGAAGGTGAATGGGCAGCCGCTGGCGGTAAAAGGCCGATAGCTCCCCGTTGGATACAAAATGCGCGGGTAAGCCCTTGGCTTAGGTACAGGCACGTAGTCGCGACACGTGACCATGGTCAAGAGAACAAAGCCCCAGAGGGCTGTAAATGGAGAAACCGGAACTCGGAGCGTTTTAGCCATGGCCTTTTAATAGGTTAATGCTAATGGTTGCCCCTTCGGCATCTGGAAAGAGCGCCTGTTGAGCTGGCTCAGGCGCAAGGCCAGCTTCTGCAGCAGTGCGGTGAAAGACGTCTGCTTCCAAGATGTATTGATCCGAAAAGCCGTGGGTGGCGTCGTAGGCGGTAGCGGGCGTTCGGCCCAGTTGAGCGGCCGTGCGCTCGGGTGGCAGCGTATGCAGCTCGACAACGAGGAGGCCAAAGCGGCGCACATAGGGCGCCCAGCGCTGAAGGTGCTCTAATAGGCTGGCTTCCACGTCGTTGTTGCTTAGGCGCCGACCTCTGTAGGCAAAGGCCCCCGTGGAGGTGCTTACGCGGGTATGTGGTCGGGCGGGTGGAGCCCAGGGGCGGTTGTGGTCGAGGAAAGTGCGAACGTGTAAGAGATCTTCGATAGCAATGCCGTAGTCGTCGTGAAGGTCGCGCGCCAGGCGGTCGGGTTGGCTAACATCGCCCCACATGACTTTGGCCCAAATATCAGCTTTCGACAGGTTAGCGCGCGTTACGCGCAAAGCCACTTCATTAAAGTCGGCTCCTACCAAAAAGAGCGGGTGTTCATCGAGCATTTCGCCGCGGAGCGTCTGGCGAGAGATGACCTCAAACAGGTGCTCCAACAAGGCACCATTGCCGCAGCCCATGTCAGCAATGCCGCGCGGCTGCTCCTCGATGGGGCGATTGAACAGTTCTACTACGATTTCATCCAGTCTTTTGAAGTAGGTCGCATGGGCGCCACCACTGCCCCAGACGTTCATCTCGCGATCCACATGCAGCTCCGGCCCTCCGGGCGCTGCGTTCCACAAGACCTCTGGGTCGCCAAAAATAAGCTCATCCACCTGGCGAAACATCGGCACATAGGACACCGTGACGCCATAGGCGCTGGCCCTTTGCGCTAAGAAGAGGCCTTTTTCCGTAAAGCGGTAGGTTGCGCCGCGCTTTTCGAACCAGCCCAGGAAGGTGAAAAAATCTAGGATTTTGCCGAAGCTATCGGCATCGTCGTGAAACTCTTCTGGTTTAAAAGAGGCCTCCATGAAATATTTATGAAACATGCCGCCCATGCCCAGGGCCACCACGGTGGGGCCAATAGCAATACCTTCGATATGGCAGAGTACCTGTTGTTGGATGCGGCGCTCCATTTCTGAGGCAGGTACAGGTAAGTCGTAGCCCCGCTGGTATTTCTCAAAAATACGCTCCAGAACGCTGAAGGGCGCCCGCTCAAATTTGCGGCGGTGAAAACGACCGGAAAAGCGCAGTAGTTCCACGACGTCTCGGTAGAGCGGACAAAGGCCAAAGGCTAAAGCGCTGACGTCGTTGGTTCGGCAATAGACCTGCTGGGCAGCATTATCTACCGTGTAGTCAAGCCAGCCTTGTGAGGCTAAGATGCGCAAGGCTACATTGAGGTAGCCGTCGTTGGCGCGAAAGCGGGCGGTCAGGTCGTCCAGTTCTACCGAACCGCGTTGGAGCAGATGGTCCAGGACGCCTTTCTCCAGCAACGCATAAGCTGTAGGCGCTGTAGCCAAGCCATCCAGATGGCGAAAAATGGTGCCCCGTAGAGCCGATTTTTCTGCACGAGTCATTCCATTCACCAGGAGGGATCATCGTCCGGTAGGATATGCCGCGAAGACGGCTTTCGACGAGGTTTTTCGTCCTCATCCTCATCTTCACCTTGCTCTTCGTCAAGATCGTCGTCAAGCTCGTCGTCGAGGTCGTCGTCAAAGTCTTCTCCAAAATCTTCCTCGTCGAGGTCGGTCATATCGTCGATGCGCTTATCGCTGGAGGAGAGACTTTGTTGCTGTGCCTCCCACTCAGCCTGACGGCGGTCGAATTCAGCATAATCAAAGTCTGGCATAAGACTCGTTTTCACGTGTTCCACCACTTCATTAAGCGAAGCGACGAAGCGGTTGAAATCCTCTTTGTACAGAAGGATTTTGTGCCGGCGGTATCCGCCCTGGCCGTCGTCGCGGCGCGTGCTTTCCGTGATGGTGATGAAATAGTCATCGCCACGCGTTTTGCGCACATCGAAGAAATAAGTGCGTCGCTTGCCTGCGCGTACTCGCTTGGAGAAGACACTTTCTTCGCCATCAAAGCCTCGATCGTTGCCGGGGCGCTCTCGATATCCGCCTCGGTCCCGAAAGCCGCCTCGGTCGTGCTCTCGGTTGCGATAATCGTTTCGTTCCCGGTATCCTCCTCGTTCTCGGTCGCGACGCTCAGCGTTGCGTTGGTAGTTTGCAGAATTGCGCCGCTTAAAAAACCCGTGTTCCACTTCGTTGTGTTTTGTGAAAGAATAGGTTGTCTGTAAACGCCAGCAAAGGTAGGCGTTCCGGCCAATCTGTGTTCCTTTTTAATAGGTCTGCTTCTGTGAATGGAATACCACGTTAATTGGGCCGTACTTAGGTTGAAAAACCGAACAGCATTTGGAGCCAATGGGCGATACCAGGGCGGGGTGCCTATCGGGATTTACTGTGCCGACCACGCCCGGCGCCCTGCCACGATGGTGTGAAGCACGCGCGCCTGGAGGATGTTTTCGGGAGAGCATTCTAATAAATTTTCAGATAATACCACCACATCGGCGCGCTTGCCGGGCGTGAGCGAGCCTTTTTCTTGCTCCTCAAAAGCGGCGTAGGCGTTCCAAAGAGTGTAGGAAAGTAGCGCCTCTTCGCGCGTCATGCATTGCTCCGGGAAGAAAGGCTCGCCGGTGTCAGCGCGTTTGCGCGTAACAGCAGCGTAAATGCAGGCCAAAGGGTTGACGTCTTCCACGGGTGTATCGGTGCCATTGGCCAACCGTGCACCCGAGTCGAGTAGACTGCGCCATGGGTAAGCGCCGCTGCGGGCGCGCTCTGTACCCAAGCGCTTGACGACGAAGGGAGCATCGCTGGTGCAGTGCACGGCCTGAACAGAGGCGATGACGCCCAGCTGGCCAAAGCGCGGAATGTCGGCGGGGTCGACGTGTTGAGCATGCTCTATGCGCCAGCGCAGGTTTTTGTCGGTGCTGGTAAACGAGTGGTACAGATCGAGCAGTTCGCGGTTTGCTCGATCGCCAATAGCGTGCACACACAGCTGCAGGCCGCGTTGACGGCAAGCCTCTGCGATGCGGCGGATGGAGTCCAGCGGAGTGACGTTTTGGCCTGCATGGCCGGGTTTATCGCTGTAAGGTTCCAACAGCCAGGCCCCGTAAGAGCCGAGAGCGCCGTCTAAGTAAGCCTTCACTGCGCGTACCGTTAGGAAGCCATTGCCCGCTCGAAGAAGCGGAAAGTCGGCTAAACGCGGCAAATCGGCCATCTTGGGCTGAGCTACCATGACCCATAGTCGAACGGGCAGGCGCCCTTCCTCAGCCAAACGCCGGAATTGCTCTATCTCCCAGAAGCTGCTCCCAGCGTCCTGAAATGACGCAATACCGTTGCGCAAGCAAGCCTCAGCGGCCAGCGCCATCGCGCGCTCCAGGGCAGTCTGCTTTTCGGTATTGCTGCGCAGGTTCTTCTGGGCAGCTAGCGGGCGGTCCAGTAGATCCATGGCGTTCTCTTCAAATACGCCGGTTAGGTTACCCGCCGCATCGCGCACAATACGACCGCCTACAGGATCGGGCGTTTCGCGGCTGATGCCGGCTAGCTCCATAGCCTTAGCATTAGCAATAAGCGCATGACCACTGGCATGCCGCAGCACCACAGGGTGGTTGGGCGTTTGGGCACTGAGGGCATCGTGGTACGGATAGCCATTGACAGCGCGCAGCAGTTTTTCCGACCACTTTTCCTGATGCCAGCCGCGGCCTTCTATCCATTCTCCCACAGGTGTCTTCTGGGCTTGTTGAGCCACTCGGTGCACTACTTCCGACCAGCTGGTCGCCCCGCTAAGGTTGACAATTTGCAGGCTCTGGCCCAGGCCTAAGAAATGGCCGTGACCTTCGATAAAAGCGGGCATGGCAAAGGCACCTTTCAGGTCTATTTGCTCTGTACCCGGCCCAGCCAGCGCTCGTGCACCTGCATCGTTGCCCACATACAGGATGGTATCCCCACGCATAGCTATAGCCGTTGCACGCGGCTGCGTGCTGTCGGCCGTGAACAATTGTCCATTGTAAAGAATAAGAGTAGCGGTGTCCTTCTGAGAGTGACGGATACAGCCCGCAAGGACCAGTAACCAGGCAGCAAGAACCAGTGTGTTCTTCACGGAAAACAAATCTTTGTTTAGGGCGGCAAGTTTAGCACTTTGCGGAGATTTCGCTGGTCAACACAGCGGAGGCCCTTTCCAAAGAGGCCATTCAAGCGGAGGCTTACACCGATTTCTTACCAGAACCTGATGTGCTTCGCCAGCGTTTTTTTGGCTGCTTTTGAGGCGTTTTCTTTGCGGTTTAAAAGAGAGATGAGGCTCTATGGTTTCTTTCGAGCGGAAAGTGTTGCCCAACGGCTTGCGGGTGCTGGTGCACGAAGACCCCTATACACCTTTGGCGGCAGTCAACGTAGCGTACCTGGTCGGCTCGCGCGATGAGCATCCAGAGCGCACCGGCTTTGCTCATTTGTTCGAACACCTAATGTTTTCGGGCAGCCGTAATGCACCGCAGTTCGATGATTGGTTACAGCGCGCAGGAGGCGAAAACAATGCCTACACCACCAACGACTACACCACGTTCTACGAAATTCTGCCAGCTCAGAATGTCGAGACGGCGCTTTTCTTAGAAAGCGATCGCATGATGGACCTTCGCATCACGCGCCGTGCTTTTGAGACGCAGCGTCGTGTGGTCATAGAAGAGTTTAAGGAAACTTGCTTTGGTGAGCCTTATGGCGACATGTTGCACCATCTCTCGGCTATGCTCTATCGCGTACATCCGTACCGCTGGCCAGTTATTGGCCTGAAGCCGGAACACATAGCTGAGGCGACGCTGGAGGAAGTGCGTGCTTTTTACGAGCGCTGGTACACACCTAATAACGCTGTACTAAGTATTTGCAGCCCATGGAAGGCCGAAGAGGCCTTTGCTTTGGCTGAGAAATGGTTTGGCAGCATACCGCCAGGACTGCCACTCGAACATTTGATGCCCGTTGAGCCTCCACAAACGGAACTTCAGTTTCGCGTGATAGAGGCCGACGTTCCAGTGCCGGCAGTGTTCATGGCCTTTCGAACACCGCCTCGCCTCCACCCTGACTTTTATCCTACGGATTTACTGTCCGACGTGTTGGCGCTGGGGCCATCTTCGCGCTTATATCGCTTGCTGGTCAAAGAGCAACAGCTCCTCGCTACTGTGGACGCTTCAGTGACGGCCAGCTTTGACCCAGGAATGCTAATTATTGAGGCCAAGTTAAACGAAAACGTCACGTTGGAAGCCGCTGCAGAGGCGCTCTGGGGTGCATTAGAGACGTTGGCCGAAACTCCTGTTGATGAGCGCGAATTGGCCAAAATCCGCCATCGCTTTGAGAGCACGGTGGTCTATTCAGAAATGAGCATCCTGAACAAGGCTCAATACCTGGGCTTTTATGAGCTACTTCAAGAGGCCGAATTGCTCAATAGGGAGGTGGACATTTACCGCCAAGTGAGTGCTGAAGACCTTCAGCGCGTTGCACGGCAGCTATTTCAGCGAGAAAATGCTGCTGTGCTCTTCTATCGGCCGAACAAAGCAATCTGAGCGGGCGCTGTCTAACCTTCTTAAACCGCCTTTTTCCCTTATATTAAAACACCTGACTATGCTTGAACAAGCCCCCCCAATACTTTGGCTACCTGATTCAGCTACGCACGAAAAGGCGCACCTAACGCACTACTTGCGCTGGCTTTCGGAACAGCGGGGATTATCCTTTGCTGATTATCAAGCGCTTTGGGCCTGGTCAGCAGAACATCCCGAGCGCTTCTGGGAAACGGTATGGGCATATTTTGATGTTATTAGCCACGTGCCTTATCGGAAAGTACTTTCGAGCTATACTATGCCGGGGGCGAAATGGTTCGACGGTGCTATGCTTAATTACGCCGAGCATGTGTTTCGCTGTAAAAACCCTGATCGCCCGGCCATCATTTTTCGAAACGAGCGCGGACAGACGGAAGAGCTTTCCTGGGATGTGTTAGAGCGCAAGGTGGCGGCGCTGGCCCAATTTCTCCGCAATAGCGGTGTACAGCGCGGTGATCGCATTGCAGCTTATTTACCTAACACACCTCATGCTGCTGTCGGGGTGTTAGCCGCTATGAGTATCGGCGCCATATGGTCGAGTTGCTCGCCCGATTTTGGCGTCAGCAGTGTGGTTGATCGCTTTGCTCAAATTAGCCCTAAAGTGTTGTTGGCAGTAGATGGCTATACGTACAACGGCAAGCCTTTTGATCGGCGCGACGCCGTGCGCAACATCTGCCGGCAGCTGCCCTCGCTGCAGCGCGTAGTGCTGGTGCCTTATTTGGGAGAAGACACCCTTCCGGGCGAGTTCCCTGAAGCGGTGTTATGGGACGAAGCGTTACACTCCTTCGCCGAACCGCTGGCCTTTGAGCCATTACCTTTCGATCATCCTTTATGGATTCTCTATTCCTCTGGAACGACGGGAGTGCCCAAAGCCATCGTACACAGCCACGGTGGCAACCTCTTAGAGCACCTCAAATACCTGCACTTTCACAATGATGTGCACCCAGGCGAGCGCTTTTTCTGGTATTCGACCACAGGCTGGATGATGTGGAACTTTACCATAGGCTCGCTTTTAACTGGCGCCACGGCGGTGCTGTATGACGGCAGCCCTGCCTATACTTCACTCGATGTCCTTTGGGAGCTGGCCGAGCAGACGCGCATCGCTCATTTTGGCACCAGTGCGCCTTTCATAGTGAGTTGTCGTAAAGCCAACCTGTCGCCCAAAGACAAATTTGACCTGTCGGCGCTGCGCAGCATTGGCTCTACGGGGTCGCCGCTGCCTCCAGAGGGTTTCCGTTGGGTATATGAGCGCGTCAAACCCGACGTTTGGCTGTCCTCTATGTCGGGGGGCACCGACGTATGTACCGCGTGGGTAGGCGGCAACCCGCTATTGCCTGTTTACGAGGGCGAGATTCAGTGCCGTTGCCTGGGCTGTGCGATGGAAAGTTGGGATGAAGACGGACGCCCCGTGCCACCGGGCGAAGTTGGCGAAATGGTAGTTACCCGCCCGATGCCGTCCATGCCAGTGTTTTTCTGGAATGACCCTGACGGTTCAAAGTATCGCTCCAGTTACTTCGAGCACTACCCCGGCGTGTGGCGCCACGGCGACTGGTTATGTATCACCCCTCGCCAGACGCTCATCATTCTGGGGCGCTCGGATGCCACCCTTAACCGCCAGGGGGTGCGCATCGGCACGGCAGAAATTTACCGAACCCTGGACAAGATACCTGGCCTTCGCGATGCACTTATCCTGAATCTGGAGCGACCCGACGGCTCCGATTGGATGCCGCTGTTTGTCACCCTCGAGCCAGGTATTATACTGGATGACTCCTTGCGGCAGCGCATTATTCAGGCCCTGCGCACCGAATGCAGCCCACGCCATGTGCCCGACGCTATTGTAGAGGTGCCCGATATTCCATACACCATCTCCGGCAAGAAGATGGAAACACCCGTCAAGAAAATTCTCCAGAAAAAACCCATAGAAAAAGCCTACAACCCTGACGCCATGCGCAACCCCGAGGCCATGCAGTTTTTTATAGCCTTTGCCCAAACGATGGGTTGATGTCTTGCGAACGATGAGTAACTCTGTTTCAGCGGAGGTTTTTCTCTCTTTACGTGCCGACCGGCCCGTAGTGGATGTGCGTTCACCGGCCGAATTCGCACAAGGGCACATCCCTAACGCCGTAAATCTCCCACTGTTTTCCAATGAAGAGCGGGCCAAGGTAGGCACATTGTACAAGCAGCAGGGAGCATGGCCGGCCTTTTTGTTGGGGCTGCGCATTGTTGGGCCAAAACTGGAAAGCTTTGTCCGTCAGGCGCAAAAATTATCTCCTCACCGACGCCTGGCGGTGCATTGTTGGCGAGGTGGACAACGCAGCCAAAGCATGGCTTGGCTATTTCAACAAGCCGGCTTCGAAGTATCGGTGCTGGAAGGCGGCTACAAGTGCTATCGCCAATACGTCCTAAGCGGCTTAGGGGCGCAGCGGCTGCATCTTATCGTCCTGGGGGGTAAAACAGGAGTAGGAAAAACGAAAATTCTGCGCGCATTAGCCCAAATGGGTGAACAGGTGCTCGATTTGGAACGCCTCGCCCATCACAAAGGCTCGTCGTTTGGCAGTATTGGTGAGGCCCCACAACCGACGAACGAACAGTTTGAAAACGACCTTTTCGACGCTATAGCCAACGTCGCTCCGCATCAGCGCGTGTGGATAGAAAACGAAAGCCGCAGTATTGGGCGCGTGTACCTCCCTCAAGGTCTTTGGGCACAAATGAAAAGCGCACCGCTGCTCGACATCGAGGTGCCCCATGCCTGCCGTGTTCAAAATTTGATAAACGACTATGCCGCGGCCCCCATAGCTGAGCTGGAAGCAGCTTTTCGGCGCATCGAAAAAAAACTGGGCGGTTTGCGTGTCAAGCAAGCATTGGAGGCGCTTCAACGAGGCGACTTTGCGGCAGCAGCCGAAATAGCGCTGGCTTACTACGACAAGACCTATCGCTTCGAGCTGGACAGCAGTACGGCTCCCTTGCAGCAAACCCTAGTATTTGAACACGCCAACCCTGTGGAAATAGCGCGTCAGTGTCGGTTATGGGCTGATAAGTATCAGCTGACGCTCCACTCGTAAACGCCCTAACTTTGCTAAGCACATCCGCTCCACGGTAAATAGCAAACCATTTAAAATCTTTGAATTATGCACTATTACAGCCTCGGACAAGTACCACCCAAACGCCATACCCAGTTTCGTAAGCCCGACGGATCGCTCTACGCGGAAGAGCTCTTCAGCACGGAGGGCTTTAGCGACGTCTACTCGCTCCTGTATCACTGCAACCCGCCAACGCAGATCGTTCAGGTAGGCGAGCCGTTCAGCGTTGCACCGCGCACGGTGCACGACCGCCAGCTCAAACATCGCTGCCTGAAGGGTTTTCAGATACACCCCGAGAACGACTATCTGCAGTCGCGCAAACCGGTATTGGTTAACAACGATTGCAAGATCATTCTGGCCGCTCCGCGCCAGAGTATGACAGACTATTTCTTCAAGAATGCCGATGCTGACGAAGTCATCTTTGTGCACGAGGGCGAGGGAACACTGCGCACCATGTACGGCAATATCCGCTTTGCTTATGGCGACTACCTGGTCATCCCCCGCGGAACGGTGTATCAGCTTCACTTCGACGGGCCAGACAACCGCCTCTTTATCGTGGAGAGCAGCGGCCCCATTACCACACCTAAGCGCTACCGCAACGAATATGGGCAGCTGTTGGAGCATTCACCGTTCTGCGAGCGCGACATTCGCAAGCCTACCGACCTGGAAACCCATGATGAACGCGGGGACTTTCTGTTTTTCATCAAAAAACAAGACACTATCTACCCTTACCACTACCTCAACCATCCCTTCGACCTCATCGGCTGGGATGGCTACCTGTATCCCTACGCTTTCTCCATCCACAATTTTGAACCCATTACCGGCCGCATTCACCTGCCGCCGCCTATCCACCAGACATTCGAGGGGCACCAGTTCGTCATCTGCTCTTTTGTGCCGCGCCTATACGATTATCACCCTTTAGCCATTCCTGCGCCTTACAACCACTCTAACATTGACTCGGACGAGGTACTCTACTACGTGGACGGCGATTTTATGAGCCGCAAGCATGTAGAGCGTGGCATGATTACGCTGCATCCGGGCGGTATTCCGCACGGACCGCACCCCGGTGCTGTCGAGCGCAGCATCGGCGCTAAAGAGACGCGCGAGTTGGCGGTCATGGTGGACACTTTCCGCCCTCTGCTTATGACGGAATATGCTGCCGGTATCGAAGACCCCGATTACTACAAGTCGTGGCTGTCGTAGGGCCGCTTATTCGGGCAAAGGCAAGGGCTGCCGTGCAAAAAACTGCACTACTCTGCGCATGCTATTGGCTAATTGGTCGAAGGAAGGATCCTCTCTCCCGACAAAAATAAAAATTAGGGCGATGTGTAGGGAGCGACATCTCAGTTGCTCGTAAAGCCTATGTTTGCTGAGTCGGTAGGCCTCGCGCACTTGCCGACGAACGCGATTGCGCGCTACAGCACTTTTGTACCGGCGCTTAGGCACGCTAAAGGCCACCTGAGCCGGGTGGTCACCAAGGTGCATTATTGCCCGTTCAGCCTCTGAGAGCGGCAGCCAAACCACCCGAAGTGGATAGGCCACGAAAGCATGACCTTCTTGGAAGAGGCGGCTCAACAGTTTGTGGCTCTTGAGGCGTTCGTTGCGCTCAAACGTATACATAGTCGAGCAGGTTTCAGGAACAATAAGAAAGCCGTCAGGGCGCCCCTGCACCCTGACGGCTCAAAAACTTAAACTGCGCGTACAGGAAGCCTGGGTGGTTTATTTCAGGCGCTTCTCGTCTGAAACGGTGAGCTTGTAGCGGCCCTGCCTTCTGCGGCGAGCCAGCACGCGACGGCCGTTTTTGGTAGCCATACGGCTGCGGAATCCATGCTTGTTCTTGCGCGCGCGTCGGGACGGTTGATAAGTACGTTTCATCGCTATTTCTTCAAAAAATCAAAAACGGGCTAAAAAATGGGATGCAAAGGTAAACGCCTTTTAGAGAAAAAAGCGCTCACCTGAGAAAATGAAATTTTGTCGCCTCAATCTGAGTCACGGCCGGGCAAGCACACCGTCCAGACGAAGGCCGGAAGGCCAGGGCGCACAGCGGGTTTTTCAAAGTACAGCGAATAGGGCTGGAAAGGCGTCTGCCGACACACCCAGCCAATAGCCTCGCCACTGCCACCAGCCCACTCGAAGGGCTCGATGCGCAAGTGCTGCCGAAAGTCGAGGGCTTTAAGGCCATAAGCTTTATAGAGACTTTCCTTGGCCGTCCAGAAGACGTGCTGCACGTCGAGTTGCACGTCGGCAGCAAAGGTTTTTACAAAGGCAATCTCTTCTTCGTGGAGAAATCGAGGCGCCAGCTGCGGCATTTTTTCCGTTAGTACTTGCAGGTCGCAGCCGCCAGGCACGTCAGCCAGTAAGGCGCCTACCAGCCCTTTTGAATGGCTTAAAGAACAGTGCAAGCCGTTGTTTGCCAGAAAAAACGGTTTGGCGAAAGCGTCCTTCACCAAAGGCCAGCGCTCGCCATTGCCGGTAAGCAAATGGAGAAGGTAGCGCACTGCCAGCCATTCTAAGCGGCGCAGGTCTTTATAGCGAGCGAGTTCAGCCTCTTCAGCGGGAGTAAGGGCTAACTGCCTGCGAAAAAAGCGCTCTTCTTCGACAATGTGCCACACGCCAAAGACGGGTGGCCGCCGATGCACAAGGAATAGCCGTCGGGTAAACAGCAAAGGCATAGGTAGCAGGCAAAGGTACGCGCCGCTCAAAATTTTTACCTTTTGTCGCCGTTCCTTTGTCCTGGGTCAGCTATTGGGCGGACCGCTCCACTCAGCCTTTACACTGTACCTTTGCCCAAACATTTTCTATATCGCATGACGGTACACACCCGATTACTGATTGGTTGCCTTCTCGTTGCTGGGCCCGCGTTAGTAGCCCAAGACCAGCATTTCACCCAGTTTTATGCCTCCCCACAAATGCTCAACCCAGGGTTGGTAGGGGCTTTTGAAGGGCGCTACCGCGTCAGCGCCATTTACCGCGACCAATGGCGGAATGTGCTGGACAACCCTATCCGCACCTTTGCTGTGGCCGGCGACTTGCGCTTCAACCCGCCGTTCAACCGCACCTCTCAAGATGCCGTAGGGTTAGGGCTGATGTTTTTTACCGACCAGGCAAGCGTAGTGGATTTTAGCACCACCCAAATAGCGCTCGCATTGGCCTACCACAAAGTCTTAGACGTAGAGGGGCGCCAGTATCTGACGCTGGGGGTACAAGGTGGCTTAACGCAGCGCAACATCAATTACGCCTACCTCAATTTTTCCGATGAGTTCGACGGCTTCACGGGCTTTGTTTTACCCACAGGAGAACAATTTCCCGAAAATAATTTTGCCTACCCGGACCTAAATGTAGGGCTGAACTACTCAGCCCGCATAGGGCGTCGCGGTGGCTTGTTTGCCGGGGCCGCTATCCACCACATTTTGGAGCCTAGAGCAACCTTTTACAATCAAGGCATTCCGGGCGATAGGTTTTACAGAAAAATATCGGGGCAGGTGGCGGCTAGATCG
>JBEQAD010000050.1:0-14251 GCA_041640515.1 Saprospiraceae bacterium | reverse complement strand
TTGCCTGTGATAGAGTCTGTGACGACACCTTCCAAGTAGCAGCCGCGCACATAATTGGGCGTCATCACCCACAGCTCGCCGTTGTTGGTGCCGTAAGCGCGGATGTTGGAGGCCACAATGGTGCCCGAGGGAAAATAAGGATATACGCCCCAACAGCCTTCAAAACCGTTGCCCGAGCCTTGCGGGTAGGTATCGTAGCGCCCCACTTCGACCATGTTGGCAGGGCGATTGACATCAATAATGCTAAAACCGTCTTTATACCACGAGGTAACCGCGTAGTTATCTATGACGTGGGTATTGTGGACAATAGAGCCCGAACCAGGTGTAATGGCGATGCGATCTAACTCGCGGATGTCGCTAGGGTCGCTGACGTCGTAACTCGTGACAAAAGAATTGCTCACCTCATCCGTAGTAAACAAATAATTGCCTGACTTCCAGGTATTATGGGTAAAACTCCCTGGTGTTGTTTGGCTGCCTAACAACACCGGGTTGCTCTTGTTGGCCATGTTAATAATAGCGAATTTACCGGCATAGATGTAGCCCGGGTAGAGCATGTCGTTGTCGGCATAGCCGTCATGCGCGTAGCCGATGAAGGGGACAGAGCCTACGTAACTGGGGCTATATGGGTTGTTGTTCAGGTTAAATACCTGCGGGCGCCCACCGTTGAGGTTGCTACCGTACACATATAGAAAGCCCTTGGTTTCGTCCACATGCAACGCATGTCCGCGCGTAATGCCTCCCGGGTTAACGTTGTGATAGGTTAGGTTAGAGTCTGGCAGATTGGTTAGATTGACTACCTGAATGCCTATGCTGCCTCCTTCCGTGACCACATAAGCATAATTTTGGTAGGTCTTTATTTCGCGCCAAGGGCTACTCGGGCCGGGTATTTGCACCACATATCGCGGTGTGTCGGGGTTAGTTACCTCTACGACAATAAGGCCATTGGCTCCACCCACCAGCGCATATTCCCGGTTGTCGGCAGGGTCGGTGTATCCCCATATGTTGGCCAAATTCTGACCTGGAAAGGTGACTGTGGCCCGATGGGTGACATTGAAGTTTTGGGCCTGTACTGGAAGACAAAAGCCAAAAACAAGCAGCAAGGAAAGAGTACAGAGACGCATAGTTTGTTTGAGTTAAGATATGCGAGCATGACAGCCAAAAAGTAAAAATGGGCTACTTTTCAAGAGACAGGGCATACAACATGCTTTTCTGTTGCCCTTGCTCTCTTTGTGGATGATTTGCAAATTTGCCAAACATTGTCCTAACCGCTATAAAAAAGCGGCCAGCACCTTGTGCCGGCCGCTCAATATTTCTGCTGGTGGTCTAATGGTGTCTTAGCGCTTGCCAAAAAGGCCGCCGAGCAACTGGCCTAGCAAACCACCTCCTTGTGGTTGCTGCTGAGTCTGCTGGCCCGAAAGAGCGCCAGCGAGCAACTGGCCCACTAAATCGCCAAAGCCGCCCGACTGAGCCTGCTGAGCAGACCCCAAAAGTGCCTGCAATAAAGCACCCATATCGAGGTTGCCTGATTGACGCACACGCCCTAACACGGCCATGACAATAGGGGCCAATAGCGGCATGAGCCTCATTACTTGTTGCATGGAAAGGCCGGAATTTTGCCCTACCTGCTGCGCCACCGTCTGCTGTTGGTCGCCCAGGATGTGTTGCAAGATACCAGCGCCATTAAGGGTACTCGATGCTGGCTGATTACTATTAGCCATTGACCCGATGATTTCGCCCAAATCATCCAGAATACTGCCGTCGTGATCGCGGTCAAGAGCCGCTACCAACGATTGCAGGCTATTGGGGGAAGAGGCTGCATTACCCGCCAAACCGCCCAATAGCGCTGCAAAAATACCGTTAGCAGCAGAAGCCGTCTGTTCAGGAGAAGCGCCCACTTGTTGGCTTAGCTGGCGAAGCACGTTGTCCGACAGCTGACTCTGGAGCATTGTCAATAAATCCATTCGTATACTTTGATTTATACAGTGAAATAATAAGCACAAAAGTGCTTAATTATGGAAAAAATCCTGGAGTATTTCAGCTATTTTTTAGAAAAACCTGACTTTTACGCTGTCCAGAAACCAACAAGACCTTCCACCTGGGCGTTGAATAGTCAACCGTTGCTGTCTCCGTTGAATGAACTACCGCGCTGCTGAAGAATATATCTTATACCGCCTGCGCACGGAATTGTCCGATAAGCTGCTCTATCACGGCATAGAGCATACGCTGGATGTGCTGCAAGCAGCCGAGCTGCTCTGTGTTAACGAAGGGGTGAGCGGGCGCGAAGTGACCTTGGTTAAGACAGCGGCGCTTTTTCACGATGCCGGCTTTGTGCACGACCGACACGCGGGCCATGAGCACGAAGGTTGCCTCATCGCCCGCGAGGCGTTGCCCCACTTCGGTTATGTGTCCGACGATATCGAGGCTATTTGCGGTATGATCATGGCCACCCGCATTCCTCAGACACCTACCAATCTACTGGAGGAGATTCTTTGCGATGCCGATTTGGATTATCTGGGTCGCAGCGACTTTTACCGCATTGGCCGTAACCTTTACGAAGAACTCCTTGCCTATGGCCTACTCAACGGCGAGGAAGCGTGGAACCGGCTGCAAGTGAGTTTCCTGACGGCTCACCGCTACCATACCCGCACCAACATTACACGACGCGAGCCCGTCAAACAGCAATATTTAGAAGAACTGCGGCTACTGGTCGCCACCTACGACGTATAGAAAAAACTTGCTGAAACTCTCGAGGTCACGTCTTCAGCCTCTTCCCGCTGCCGCCACCATTCCAGGAAGATGTGCTCCACCTCCGGGCTGTCCCATCGCTCCTCGATATTGGGCAACGCCAAGATGCGAGCAAAGAGCTCATTTTGCAAGTCATCTTCGCGCAAGGCAATGTGGTACGGTATGTTGCTAAAGGATACCATTGAGTATACAGGGAGAAACTCAGGGTAGCGCTCGTGTAGGTGCGCGGCAATCTTTTTGCGCAAGAGGAACTTCGGCTCAGCCACCAGGTCGCGCATTTCGACGAAATTGCGCAAGGCAAGCTCCAGAATAGCATCGCCATCTTTTTTGCGCTGCGCGGAAAAGTCTGGAATAATGCGCGACCAATCACCGCCATACTCGTCGTACATGCGGTCGAGGATGGTGCAATCCTCAAAACCGGCGTTCATGCCTTGGCCGTAAAAAGGTACAATGGCGTGGGCTGCGTCTCCGATGAGCAAGATGCGATTTTGCCAATGCCACGGATAACAGCGCGTCGTCACCAATGACGAGGTGGGATTGCGCCGAAATTCCTCCATTAGCGCAGGCATTAGCGGCACTACATCAGGGAAGAAGCGCTGGAAGAAATCAAGCACTGCCTCGTCGGTAGACAGGTGCTCAAAAGCATGCTCCCCCTGGAAGGGAAGGAATAGGGTACAAGTGAAGCTGCCGTCGGCGTTAGGCAGGGCAATGAGCATGAATTGCTTCCTGGGCCAAATATGCAAAGCGTGAGGCTCCATGCGGTGCCTACCGCCTGGCTCTGGCGGTATGGTCAGCTCTTTGTAGCCGTGTTCAATGTAGTGCTGGGCATAATTGAACCGGTCGGTACGCTGCAGCGCGTAGCGCACGGCAGAGAAGGCCCCGTCAGCAGCAAAGATGAGCGGGGCCTCCACGGTCTTCATTTGGCCCGTGCGCAAATCTTCAAAGGTGATGAGAGGGCGCTCTAAATCCACGTCTACACAGCGATGTTCAAAGTGAAAATGCACGTTATCGTATGCGCCGGCTAAATGGAGCAGTTCCAAATTGAGCCCTCCGCGCGAGACGGAGTAGATAGCCTCGCCTTCTTTACCGTAAGGCTGGAAAGTAAGGTTGCCGTTCAAGTCATGCATCATACGTCCGGGCATGGGTATGGCTACCCGCTCGATGTGCTCACGAATACCGGCCTTCTCTACCGCAGCCCAGCCGCGCACGCTCATTGCCAGGTTAATGGAGCGCCCTCCTGAATAGCCTACCTGACGCATGTCGGGCCGGCGTTCATACACATCCACCCGGTACCCACGCCGCGCCAAAAAAACCGTCCATAAAGCGCCCACCAAGCCTGCGCCTACTACCACTGCGTGTTTAGTAGAAGCCATTTTTTTATTTTTTTTATGGTTAAAAACAGCTTTTCGCCTCGAGTGCCGGTTCAACCGTTATACTATAGACTTTGTTTTTTAAATAACGAACAGCAGAACATCGGCAGCTCTTGCCGTAAAAAAGTATGAGGCGAAGGTAAACCGCTGCCCGGTGGGTTTCGCCGGCTGAATGCCCCGCTATATTTTTGCCGTAGGCCAAACTACCTCTCTGCCAACGGTCTTTCTATCGCTCATATGCGCTACCTTATCACCTTTACGCTGCTTGTATTCCTCTCGCTAACTACCGCTGGTTTAGCTCAAGAGGATGTAGACACGCTGCCAGCTCCACCGCGGGGGCGCATATCGCCCGAGCGGCAAATCGCCGAGTGCCGCCGCCAAATCCAGCAGGCTTTTGAAGCCGACGACCGGGCCGAAGTGCAATTCTGGATGGACTCCCTATTGCGCAGTGAAAACCCCTACTTTATTGGCCTATATTGGGACGAGCGCTGGCTGCTTTACCTGTGGTTAGAGAATTATACCGCTATCTTTACGGAGGTCCCCTCTCACCAAAACATAGTATTAGCCGAAGAATACAAGTTCCGCCCACCTAAAGATAGTCTGTTTGAAGTCATAGACCAACGGCTCTACGAGGAGCGCTTTGCCCTATTCGACCGCATCAACCGCGCTTGGCTTGGTGCTGAAGAGCGCGCTTTTGCGGCCTTACTGACGTCCTACTTATTGCGGCTCAACATTACCGAAGAAGACCAGGCGGCCTTCGATAGCCAACTGGACGCCTTCCTGCGCCAGTATCCGCAGTCGCGCTTTCGCAAGTTCATTCTCGCCAAAATGTACCACCAGCCTCGCCCAGGCGATTGGGGCATAGGCTTCGACTTACAGCTTGCCTCTGGTGAATGGTCGGAGCGTTTAGGGCGCTCTTTTGGCCAGCCGCTTCTTTTCGAAATAGGCATTTTTATCCTAAAAAAGCGCTGGAGGGGAGGTGGACACCTGGGCATCGGGGGCATGAACTTGCGCCGTACCATCGTGCATCAGGGCTGGGAGTGGTTTGAAGGAGACCCGGCCACTTTTGTATTTGGTGAGTTGGCGGTTGGCTATTTGCTCCTTCAGAAAGGACGCTTGCAACTGACCCCTCTGGTGGCCGGAGGGTACAGTGGTATTACTGCCTCCGTATCTGAGGAGGATAAATACCCAGAGTACTACGCCGATGTTTTTCGGTTTGCTGGAGGGCACTACACTGCTGCGCTTCAGGCCGAGGTTTCCTTTAACCGCAATAAAAACATAGCCCGGAGTTCCTACCTCGCTTTAAATCTTCGCTTGGGTCATCGCTGGCTCCACCTTTCCGAAGGGAACCCCGCCATACGCGGCCACTTGCTCTTTGTTTCTCTGGGATACACGCTCTTTGGCCGCCAGGCGCTCCGATGAATCGCGCGTTTCAACGTAGTCTTTCTGTGAGCGGACAAAACGAACATCCTGCTTTCGACTGGCTGAGCGACCTCGGCCCCATCCTCGCTGCTCAGGCGGCCTGGCACGATGGCTCCTACGACCAGCCGCTGTGGTTTCACCTTATCTATCGCCCTTTAGGACCATTTGCCCTTAGCGGAGGGGCCAATCTCTTAGCTGACTTAGCCCAGCGTTTTCGCTTTACCCCAGCCCTCATTCAACGCTTGGGCAGCCTAGCGGACGAACATCGGCGCCCCGTATTCACTGAAAGCTTCCTCAACTACCTGCAGCGCTTGCGCATCCGAGCGGATGTGTGGGCGGCTCCGGAGGGCATGCTCCTCCTGCCCGACGAGCCCGTAGCCATCGTTCGCGGCCCTAAGGCGCACATTCTCCTGCTGACGTCGCCTATGCTTCGTCTTCTATGGGCTTCCTCTCATTGGGCCTCTCAGGCGGCCTATTCGCGCTGGCAACACGGCGCCTGTTTCGAGGAGGACACTCCTCCTCCACCTGCTGTTGGTCACCATCCAGACGGCTGGGCAGCCCGCGCGGCTTACATAGGCGGAGCCGCTCTGGCTGACATTCCTCTCCTGCTACGCTCGGCCCCCTCCCCGCCAGGGGCAGAGGAGGGCTTTTTGCCCGCCCAAGTAACCTTTCCCGTAAAGGATCATCCAAGGCCTTTAGTGCAAATCCGCCGCACCTATCGCGGAAGCCACCCACAAGGCGACATCTGGCTTGTTCGCCTTCACGAGGAGGTGGCCAGCGTCAGCAAAACCTCCGCCTGCATCTTAGACGTGCGAACACGCCGACATAGAACCCTCAAATTCAACCGATTTCAGAATATTTACCAGCCCGTCCTCCTTCGCGGTTACCCTATCTTGGCCGATGCTAGACTGCCTTATTTGCGCCAGCGGACACTCAAACAGCTGCAGGCATTCCCACCAGAAAAACTCAAGGATTATCCCCACGGCTGGTTTTATGACCGCGTTACCTCCACGTGAAGGCTTCCTGTTGCAGTATGTTGCCCGAAAGAAGGAAGAAAGGCAGGCGTAATTTTACGTTCTTTGTAGCGGCCTTACGGGCTCGGCGCTACCCCCTGCCGGTTGGGCCGGGGGCATATTGTTTTACACCCATCACAACGAATACGGACTTGCTATGCTCGACCGCCGCAGCTTTATCCGACAAACTGCCCTTGCCTTGGGCGCCCTAGCTTTGCATACCGATGCGCGGGCAGCTTTCTTTCCGGCCTACCCTACCCTACCCGACCCTGCTGGTGGGTCAGAGGATGATTTTTGGCGCCAAATACGCGCCGCTTTTGCCGCTAGCCCTACCTTGATCAATCTGAACAATGGCGGCGTTTGCCCGGCACCCCGAGCAGCACTGGATGCGCTGGATTACTATAACCGTATGTGTAATGAGGCGCCTTCCTACTACATGTGGCGCATTCTCGACCAAGACCGCGAGCCGCTGCGGCAAGGGCTTGCGGCCCTCGCCGGCGCCGATGCAGAGGAAATTGCCCTCAACCGAAACGCCACCGAAGCGCTTAACACCATCATTTTCGGCCTCAATCTAAAGGCGGGCGACGAGGTGGTGCTCTCGCACTTTGACTACCCCAATATGATGAATGCCTGGAAACAGCGCGAAAAGCGCGACGGCATTCGCCTCAACTGGGTTGATCTGCGGCTGCCTAGCGAGGACGAGGATTATTTGGTGAATGCCTATGTATCGCGTTTTACGGCCAAGACGCGCGTGGTACACCTCACTCATGTGGTCAATTGGTGCGGCCAAATTCTGCCCGTACGGCGCATTGCCGACGCTGCGCACGCCCGAGGCATTGAGGTCATTGTGGATGGTGCCCACTCTTTTGCCCTGCTTGACTTCCGCATCCCTGACTTGGGCTGTGATTACTTCGGCACCAGCCTGCACAAGTGGCTCTGCGCTCCCTTTGGCAACGGCATGCTCTGGATACGTCGCGATAAGATTGCCAACGTCTGGGCGCTGCTCTCCAACGACAAGCCCGATGGCGATAACATTCGCAAGTTCGAAAGCTTAGGCACTCGCAGCTTTCCTGCTGAAATGGCTACAGGTTATTCGCTCGATTTACACCAGCTCATCGGCACTGCGCGCAAGCAGCAGCGCCTCCATTACTTGAAAAATTACTGGATGGAGCGCGTGCGCGATGTGCCTGGCATTCGTCTCTACACGTCGCTCGACCCACGCTGGGGGTGCGCTATCGGCGTCTTTGGCATAGAAGGACGCTCCGGCAACGACATTAGTGAAGCGCTCTTCCGCGATGCTAAAATTCACACAGTGCCTATCGTCTGGCAAAACATAGATGGCGTGCGCGTTACGCCTAATGTGTACACGATGGAAAGCGATCTTGATAGGCTGGTGCAACACATTCACTCCTTAGCCTCGCAGCGCGAAAAGCGTTGAAATAGCCGTCACTTCAGCTACTAGCTAAAAAACGATTGTCATGGTGCGTCTGCTGCCTTTTATTCTTCTTTCTTGGGGCTCAGTTACCTGTCGCCCTGGGATTAACTCCACGGAGAGTAGCCTTCTTGTCGAACTTCATACCGGCGCTTGTTTTGGCTACTGTCCAGTCATTCGTTTGAGTGTGTATGCCAACGGAGCGGTGGAATACGAAGGCAAGCAGTTTGCCGAGCGTCAGGGCCGAGCTACTTTTCAGCTCACCCCTGACGAAATGCACCAACTGCGGCGCCAGCTCAGGAAGACCAACCTGTGGCAATACCCTGACCGCATAGACTCCAACGTGATAGATGCCCCCTGGTCAACACTGACCACGACTAAGCGCGGAAAAACAAAAAGTGTCGTTGGCACTATTGACCGCCCTAAGCCCTTGCTCGACCTGGAGAACCTGATGCACAACCTGGCCGAACACCGCGGCTACCAAACGCGCCGCGGGGTGCCGCCTGGCGCTGTGGAATAATTGCGCTTCGGCGGGGACACCTCACTGCCCTAAATCAGTAGTCTCCAACAGATTAACCTTGAAGTAAAATCGCGTCGCATGCCCAAACATCGACTCCAACGTTTGCAACGGTATATCGAGCACCACCCTATCGTGGAACGCGCAATTACTTGGTCGAAGCACCATTCGCTTCCAGGGCTGAAGCGCATTCCCCTGTACCATTTGCTGGGCTTCATCCGCGACGAGCTGCGCAACGACGACCTCATGACGCGCGCCAATAGTATTGCCTTTAACTTGTTTTTGGCCATTTTCCCTTCCATTATTGTCCTGTTCACTTTGTTGGCCTACACGCCTCTGTACGAAACATTTGACGACGTGCTGGCCGAAGCCATCGAGCGGGTAATGCCAGGCAGTGCCGGCCAGATGCTTTTCAGCTTGGTAGAGGATGTTGCCACGCGTCAGCGCGGCGGCCTGCTTTCTTTGGGCTTCTTTCTGGCCGTCTGGTTTGCCTCCAATGGCATGCTGTCCTTGATGGAGGGTTTTGAAAAGGAGCACCACCTTACTTTTCGACGCCGCAGCCTTTTGGAAAAGCGCCTGGTGGCCATCCAGCTTACCTTCCTGTTGGGCCTCATTCTCATTGGCGATGTCATTTTGGTTATCCTGGGCAACCTGTTGCTGGGTGCTCTTTTTGCTTTCATCAAGGCCGGCCTATTTACTAAGATTGCCTTTCTTGCCTTCCGCTGGGTAGTTATTGTCGCCCTGTTCTACACGGGTTACTCTATCATTTACCGCTATGGAGCAGCAACTCGGCGCCGTTTGCCCTTTTTCAATTCCGGGGCTCTGCTCGCCACTGGGCTAAGCATACTAGTTTCCTGGGGGTTTTCTTTTTATGTAGATAACTTCGGCAGCTACAACAAGGTCTATGGGTCTATTGGTGCTCTTATAGCTTTCATGATATGGCTCCAGCTTAATTGTGCCAGCTTGCTCATTGGTTTTGAGTTGAATGCAGGGATTGCTGTATTGCGGGACAGGCGGCGCGAAAAGGAAGGTCAGGCTACGACAGGGAGCCGAGCTCGCCTTTGAGCAAACCGGAGTTCCCAATGGCCCTTGGCCATTAGCCAGAAGAAGAGGTGAAGGTTGTTTTTTACCTTTGAAAAATAAATACTTAGGTGTTCCGCTGTTTCAATCTCTCCATCGCTGGGTGGAGAGGTCTCGTCCAGTCGGAAGCTTTGCCGTATGGCTACCTTGGCTTCTGGGAAGAATTTCCGCAACTGCATTACTCTGCTAACAAAACCATACTGCCTAAACGAAAGCACTCATTAATATAAGTACTAAAAAGAGGATGAGTCCGATCAGCCAGACGATACAGGCATAGGGCCTCCTGATTTTGCGGATACGCACCGGGTTGCCATTAACGTCGTAGTCAATCAAGATTTCGTGGTCTTCATCTAAGTTTTCTACGTTGATGAATGGCAAGCGTTCGAGAGGTGAAGTTTTCATGGTAGTGTTTTTTGCGTGAGGATATACCATAAAAACATTGCCTTTCTTTGCGAAAGTTCCCTCCGCAACGGCCCTTTCTCGGAGCAGCACAAAGAGGTTGCTCGGGCTGCTGCTGTTGCCCCTGTGTAGCTATTATTGCCTTCGGAAAGATCTCCGGCTCTTTTAGGCTTTAGCTATTAGGCGGTTTTGGGCACTAACCACACTTGCACGGCTTCTATAGACCGGCCTGAAGGAGTGGCCGAACCACACCAAGCGCCATTCTTGGCCTGAACGAGTGTCTTTCGTCCTTGCAAGCGCACGGCATAGTGGAGATCGTACTGAGCCGCGGCCGGTCCCTCCAACCAAAGAGCAATGCCCAAAAGGCGACGGCTAACGGAGGTTTCTCCGACGTATTCACCTTCGCGCGTGTTTTGGCGAACACCAATAGAGGATCCGCTGACGCGATAGCGAATGCGAGAGCCGGCTGCTGCGCCGCGGAGCTGCAAGCGCAAACCCAATATCCGGCGCGCTGGAGAAAACGCGCCGCCCACCAAAAAACCAGACAAAAAAGGCACCTCGCCACCCGTATGAAAGCGAACGGCTCCCTCTAAGCGCACCTCGCCAGGTGCAAGACTGGCCGCCGCCGCCTTTTTGGCGTTCTCGACCGCCAAAGCGGCATGGATGCGGCCGTAGCCGTAGTAAATACTGTGGCCTTTGGCATCGTACTCACCGCCGGCCTCATCAATGCGCACGCAAGAGCGGCGGATGAGGTCTTTCACTTCTGCAGGCGTTAGTTGTGGATTGACGGCCAACATGAGGGCCACCACGCCAGCCATGCCGGGGCAAGCGGCAGAAGTGCCGCCAAAAGAGTTGACATAATTGTCTGGGGTGTAACCTGAAGCTCCGGTTCGGTCGGTAGTGCGCAGTCCCTCGCTAATAGGAGCTGGGTGCTGGAAAGCTCGCCAGCCGTAGTCGGCACTGGGAAAACACACCCATAGTGCCTTGCCAAAGTCACTGTACACGCAGCGCTTTCCGGTGTCGTTGCAGGCGCCCACCGTAATGACGGGTGGGAAACTGACGTAGCCGTCGTTATCAGCCGACTCGTTGCCATTGCCGGCAGCAAAGAGGATGACGCAGCCCTTGCCATTGCGCCCCCTTGTCAGGGCGTATTCCATGGCGAGGCGGGTGCTATCGGGCAGAGGTGTCACCCGATTGTGCAAAGGGTCCAGAGGGTTCCACCAATCGCCATCAGAGGGCCCCCAAGAGCAAGAAATGACGTCGGCCCCGTGGTCGGCCGCCCAGACGAAGGCGTTGGCTTCAGCCATGCTGCCCAAGCCGCTACGCAGACGGATGGGCATGAGATTAGCTTCGGGAGCAGTACCTGAAGCGCCGTTGGGCAGCCCGGAAGCACAAGCCATTCCTGCACAAGCGGTGCCATGGTTGTCGTCGGGCAGTTTAGGGGAGGGGTCGTTGCTGTTGAGCGTCGCGTCGTAAGGATGCACAATGCGACCTGCAAACTCCGGATGCGAAACATCCAGTCCATCGTCAATGATGGCAATGGTGATGCCTTTGCCGCGCGTGTGTTTCCATGCGCCTTCGATATTGACGTGTTGGTTGATCAGTTGGCCGTTGATGCTCGTCTGCACTAAGTGCCACTGCAGAGCGTGGGCGCCTTTGAAGCGGCGCTCTTGGACGAGCTCCGGGTGGCAGTACTCCACTTCTTTTTCGGAGAGCAACTGCTCGGCAATATCGAAAACTTTGGTGCCTGTGCCTTCAGGTGCTTCTACGAAGTAGGCATTGGGTGCGAAAGGCAGCTGACTCTTGACAGTGAGCTGGTATTTGGCCAGGATGGATTGGCAGGTTTCAGGCGGTACGTTGTCAAAAAATTTAACGAAAAAGTTTTCTGTATAAAGCACCACGTTGCCGCTTTCGGCGTCGCGGAAAACGCGCCCAGCGAAGCGGATGTTCTCGTCTTGTTTGAGCGTAGCGCGAGCTTTGTCGCGCTTAGCAACCGGGTCGTCTTCCGCTGTTACTCGGCGCACACTGACACCAGCCTCTGGAAAAGAGGCCACCTCTTCGGTTTCTTCTATGATCTCACGACTCTCGCGGCTTAGAGGAGCTTCTTCTATTTGGCGGTTGTTTTTAGTACGCACGACAAGCAGGTCTGGGCTTTCCTCCAATTGAAGCGTCTGATCCTTCTTGCCTTTTTTGCCTCCAAACTTGACTTTGAACATAAATAGACGGTTTAAGCAGGTAACTGGGTGGAGAGGTTGAGCAAAAATAACGACTAAAGCCCGCTCCCAGGGACTTCCCCGGAAACGCGAAAGGAGAGATCGTCCGTGCGCTGCATTTTCCAGCGTCGATGCGTCCAGAGCCAATCTTCAGGTTTCTGACGAATGGTGTTTTCTAATGCTTGAGCAAAGGCCTGCGTGATATCGCCCTCGCGCGCATGCTCCGGAGTGGTGTTCAAATCGGAAAAGTAGACTTCGTAGAAACCTCTTCGCGTGCGTTTTACCCAAAAAAAGACTACAGGGAAATGCATGCGTCGGGCCAAAACATCTACGCCAGGAAGCGAAGCGGTGTCGCGCCCTAAGAAACGCACCCAATGGGCTCCCTTGCGATTAGAAGGCGACTGGTCGGCCAGCAGGATAAACACCGCGGGCTCCTGGCGCTCTTTCCGCTGGCGCATGGCGGAGAACGTCTCTTCCATGCTCACCATGACCATGCCTACCCGGCCACGGGCACGATTGACGAAATCGTTAGTGTAACGGTTGGCGATGGGCTTGTAGACAGTTATTGTGGGGCCGTGAAACAGCGGTGGCATGCTCACGCCGGTATATTCCCAGTTGGCATAATGGCCTCCGCTCAAAATGACGCACTTGCCTTGATCCAAATGCCGATTGACCACTTCAGGATTTACTGGTCGACTGCGACGTTGAATTTCTGCCACCGGTAGGGTGTATGACTTTAGCGTCTCAAGCATCACATCGGTGAGGTTGCGATAGGTGGCCCGCGCTATGGAGGTGAGTTCGTGAGGCGCTTTATTCGGAAAGGCCCTTTGAAGGTTTTCCCAGACAACCCGGCGCCGATAACGTATGGCGTACTGCAACACGAAGGCCAAGCCATCGGATAGTCGGTATAACATCCAAAAAGGGATCCACCGAAAGACTTCTACGGCTACGCGCGTAAGCCAGAAAACAAGGCGTTCCATGAGGAAAGGACGAATTACTTACTGCGCATACGGACAATAGGGCAAATCATTTCCTCTAAACTGATACCGCCGTGCTGAAAAGTATTTTTATAGTAGTTGTAGAAGTGATTGTAGTTGTTGGGATAAAGGAAAAAGTAGTCCTCTTTAGCGAAGATAAAGGTGCTACTCACATTAGGGCGAGGCAAACCTGCTTGCTTAGGGTCTTTTACGGCCAGAACGTCTTTGGGTTCGTACTGCAAGTTGCGGCCTACTTTATAGCGCAGATTGGTCGTAGTCTCACGGTCACCCACCACGCGCGAGGGCGATTGCACGCGAATGGTGCCGTGGTCGGTAGTCACAAACAACTGTACTTCACGGCCTTCCAGCCGCTGGAGAGCCGTCCAGAGAGGGCTGTGCAAAAACCACGAACGCGTCAGTGAACGGTAAGCCCGTTCGTCACCGGCCAATTCCTTGAGCACCTCCATCTCCGTACGAGCATGAGAAAGCATATCAATGAAGTTATACACAATAACCGTCAGGTCGTTGTTCAGATAGTTCAACATGTTGTCTATCAAATCTTTACCTTGACCGACGGTCGTTATCTTGACGTAGTCCCACTTAATGCCTTTGCGAAAGACGCGATCAATCTGCTTGCCTAAGAAGAAATCTTCAAACAGGTTTTTTCCCCCTTCATCCACGTCATTTTTCCACTTTTCGGGGAATGCCGCCTCAATATCTGCGGGCATCATGCCAGCAAAAATGGCGTTGCGGCTGTATTGAGTAGCCGTGGGTAGGATGCTGTAGAAGTACCCTTCGTACTCCGTGCGGAATAGCTCGTTGAGAAACGGCTCGATGACTTTCCACTGATCGTAACGCAGGTTATCGAGCAAAACCACGATAGTAGGTACCCCTTTGCCAACATGAGGAAAGATGTGTTTGCGCATCATAGAGTGCGACATCACTGGGCCAACCTCCTTGTTTTTGTCCACCCAATCGAAGTAGTTCTTAACCACATATTTACCAAATTCCGTGTTGGCTTGTTGTTTTTGCTGAGCTAAGATTTCACCCACTTCCGTTTGATTGGCATCTAATCGAAGTTCC
>JBEQAD010000049.1:0-14371 GCA_041640515.1 Saprospiraceae bacterium | reverse complement strand
GGAAGTGAATGAGTCCTCCTCCAAGAAGCGCGTACAATCCCGTGAACGACGCTTTATTTTTTCAATCCGCCTTATGCGGCTGCCCGGGCTTCCCTACAGGCAGCCGCTTTTTTTGTAGAAGGAGCTCGAGGAGTGTTGCCGGTGCGTAGAGCGGATGCGTTGCGAGATATGCCTTACTTTTGGCGGCGCGCTGGTGTAAGGCGCAAGTAGGCTTATGGTGTCAAGAGTCGTCGCCACGGGGTTATTTTGGGCAATCTTAGCGCTTTTTGCCCGAGCGCAAGACCCTCGTTTTTCGCAGTTTTTTGCCTCGCCGTGGAATCTAAACCCGGCGCTCACCGGTGCTTTTGAGGGACGTTGGCGAGTAGTGGCCAACTACCGCGACCAATGGAGCAGCCTCCTGTCTCCAGTGCCCTTCCGCACCTACTCTACGGCTGCCGACATGCGGTGGAATGTAGGCCCTTATGACCACGCTGCCCTGGGGATAGGGTTGCTGCACGATGAGGCAGGTCAAGCGCGCTTCTCGCAAAATAAGGCTCTTTTGGGCGGGGCGTTTCTCAAGCAAATTAGCGGTGGCCCTCGTCGCCCCACGCAGGTGCTGAGTGCTGGAGCTCAGGTGGGTTTTGGCCAAAACAGCGTAGACTGGGGTCGGCTGTGGTTCAGCCGACAATTTGACCCCAACAAAGAAGCGCCCGACTTCAACGCGCCCAATGGAGAACCCAATGCGGGGGGCAACTCGGATGTTTATTTGGACTTTAACGCAGGGCTTCTGTGGTATGTCGTGTCGAACCGCAACGACGGCTTCTGGACAATGGGTATTGCATGGCACCATTTAAACCGACCTAATGTCGCCTTATTGGCTGAAAATCCTACGGAGCGTCTTTACCTGCGCTGGACGATGCATGCCGGCGGCTTAATTCCACTGAGTGACCAACTGGGCCTGCTGCCCAGCGTTCTCGTCATGCGGCAGGGGCCGGCTTTCGAAGCCACCGCTGGGGCAGGTATCCGCTACACCAACAACGACCGCAACGAACTAGCCCTACGCACGGGCGCCTGGCTGCGCACCGTCAACCGCCTTCATCAGGGGCTGCAAACCGACGCTTTGGTGGCCGTGATTATGCTCGAATTGGAACGCTGGATGCTCGGGCTCAGCTATGACCTCACCACCTCCTCGCTGGCGCGCGTAAACAACGCGCGCGGGGCATTCGAACTTTCCTTCACCTATTACCATCCGGCCGTGCGACGCTCACGAGTAGTGTGCCCGCGCTTCTGAGATGTCGTCTAGCGCATTTTTGTCTGGCCCTCTGTCCCGTAGCTCACCTCTACCCTTTCGTCCTTTTTTGGGAAAAACCTGCACATGAACCTAAAATTCTTACTCCCGACCTTCCGCAACCGCTACCGCTTTGTCCAGCAATACCTTCAAGCATGCTCCTCGTCGGCTCAGGGTGCCCCCCCTTTCTCCAGAGCACTCCACGTAGGCACGGGCGAGGGCGATTACGACCGCATGCTGGCCGCTTATTGCGCCGAGCTGGTGGCCTGCGACGTCAATGAAGATGACCTCGCATGCGCTCGGGCTGTCAATGCAGATGTGCCCAATCTTATCTATGCGAGAAACGACGCGCTAAGCTTGAACTACCCTGACGAATACTTCGATTTGGTGGTCGCCTGTGAAGTTATTGAACACGTGGGCGATCCAGCACGCATGCTTAGCGAAGTGCATCGTGTGCTGCGCCCAGGAGGGCAAGCCATCCTTACTTTTCCCCATCGAGGTTTTCCATTCACCTACGACCCCATCAACTACCTCTGGCAGCGCCTTCGCAAGCCGCACCAGCGGGAATACTGCATCTCGCAAGGCGCCTATGCCTTTGGACATACCTACCTGGTAGATCGGGCAAATTTTGCCCAATGGGCTGCGGCATGTGGTTTTTCTATACTCCAACTCCAACCCTTGAGTCACTACTTGGGAGGGCTGCTGGAGATGTATCACACCGGCCTATGGCAGCGCTTGCTCAAGCGCAACGCCAGCAACACCACCAGCAACAAAACGCCCTCAATAGCCATTCAGCCGCGCACTAATCGGGTACCTCGCCTCGCTGCACTGACCGATGGCATCCTCTGGCTCGACCGGGCGCTATTTGGCTGGTCAACAGCTAGTGTAGGAGTAGGGGCCGTGCTGTTGAAAGAGCCAATGAATCGTTGACAAACAGGCGTTTTAGTCCAAAAACACCGCTGAGATCAGCTTTTCTCTGCAATAATGTCCAGGATGCGGTTGAGCTCAGCATCGTTGTCAAATTGGATGACGATTTGGCCTTTGCCGCGTTCGTTGCGCTTGAGGTCCACTTTAGCTCCAAAGAAGGCGCGGAAACGGTCTTGCACCTCGCGCAGCGAGTCGGGCAATCGCTTGTCGGGGCGGGCCTTTCTGCTGGAACGCTCCGCCTGATGGCGAGCAATGAGTTCCTCTACGGTACGCACCGAGAGGTCTTCCTGCAAGATTTGGCGTAAGAGCGAGAGTTGGAAGGCAATGTCGCTGACGCCTGCCAATGCGCGCGCGTGCCCCATGCTGATAGCGCCGCTTTTGATGGCTTGCTGGATGTCCACCGGCAATTTGAGCAAGCGCAAATAGTTGGTGATGGTGCTGCGCTGTTTGCCTACGCGCTCCGAGAGTTGCTCATCCGTCAGATTGCACTCTTCTTTGAGGCGTTGATAAGAAATGGCAATTTCTATGGCGTTAAGATCCTGGCGTTGAATGTTTTCAATAAGCGCCATTTCCAGCATCTGCTGGTCGTTGGCCAGGCGCACGTAGGCGGGGATTTCTTTCAAGCCAGCCATCTGACTAGCTCGGAAGCGCCGTTCGCCGGAGATGAGTTGGTAAGCGCGGTCGTGCAGACGTCGCACAGTGACGGGCTGAATAAGGCCATGCACGCGGATGCTTTCGGCCAGTTCGCGCAGGGCATCCTGGTCAAACTCGGTGCGCGGCTGGAAGGGGTTAGCCTCAATTTGTTCGATGGGCAACATCGCCACGGTGTGCGTCAGCTCGCGCACAACGGCTTGCGGGTTTTCTTGCACGGCTTGTTCCAGCTCTACCGGGTTGGCCAGCAAGGCGCGAATACCCTTGCCGAAATCGGTCTTATTCAGCTTCTTTGACATAGCAGTGATTAGTTCGCGGTGTTCCGGCGAAGGAACTCATCCGCCAGATTGAAGAAGTTCACAGCGCCTTTGCTGCTCACGTCATACATGGCTACCGGCACGTGCTGCATAGGAGCCTCTGCCACCCGGGCGTTGCGATGTATGATGGTTTCGAAGACGTAGTCTGTACTGCTGTTGCGCACCTCCTCGACGATGGCATTGGCCAAGCGCAAACGGCTATCGTACATAGAAATGAGGAGCCCTTCCACTTTCAGGCTGGGGTTGTAGCCCTGCTTGACCAGCGCAATGGTATTTTTCAGTTTAGCCAGCCCTTCGAAGGAGAACATTTCGCACTGCACCGGAATGAGTACCGTATCGGCGGCCACCAGGGCATTTACTGTGATGAGGCCCAGCGACGGCAGGCAATCAATAAAAACAAAATCGTACTCGTCGCTCACCTGGCGCACGATGTCGCGCAGGATGTATTCGCGTTTGGAGCGGTCGACTAGCTCGACGTCAGCGCCGACCAGGTTGATGCACGAAGGCAGCAGCCACAAGTTGGGAGTTGGGGTCTCTACAATGGCTGAGCGCGGGTCGGTTCCGCTAACCATACAATCGTAGAGGCTGACGGTATTTTCATCCGTAATTACGCCCACACCCGATGAGGCATTGGCTTGAGGGTCGGCGTCAATGAGCAAAACGCGCTTTTCTAAAATGGCCAACGAAGCCGCCAGGTTAATGGCTGTCGTCGTTTTGCCTACGCCGCCTTTCTGATTGGCTATGGTGATAACTTTTCCCATAAGCGGAAGTGGAATGCTGGGTTAAGAAAAGGAGGGTTTTATTTCCAATGATTCTCCGATGGCGAGCAGGTGCAGCACCTTGCCCTTTTCTGCGAAGGCTGCTTTAGCCTTCTCGTGATCGATTTTGATAAAACCGAACGTATCGAAATGGCAGCCGATAATGCGGTTGCAACTGATAAAATCGCTGGCCAGCACAGCGTCTTGGTAATCCATAGTGAAGTTGGAACCAATGGGCAAAATGGCTGCAGTCAGGGGCGGGCAAATGCGCGGGATGAGCTGCATGTCGGTGGTCAGCGCCGTATCGCCCGCCACGTACAGCACGCCGTCGGGCGTATCCAGCACGAAGCCCACTGGCTCGCCGCCATAGGAGCCATCGGGGAAGCTGCTGCTGTGCACGGCGTTGACCATCTTCACGCGACCGAAGTCGAACGACCACCAGCCGCCCTTGTTCATGGGGTGCGCTTTATAGCCTTTGGCCGTGTAGTGTGCGTAGATTTCCCAGATGCCGACAATGACGGCGTCCGGGTTATGCTTCATCACCGTTTCCACGTCGGCCACGTGGTCGCTATGGGCATGCGTAAGCAAGACGTAATCACAGCGAATGTCGTCCACCCGAATGTTCGAGGCCAGCGGATTACCCGACACGAAGGGGTCGAATAACAGCCGCTTGCCGCCGGCTTCCACCGCAAAGCACGAATGCCCTAAGTAGGTGATTTTCATGGTAAAATGCCCTTTTTTAGCCAAAAACCAGGCAAAGATAGACTGCCCAGCACAAAAAGGCAGCACGCAGTCAGTGTTAAGTTATCCACCATTGCCTGGGGAAAAGGCTGTGGACGGACAGAGGAAAATGCCCGTCAGGCCCCTACCTTTGTCGGCCTGAACAGCAAGTATCAGAGGGTTGTGACAAAAGTCCGCGTGGATAAGTGGTTGTGGAGTGTGCGCATTTTTAAGAGCCGCACCTTAGCTGCCGACGCCTGCAAGGCTGGGCGCGTGCGCATAGACGGCGAGCCGGTCAAGCCCTCGCACCTTATTGGCGAGAATGTCGTGCTAACGGTGCGCAAGTCAGGCTTTAATTTTCAGTTTCGCGTCCTCAAACTTCTGGAGAAGCGCGTAGGGGCGCCCATTGCCGTCACCTGTTATGAGGACATTACTTCTGCGGAAGAGAAAAACAAATACAACGCTTGGTTTCTCAACGCCTTAGGTAGCGCCGAAACGCGTCAGAAGGGCGCTGGCCGCCCAACAAAAAAAGAACGCCGTGAACTCGAGCGCTTCAAGGACTCGCCTTACGAAGGGTTCTTCGATGACGAATAGGCCTACATTAGGCCGAATATCTTAGCATACTTAAGTATCTCACCCGGGTTGCGGATAGACAACTTACCGCTCATCATAGCCAACATAGGGTTGAGCTCACCAGAGAGAATTTTGGCAAACGCCTCAGCCGAAGTCTTAACGGAGCACGTAGCCTCGCCCGTTAATCCCTCACTGACGTTGATTTGTTTGTTGGCTAAATGCACGGTGAACTGGCCCGCTCCGGCAATGTCGAAGTGAAACGTCGAGGTATCGTCGGGCAGGTCTTCGGAGGCAATCCGGTTAGGCAAGTCGAAAAGAAATTGTCTGACGTCAAGCATTGTTGAAACGCGCTGTTTGGAATGGAAGAAGACCTCTTGCCAAAGCAAAAATTTGCGATTATTTAACCCGTACCGCCCGAATACTGCCGCTACTTTTGCCTGGCGCTAAAAGACGCTTCAAAGAAACGGTGCTGCTGATGAGTAAACCAAGCCTGGTAGCCAAAAACTGGTTGCTCTTGTTGTGCCTGCTGGTGGTTTCGACTTGTAAGCCTTTGGAAAATAAGTCTTTAACTACTCCTCTTGCTTTTGACTGGCAAGGGCATCGCGGTGCGCGCGGCCTGGCGCCCGAAAATACTATCCCGGCCTTTTTGCGCGCCCTCCAATTTCCTCAAATAACTACCCTTGAGCTCGACTTAGCCGTGTCGAAAGACCACCAGCTCATCGTCAGCCACGAGCCGTGGTTTAACCCCGACATTTGCCTGCGTCCAGACGGTAGCCGCATTCCGGCGGCAGAGGCGGAGAAACTCTTTCTTTACCAGCTAAGCGCTGCCGACATCCGCGCCTATGACTGCGGCAGCCTTCGCCATCCGCGCTTTCCCGAGCAGACTCCCACCTCGGCACACAAGCCTACCTTGCGCGAAGTGGTGGAAGCGGTGCGCACAGCCTATCCCAATCGGCCCGTACGCTGGAACCTCGAAATCAAGAGCCGCCCCGAATGGGATGGCGTGCGCACACCGCCGGTGGACACCTTCGCCCGCTTGGTGGTGGAGGAAATTGTCGCCCTCCATTTGCAGACCTCCTGCACTGTGCAGTCCTTCGACCCACGCGCCTTGCGGGCTGTGCGCGCCCAAAACCCGAACCTCACGCTCGCTCTGCTGGTCGAAAACGTGCTTGGCCCTGCCAAAAACCTCGAGCGCTTGGGCTTTACCCCGGCCATCTACAGCCCGTATTATCAACTGGTCAACCGCTCGACGGTGCGCTTTTGCCGCCAGAAGGGCATGCAACTTATTCCCTGGACGGTCAACGACTCCGATGCCATGCGCCGCTTGCTGCAACTGGGCGTAGATGGCATTATTACCGACTATCCCAATCGGATCCCGCAGTCTGGGCAGTAAGGCGTTCCGCTGAAGCCTATCGCGGATAGCCGACTATCCACCAGGCCAATAGGGCGCCAAAGAGGCCAATAGCGTAGCCGTACCATACCTGACGAGGCGTATGTACCGCCAGGACTAACCGCGCCCAGCCTACCGCTCCGGCCAACAATATGCCCTTAGCCAACAAAAACAGCGGGCTGACAAACACCGTAAAATAGCCCAACGGAAAGCCTGCTGGACGCAAGGGCCACTGCACCGACAACAATAACAACATGCCTATCCAGCCACCCATACCAGCCGCATGCGCGCTGACTTTGGTAAAAACATTGACAAAAAACACCCCAAAGAGGGATAATGCCGCCCCTAACACACAGGCGCGGTAAAGCGCCGGCACCTGCACAGCAGTCTTCAAGTTCTGGTAGAGCCACAGATAGAACACGCCAGCAATAATGTATGGCCCAATGCGCTCCAGGCGCTCTGGCGACTGCAAGCTGCGGATAAAGCCAAGTGGCTTCATTAAGGCAATGCCTACGCCAGGAATGAGCGCGGTAGTACTGAACACGTAAACCAGTAGAATGAACGCCCGGCGATCAGTCAAGGAAGACACTCCGAACTCATAGGGCGAAACCAACAGAAGCACCAGCAGGGCATATGTGAGCACCAGTAGAGGATGCCCCACAACGGAAAAGAAACGAGCCAACAACAGCAACATAACGTTCTCAGCGTAGGAGGGAAGTACCGATAGCGCATTCCAGACAGCGCAGCGGCTGGCAATAGTGGGTTTTTAAATGAAGCAATGCCTGCGACTGCGCGGCGTTTTTAGGGGTGAAGCCCAGTTGCGCCCAGCGTTCCAAGATAGCATTCTTCTCGGGTGGCAGTCTGTCCAACAAGCGCAGTGCTCGGTCTCGATATTCAGCAATGCCCTTGTGGCGGCCATAATGAAAAAGAAACGGTGCCACGGTATTGATGAGCAGCAAATGTACGAACGCAGGCGCAAGCGGCTTTTTTCTTGCGCCGGTGGGCTTGCCAAAGCGGTAATGGGTCAGCCAATACGAGCTTACTTCGACGTCGAAGAGGCGCTCCATGTCGTGCGTTTCGGGCGCATCTAGTAGAGCGCTAAATAATAGCGGCCTGCGGTGGAGCAGTGCAGCCAGCTGAGCAAGACGCACTGTGGGGAAACTCGTCGGGCGCAAGCGGAAGAATTTCCACTGGTTGGCAGCCAGCGGCTTGAGCTGGTATTTATGTTGCAAAAAGCGGTATTCGCGCGTCAGCGCTTGGCTGTACTCGTCGGCAGGAGCCTCCTCTAACAGACCGGCCTGGCCAAAGAGGAGAGCTTCCAGTTGCAAGAGATTGTCCTGGTGGCGCGCCAGCAGGCTGAGTGGAGTCAACCGGGCCAGTGTTTCGAAGGCGTCAGCGTTGATTTTCAGCCCGAAGCTGTAAGCCAGCTGCCGATAAAAAGCCTCTTCCCAATGGTTACCGCTCTCTGCGACGCGATGCGCCACCGCCTCGGTCTTTTCCTGCAGGCGCTCTACCAGCAGGCGGTCTAACCAGTTTACCTTGACGATGGGCGACACTTCCTCGAGGCGCGGTGCGCAAGGCACCCACTCGCGCGCGTGCAGCAGGCGCTGATACTGCTCTAATAGCCCAGGCGGTATGCGCGTCCGCAAAGTCAAGCAAGGCAAGCGCTGACCATTAAGGCGCACCACCGGCTCATCCTCATCTAGAACGACGTGCAACACTACGCTGTCGTAGGCGCGATCGGTATCGTGCCGATGGGCAAGCCATTCGGAGGCGCGCAGGTGTATCTCCACGTTGCCCGCCCACAGCGTGTCGCCAATGCGAATGCGCGCGTTAAAAAAATCGGGCCCAGCATGGGTGTTAGGCTCTCCCGGATGCACCACCTCCAACGGCTGGCCATCCGTAGTTTGCAGGTCTCTAGCGTCGAAACGCCGCCAGCGCCATAAAAAATGAAGAAACTCTTCTCGCATAGGCCACCTTCCGTCTAAGGGTTTTGAACGACTTTTTTCTGAGCAGCCCTACGCCCACCTTCCCGTCACAAAGCGGAGCCGTTTTTCAGCCCAAAGCAAGAGCGCGGACAATTCCGAAAAAAACACTACCAAACAGCAGTAAAATTCGGAAAAGTCCGCGCTCCCGCAACAAAAAGCCCTTATTTTAGCGAACAGCTACTTTTCGCACCCCAACGCCCTCGGCATTCTCAAGGGTCAGCAGGTAGAGACCTGTAGGCAAGTCGCTTACCGATACCCACAGCGTGCTCTGGCCAGCCGCCCAGATGCGGTCGTGCACCAGACGGCCTGAAGCATCGTAGAGCCGCACGCGCGTGTCCGAACGAAGCGCCTCGCCAAAAAACACCTGTATTACATCTACCGCTGGGTTGGGCAAAAGGGTAAAATCGAGCGCCCGCCGGTCGCGCGTGCTAACCGGACGCGGCAATATGGGCAGGCAGTCATAAATGAGCCCCCCCTCGCCATCCGTGATAGTAAAACAAAACTCGTCGGGCAGGGCATTGGCTCCGTAGTGGAAATAGCGCAGAGCGCCGCTGTTGATTTGTGCCTGTGTAAACTGCGCCCCCACTGGCATCTCGCCCGTCCAGTTGAGTTCTAACCGCCCCTCTTTGGGCTGGCTCATGAGGGTGTACACTAGCTGGTTTTCGCTGTTGTTGCCGTCTTGCGCCTTGAGCAAGTTATCAGTAATAGGCGCGTTCGTGCCCACATCCAAAACAAGAGGAAGCTTATTAACCAAAAGCGGCGGACTGAGTGAGCTGCCCGAACAAAGCTCCAAGATGAACTCCGACAGCGTACCGCCGGAACTGACAAAGTTGTCTTTCACCTGTAGGGTCCAAGTGCCTTGTGCGAATTGACCGTTGAACGCGTTGAGCAGCTGTTGCGGTCGGAACAGCGTACCATTGTTAACTGGTGGGCAGGCAAAGGTGTTGGGGCTAGAATCGTCAAAGCCAAAATTGAAGTTGCTGTTAACCCCCCCGCATTGCTGGCGGAAGAGCAGCACCGTAGTGCCCGACGGGCCAATAAGCGACATTTCCAAATCTCGAAAGAACTGGTGGTTGCCCCGGATGCGAGTAACGTTGACGTCGCTAATCACAGCGTTAGCCAACACATTGATTTTAGATTCCACCGTGGTGATGCTGGTCGGAATGTTCTTGGGTAGGTCGAAGGCCTCAAACTTGGCGCATACGTCTACCAAGGTGGCAAACGCAAAGGGCCCTATCCATTCGCCACTGCCGCACTCGTTAACAGGACGGAAACGCCAATAGTACACGGTGCCCTTTTCGAGCAATAAGGGCACTTGGAACGTATCTATCGCAATATCCCTCTGGCTAACAACAATGGTCGAGGGCTCAAACGATGGGTTAGTAGCCAGCTGCACTTCGTAGGTATTGGCATTAGGCGAGCCGTTCCAACGCAGCACTGGAGCGCGGTTCTGACCATCGGCGCCATTAGCAGGCTCCTTAAGCGACAGCCCCGTGAAGTCGTTGAAGAAGACCGATACTAGCTTGTTGAACGTGCTTATGAGCGTGTCGGCTTCTGCCCGGAGGGTGATTTCAAATGTACCCTCGGGCTGAGTAGGCCCAAAGTTGATGCGCAGGATAGCATCCTGACCGGGCATTACAGGATTGGGCGTAAAGGTTGCCGTAGCTCCAGTGGGCAAGTTCAGAGCGCTGAGGGTGATAGGCGTCGTGAAATTGCCGAGCGCGCGCGTACTAACGATACTGCTATGCGCAGCGGGCAAGCAGACCGTATCGTATATCGACGGTGCGCAAAGCGTAAAGCCGGGTTGTGTGGGAGGTTCGATGCGCAGGTTAGCATTCGACATGTCGAAGAATAAGTTGTCAGCAGCCTCCACCATAATGCGCACGGTACTGCTGGTGACATTGGGCACGCGAATACAGTGGCGGCCCTTGTTTGGCACATCCGTAGCTAGGGTGATAGGGAACGATAGCCCGCCATCGGTACTCATGCGGATGTTGACGCGTTGGCAGTTGAACGGTGCGCTATTGGTATTCGCCACATCCCAAAGGATGACCTGGTCTTGTCCTTGCGTCCAGACGACGCCATTGGCATTGGGATAGTCCACCCGGAATGGCCCGCCACTGTCATTGGCCGAGAAGCGGATTTCCTCCCACGCCTGACCGCCTCGCCCGTCGCGCACACTGACGCGAAACGTGAAGTTTCGATTGTAGGTAGGAATTATCTCCGTGATAGACGTTGTGTTATTGGCCACTACTTGCAGGCGAGGCAGGAAACGAGTGGCATTAGTAGTGGGCGGAAATGAGCGATACATAGGCGCTGTGCCTATGGGCTGCCCTAAAGGTGAGCTTGGGCCAGTATCGAACTGCTCCCAGCAGAAGCGAAGCGGGTCGCCGTTGGGGTCAGTGCCCGTAGCTGTCAAACGGAAAGGTGTCTGGATAGGGATCACGACGCCGCGCGGGCTGTTAATGGTAACAGAGGGACGGAGGTTGCCCAAGTCTAATTCTCCACCACAGGTTGCTCCCTCGTCTTGAGTGACATAGTTGCGCACCTGAATGATGGAAGCCAAATGAAAATACGAATCCGCATCCCCCTGAATATTGCTGCTGCCACAGGCTCCGGCGTACGACATGATCGTGCTGCCGCTGCCTGGCTCAAAAGCAGTACCCTGAGCCAGTTGCTGCTCGGCCCCTGGGCAGTGCGACCATGTGTGGCTGGCGCTCATCTGATGGCCTAACTCATGGGCTGCCACCCGATAAAAGTACTCTGTGTTTGTGTTTGACGCGGAGGAGGCGCCCCGCGCTTTGCCGATGGCGTTACAAGCGCGGCCACCCGCTACACCGGCTTGGTTGCCCGTGATGTAGCGTGCAAAGACATGCCCAATATCATAGGAGTCAATGCCAATAATGGGGTTGATGGCGCCAGGATTCTGGCTCATCCAGTCGCCTACTGTTTCTCCAGAATACGGGTCAGTATTCGGGTCTAAGAAAATAATCTGGTCATTGTTGGGGATGAGTTGCAGGCGAACGCCAAAGTCTGGCTCCTGAATGTTCACAATGTAGTTGAGTGCCGTGTTGATGGCTGCTAATACCAGCGGCTTAGTGCCACCGTGAAACTGCGAATACTCGCCCTTCGCTGCAATGGCCGTGCGGTAGGTCTTGACAGGAGCCGGGGTATTGGAGCGCGCCTGCACCGGCTGCTGTTCTTTTTCCAATAGTCGCTCCCAATCTTCGGCGCTCAACTCGCCGTCTTCCACACCGCAAGGGATACCTTGCCGCAGCAACGGCTCCTGGAGTAGGTCGGTCTGGCGATAGACCACATAGTAATCGCGGTATCCATCGGCATAGGTGCGCACCGATTGTATTTGCCCGTAAGCATCGCGAAGAAACGCATGGAAGCCTTGATAGCCTACGCCCAGCCGCACACGCAGGCTAGGGTCGTCTACCGCCTCGCCCGCGTAAGTGCGTATCTCTGGATAGCGCTCCGTCAGCTCAGGGGCCATAATGGGCGATTCCCAAACGCGGAAGGCCCGCAAGCGGCCATCGGCATCGGGCAATTGCAGCACCAGCGGCTGCTGGCGCGCCGCTTCCGTAAATTCCATCGGCGCCTGTCGAAGGGCGGCCGTCATAGCCTCGTAATTCAGCCTATAGGTGTGGTAACGAGTAGGCTCTACTGTGCGACGCGCGTTTTCGGGCAACAAGATTTCGCTTTCCGATATTGTCTTCCAAAAATTGAGTGCTGTTTGAGCCCCCAACACATGCATTAGCCCCCAAAAACAGGCTAAAAGGGTTATTTTTCGCATAATCACTGGAATAAAGTGTTTTTGTAAAAGCGGGAGAAATTTATTCGAAGTACAAAAATCGAGTTTTCAAAAAGGCCGTCAGGCACTTTTTTGATGAAATGCCGAAAATGGCCATAAACGGCTAGTCCGCCGTCAGTTCTAGCAGGAAAGACGCCTCTCGCCTCCTTATCGCCTGGAGGTATATGCCTATAGCCCCTTAAAAAACACAGGCACCGGAGAAATCTTCTCCTTGTTGATGGGAAAATTTTATCTGCCCTCTTTCGCCAGTAGGGCCTCGGCGGCGCTCATGTTCTCGATGCCCGTCAGCAGGGCGTCGGCATTAAAAGAAATGCTGTGGATACCTTCTTGGACGAGAAATTGGGCGAACTCCGGCATGTCGCTGGGCGCTTGCCCACACAGACCAATCTTGATGCCCTTCTGGCGAGCCACGCAGATAGCGGTGGCTATTAGCTGCATGACCGCTGGATTTTTCTCGTTGAACAGCTCGCTCACCAAAGCAGAGTCGCGATCAAGCCCCAAGGTCAACTGCGTCAAGTCATTTGACCCAATAGAAAAGCCGTCGAAAAGCGCTGCGAATTGCTCCGCCAGCAAGACGTTCGAGGGTATTTCGACCATCATATACACCTCCAGCCCGTGCTTACGGCGCTCTAAGCCAAATTCCTGCATCGTTTCGAGCACGCGCTGACCCTCCTCTACGGTACGGCAAAAGGGAATCATCACTTTAACGTTGTAGAAACCCATCTTTTCTCGAACGCGCTGGATGGCTTTACACTCCAACGCAAAACCATCGCGGTAGAGCGGCGAATAGTAGCGAGAAGCACCGCGGAAGCCGAGCATGGGGTTTTCCTCATCAGGCTCAAATTGACGCCCGCCGATTAGGTTGGCGTACTCGTTACTCTTAAAGTCGCTCATCCGCACGATAACGTCATATGGATGAAAAGCAGCGGCGATAAGAGCAATGCCCTGGGCTAAGCGGTCAATGAAGTACTCTTTCTTGTCTCGATAGTGCTTGGTCAGCTGGTTAATCTGCTCTCGCACCTCAGGTTGGGCTACCTGTTCAAAGCGCGTAAGGGCCAACGGGTGCACCTTAATGTGGTGAGCGATGAGAAACTCCATGCGCAACAGGCCCACTCCGCGGTTGGGGAGCAACGCGTGCTGGAAAGCAAGAGAGGGGTCGCCCAAAATAAGCATAGGGGCCGTCGCGGGCATAGGCAAATTCGAGATGTCTTTTTCTTCCACCGTCCATTCGGCCTGGCCGGCATACACATAGCCCGTTTTACCTTCGGCACAGCTGACAGTAATAAGGTCTCCGTCGTGAATAAAGTCGGTCGCATTGCCGCAGCCCACTACGGCGACGGTGCCCAGCTAGCGGGCCACAATGGCGGCGTGGCTGGTGCGCCCACCCTTGTTGGTAACAATGGCCGCAGCGCGCTTTAGAATAGGGTCCCAGTCGGGGTTAGTGATGTCCGTGACCAACACCTCGCCCTCTTGAAGCAGGTCACCTTCTGCGGGTGAGCGCAGCAGGCGAGCCCGTCCTGCAGTGATTTTACCTCCCAGTGCGATGCCCTCTGCCAACTTGCGGCCTTTCCGGTGGAGCGTATAAACAGCGATCGTGGTCTGTTTGGGTTTGCCTGCATGCACCGTCTCTAGGCGCGCCTGTACGATGTAGAGCAGACTGCTCTCCCCATCTTTGGCCCACTCAATGTCCATAGGTCGGCCGTAGTGCTGCTCGATGCGCACACACCAGCGGCCCAAATGGATAGCCTCTTCATCGGATAGGGAGAACGCTTCGCGCTTATGCGCCGGCGTAGGCAAGTTTCGGACAGACGACAAGCCATCAGCCTTTTCGGCGTATACCATGGTCCATTCCTTCTCTCCTATTTTTTTGTAAATGACGGGGTTAAAAGTCGTTTCCAGATGCGGCTTGAATAGCCAGAACTCGTCCGGCGTAGAGCGCCCCTGCACGATGTTTTCCCCCAGC
>JBEQAD010000048.1:5824-14475 GCA_041640515.1 Saprospiraceae bacterium | reverse complement strand
GGCGCAGTCGAGGAAATATGTCTGCATGTGTAAAGTAATGGTCGGTAGCTTCCAGCCCTTGCCAAAAGTCGGGATGGAGGCCGATGCTCTTGAATGACCACTCCCCTACCCTATCCGCGTTCTCTGGAAAAAAAAAGGCCTTGCGCGGCGTCTCAAAACAAAATGTTTTGTGCGCACGCACACACGGACTACTTGTCTTCTGGTCGGCAAAAAGGCCACTGGGCAGATCAATGGCTACCCGTTCAACAGATAAATGGTTGATGAAATCCACCAAGACCGCCCACATACCTTCGAGCGGGCGAGTGAGTCCCGTTCCAAAAAGAGCATCCACTACAACGGCTTTTTCGGGTATAGGAGGCACTCCCTCGAGTGACTTTAGCCAGTGTGTCTCGATAGCACCGTGAGCCGGCAGGCGAGCGATTTGCTCCCGAAAATCAGCGCTTTTTCGAGTGTTGAAATCATAAATAAGAAGTTTTACGCTGTAACCACGTTCGTGCAATAGTCGGGCGGTAGCCACGCCATCTCCGCCGTTATTTCCTGTGCCAGCAAAAATGTATATCGGTCTCGTTAAGTCGGGATATTCACTTACCAACCAGTCTGTGAACACATGTGCAGCGCGCTCCATTAGGTCTATGGACGAGATAGGCTCGTGCTCGATCGTAAATGCGTCCCAGGCGCGCATTTGCTCGGTTGTTGGAATTCGCATATGAGGTGCTGCAGCAGTAAATGATGAATGAGGCAAAGGTAAATTCTGCCCAGACCATTGCTGCGAAGTGTGGAACTTTGCTGCATGAAAAACGCGCCCTTTGCGTCACTGAAAGTGGTGGAATTTGCCTCGGTATTGGCAGGGCCAGCGGTAGGGATGTTTTTTGCTGAATTAGGAGCCGAGGTGGTGAAAATTGAGAATAAAACCAGCGGCGGCGACGTCACTCGTGCCTGGAAGCTACCAAGTGAAGACCCCAATTCTCCCATTTCTGCCTACTTTTGTTGCGTAAACTGGGGAAAAAGACACCTCACTCTTGACCTAACACAACCGGAAGCATACCAACAAGCCCTCCAATACACTGACGTTGCCGATGTAGTTATTGCCAACTTCAAACCCTCTTCGGCGAAGCGCTTAGGTCTTGATGCCGAAACCCTTCGAGCGCGTAATCCGCGCCTTATTTATGCCCAAATATCTGGCTGGGCCGACCCGGAAGACGAGCGTCCTGCTTTCGACGTCGTTTTGCAGGCAGAAGCAGGCTTCCTACACATGACGGGGGAACCTGGTCGCCTGCCAGTGAAGATGCCCGTAGCATTAATTGACCTGCTGGCGGCTCACCAACTGAAGGAAGCTATCCTGATGGCCCTTTGGCAACGAGAGCGCATGGGTCGAGGATGTACGGTTTCCGTTTCGCTTTTCGAGAGTGCGATAGCCTCCTTAGCCAATCAGGCGACGAACTGGCTTGTGGCAGGCCAAGTACCTCAGCGCATGGGCACACAGCACCCCAATATTGCTCCATACGGCGACCTTTTCGAGTGTTCTGACGGGCAGCTCTTATTATTGGCTGTTGGTACCGAACGCCAATTTGAGCGCCTTTGCCAGTGCCTTGATATCCCCGACCTGGCCCAAAATCCGGCTTTCCAAACCAATCGGGCTCGTGTGGAGCACCGGCAAGCTCTTAACGACATCCTGCAGCAGATTTTTTACCACCAAACGCGAGAAGAATGGCTAAGACGACTCGCTGCGCATGGTGTGCCTGCTGCGCAAATTCGCGACATGGCTGCGGTATTCGACCTGCCGGAGGCACAGGCTCTGCTGTTGGAGGAAACTACGCCCGAAGGTATCTCCACACGACGCGTACGCACAGCGGTTTTCCGCATGAGCCCCTGATGAACACCTTATCTTTGTTGGCCGTTCTTAATGAGTCTTTCCGGCATTATTCCACATTTCCGCATTCCTTTTTCTTTCATGGACAGAGAAAAGATTATTGAAGCGCTGCGGCAGGTTCGTGACCCGCGCACGGGCAGAGACATTGTAGCCTCTGGTATGTTACAAAGTGTAATGATTGATGGCCAGCGCGTCAATTGCACTTTGGCAGTACCTACTCAACAGATGCCTGGCAAAGCTGAACTCAACCTTGCCTGCGTGGGTATCATTAACGAGCTGTACCCCGAGGCCGATGTAAACGTGCATTTCGTGGTAGGCACACCAGCGAGCCAGCCAACGAGCAGCACTCTGCCGCAAATTAAAAACATCATCGCTGTGGCCTCAGGCAAAGGTGGTGTGGGCAAGAGCACGGTAGCCGTCAATTTGGCTCTGGGACTGCAGCAGTTGGGTGCGCGCGTAGGGCTGATGGATGCTGATGTCTATGGGCCAAGTATCCCCACTATGCTGGGGCTAATAGGGCAACGCCCTAAAGTCCAAGAGGTAAACGGCCAGATGAAAATGGTGCCCTTATTGGCCTATGGTATGCCTACCGTCAGTATTGGAAATATTATTGAGCCAGAGCAAGCGGTCGTCCTACGCGGTCCGAGATTAGCGGCTATCGTGAAACAGTTTTTCAACGACGTCTTATGGAACGAACTGGATTTCCTAATCGTGGATTTGCCTCCAGGAACGGGTGATGTGCAGCTAACGTTGGTCCAGACTGTTCCCGTGACAGGGGTAGTCATGGTAACTACGCCGCAAGAAGTAGCCATAGCCGATGCCATTAAGGCAATGAACATGTTCTTGCTGCCGCAAATCAACGTGCCCATTCTGGGCGTTGTGGAAAACATGGCCTGGTTTACGCCGGCCGAATTACCCGAAAGCAGATACTACATTTTTGGTCAGGGCGGTGGCAAAAAGCTGGCATTGGCCAGTCGTTCGGTATTATTGGGGCAAATACCTTTAGTGCAAAGCATTCGCGAAGGCGGCGACTCAGGCAAACCTGCCGTACTCGATGAGGCCAACAGTATCGTAGCCAAAGCCTTTCTAGAGGTTGCACAAAACACACTGCGGCAAGTAGCTATTCGCAACGAAATGTTAGAACCTACGCGCATCGTGCAGCTGGGCAGCGATGTATGATCTGCCTCAAGCCATCTTATCGAAACTCAACTCAGCGTTGATGGCGCTTTGTGCGCGGTCGCGAATGCGCGGGTCAGTAGCAGTGTCAGCGATAGTTTGACAGATTAAATGCTCATCGATTTGCCGAAGCGCCTCTACTGTTTGCAGGCCTTTCGCCTGAGCCAAAGTGGCCAGAGTTTCAGACAGCAATCGCCCCATAGCGCCTGCACCGCGGTTGATAGCAATGGCAATCAGTGCCGTCAGTAGCCCCTCAGAAGTAATCAAATCGCCCAGGCGCGATACTTGAAGAAGCCCACCACCTATGTTTACCTGCAGGCGCATATTAAGCGTAGGCTGTACATAGAGGTCATTGGCAGCGCGCAGCTGCTCCAGCACTAAATCAGCATCAAAGCCGGCTTGAATAAAAGCCCCGTATATAGGGATGTTTTTTTGGATGTACAACCATGCCTCATCGCCCGATAAAGCGCGCCCGTTGTCGTCGAGTACGGTGGTTGTGATGCCCGTGCTGTCAATGCCTACGGCCTGAAAGACTTGGGCAAAACGCGCTGGAGCCCATCGCTTCATATTAGCTAACAGGCGGTTGAGGCTGCCTCCAGGTGCTGCAGCGCCCACGAACTGGATGCAGCCATAAGAGAAGATAGCGCTGTCGTAGCTATTAATGGCGTCGTACTTACCCTCGTGTGTGGAGACAAACTCTAATGCGGCGGCCTGTTGGCGCGTCAGACCTACTGAAGCGACGCGCTCCACAGGCAAGTCAAGTGTTGACTGGCCAGGATAGAGAATACCCTCCGGGTAGCGCATATGTAAGGATTGTGTTATGTTATCGCGCATCCGGGCTACTATAACAGCTCCGTGGAGGAGCGGCACCGTCAGCTCGTAGCGGCGGAAGCCAACATCAGGTAGCACGCGCAACAGAAACTGGCGGCGCGCTGCCAGATAGTCGGCTGGCGACGCCGGATTTACCACGGGGGGAGGAGGAGATGGAGGTGACGTTGGGAGAGTCGAAGAAGGGGGATGCAAGGGTGCCACCGTCTTGACAGGTATGTGCAAAACCTGGCCAACTCGCAATCTGGTACTCTTTAGGCTGTTCTGTCGTTTGATAGCATCTACCGTGATGCCGAAACGCCTCGCAATGCTTGACAGCGTATCTCCTCGCGCTACCCGATAAGATATAATGTTTGGGCTTTCAGTGGACAATCCGCTGGTGGGAGGCTGTGGAGGTGCAGGAGTGGGCGATGGCGTCGGCGTTTGGTTCGGGATGCGGAGCACTTGCCCTACGCGGAGATTATCGGTAGTTAGCCCGTTGGTTTGGCGCAATTCAACAACCGTTATGTTGAAGCGGCGCGCTATGCTAAAGAGCGTATCGCCAGCAGCTACGGTGTAAGTCGTCATTGTAAGGCAGTTATTTTCAATACAGAATGACCCTATGCGGCCCTATTGTACCAAGTTAAACGGTAAAGTACTCGCTTTCTTATCTGCCGTCCCGAAGCTTAGTGTCCTCATGGCTTTTGCGCAGGCGCATGCCTACTTTTGTCCTTTACGCCGCTGAGCCTCTTGCTCGATAAGGCGCTCCCATGCCTCTATGTCGCGCAGTTTCCGGCGATACTGGTAGGTTTTCCAGCCCTTAGCAATAGGCTTGCGAAGAACAAGTAGTAACAATAACACCACACTGGGCAGCACTATCCAGAGAGCGTAATTAAATCGATAAATGTAAATTCCGTCCACCTCTCGAAGTAGAAGCGTGCTGAAGTCTGCCGCATAGACTTCCAGCGTGTGTGGCCCTCCTTTGCAAACGGTGCATAGCGCTTTACTCAGTGTCCAGGTAGTATCGGTGTAGGGCACCTGGTAACGGATACGGGTAACGTGGTCTTGCGATAGAAAAACGACAAAAGGTGGCGAGCCCCCTATTAGGCGCAGAGTAAAGTCTTCGCGTGTCTGGCTCAGCAGCGTCACTTGTACCTTCTCAAAGGGCTGTAGCATGCGCGGGCGGTTGAAAGGGGGCGCTTTACCTTCATCAGCCAATACCAGGGTTCTCGCTGTGTCGGTCAGCGGGCGTACGGTTAGTTCAAACTTACCCGGCCCTATGTTTTTCAGCGCCCACGACCATTGCTGCGATTTATTTGTATCCACCGAAGGCTTGACGGCGTAATTGAGCAAGTAGGTAACCTCTGTGTTGCCCTTGGGTTGAGGCAAGCTAGTGCTGAGTGGGATCTCGCGCATGGCTTTTTGCACAATGGGCGACTGTTGATGGGGCATTTGATGGCGCTCTACAAAATCTATCAAAGCTTTGATGCGCTGGGCAGAGTCCGGCTCGCTGGAAGCCTTTGCGTATGCCTCGCTTTCCGCCTTGCGCTCTGGTGTAAGCGATAGTGCTTGAGATGTGGGAGTTGGTGGCAGCGGTGGCGGCGTCTTTTCCGTGTCGGAAGAGGATGGCGGTGTGATCACCGTCGTCGTAGTCGTACGCGCAAAGCCCAGAGTAATTGGCGGACCCGAAACCAGCAGCTCGGCGTCGCCTTCCGAACTCCGACGCCATACCTTGGCAGTCAGTGTCAGCGTAGCGTTGCCGCTGCCTATCGCCTGAAAGCGCTGGAACTGGCGTAGGCTGCGGGCGCGTTTTTCCCCATCAGTGGGCGCTAACACATTGCCGGAGTGTCGGTATTGAAACCCCCATAACAACTCAGACTCTGGCGGTGGCACTTCATCGGGAAAACGAAACTGCACTTCCAGGTCGAAGGCGTTGGCTTTAGAGAAATCCAGGGTGTGCGCTGAGGTATTGGAGTAAACACTGCCTGCATGTTTGACGCTCCACACCATTTCCACGCGATAATTTTTCCCATTTAAAGGGAAAATAAAGCTCTGTTGAGCCGCTGCCGGCCACAGCAAGCTCACCCATACCCCCACACTCGTCACCGCAAAGTGTGCTTTTGAGAGAAAGCGGATTGTAAGGGTGTCCATAGAAAAGTCATTACTGTTTTTCGCGTGGCCTATATGTCCGGCAGGTCAGGGTGCCCAGAAGTTGTTCGTTGCATTAGTATCCGACCTTTACCCGTGTAAAGCCTCCTGAGGATTTGGTCAAGCAGCATTAGAGCCCAGACCACGACGTTGATGCGCACTCTATAATCGAAAAAATTACTGCGGTGCATCTCCAAAAGCCTTGGTTACGCTGCAAACAAGGAGGCACAATTGGAAAATAACTAGCTCACGGCAGCAAAAAAGAGGTGTATGGCTTACAGCCCAAAGGCACTGCGGATCTCCTCTACAGCGTCTAATTTTTCCCAGGTAAAGGTTTCCACTTCTTGCGGAACAGCCTGGCCATCAGGTCCAATGTACACAATCTTTTTTTGAGGTATTCGCCCGAAATGGCCATAAGCTGCCGTTTCCGAGAAAATAGGGTTTTTAAGTCCTAAACGCTTGACTATGGCGGCCGGGCGCAAGTCGAAGATATCGAGCAACCGCTGTGCGATTTCTCCATCGCTCATGCCCTTGAGCCGGCAAGTGCCGTATGTATTCACGTAAAGCCCTACGGGCTGGGCTACTCCAATGGCGTATGCGACTTGCACCAAAGCCTGGTCGCACAAGCCGGAGGCCACTAAATTCTTTGCGATGTAACGCATGGCATAGGCCGCTGAGCGGTCTACTTTGGAGGCGTCCTTGCCACTAAAAGCACCGCCACCGTGCGCTCCTTTACCACCGTAAGTGTCCACAATGATTTTTCGTCCGGTTAGTCCCGTGTCGCCGTGTGGCCCTCCAATGACAAATTTGCCCGTAGGGTTGATGTAATAGCGGATATTTTTGGTAAAAAGCCGCTGCAGGCGCGCTGGTAGGCGCTTTTTGAGCCGTGGGATAAGTATTCGCTGGATGTCGCGCGCTATGCGCTCCTGACTGATGCCTTCGTCGTGCTGAGTACTTAGCACAATAGTATCTATGCGCCGCGGTAGGTGACGATCGCTATACTCCACCGTTACTTGGCTTTTGGCGTCTGTGCGCAGGTATTTCATCTGCTTGCCTTCATGTCGGATTTCGGAGAGGTTGATCAGCAGTTGGTGAGCTAACTCTAAGGCCAGCGGCATGTAGTTGTCTGTTTCGTTGGTGGCATAACCGAACATCATGCCCTGATCGCCAGCACCTTGGTCCTCTTCGGTTTTGCCTACATCCACACCCTGTGCAATATCGGGGCTTTGTTCATGTAAGGTGCTGATGATGCCGCAACTGTTTGCCTCAAATTGGTACTCAGCGCGGGTATAGCCAATACGCTGGATAGTACGGCGCGCCACTTCCTGCACATCTACGTAAGCGCGCGAGCGTACCTCGCCGGCTACCACGACCAGGCCAGTAGTTACTAGCGTTTCGCAGGCTACCTTCGAGTCAGGGTCGAGGCGCAGAAATTCATCTAAGATAGCGTCGCTTATCTGGTCGGCAATTTTGTCAGGGTGTCCTTCCGACACCGACTCGGAGGTGAATAGGTAAGGCATGTGAATGGTGTTATGGTTGTTGCTTTTGGTGAAAAGAGAGCAGCCTGTATGGCCTTTTTAAACTGCGCAAAGGTAGGTATTCAGCGGAGTAAAAAAGGGTTGCCACTACAGGCCGCAGCGGCAAAATGCCGCTGCGACAGGCAGCAGACACAGAGATTTATTAGTAATAGGGTAGCCAGCGGCACTCTTGAATAATTCGCTCATAAAATTTTGTCTTTTGGTAGCGCTTTAGCCGCTCGTAGTAGCCGCGGTAAGCCTCTGGCAACTGAGGCACCATTTTGCTGCCCGGCCGATAGCGGCAGTCCGGGTGGCAGAACCACTGTTTTTGCTGGCATCGAGCTGCCATGAAGGCCGCCCGAGCCGCCAATTCTGGATTGCGCGCTTCTGCCAGTGCTCGCTCGAAGTAGTAGAGAGCCAGGCTCACATCGGTGTTTTCCCGATTGCCATCGGGCGCATTGCGCAGTGGAAAAACTGGTCCTTGGGCTAATCGGTTCCAGTTATAGCCGCTACGGTAAAAGTCGGTTACTTCCCATTCATAGCCAAAATAGGACATGTTGTAGTAAGCCAAACCGAGCAAATACAGGTACAAGGCCGCCACAGGATCATTCAGCGCAAGGGCTATTTTGGCTTTTTGATCGTACTCTAATATTTTTTCCGCAACCTCTATGCGGTTGAGCACTAGGGAGTCGGAGACTGGGCGGTGCACCTTTTCGTCAAAGACCTCTTTAAATGGACTAAACTGCTCCAAATACAGTGCTTGCGAAGGCGGGATTTGCTTCAATACGGCTAATGCTGCTTCAGGTTGTCCTTGACTTAGTAGATAGGCGCCTTTAATCTCGAGCAGGTGGGTTAGCGTCTGCGCCATGCTTGTGTCGGCAGGCATGTATTTACTCAAAAACACGCTCGTATCGGTGCTGGCTAGGCGGATGAGGTCATCAAGGACATCGATTCGCGGGTTGTATAGAATACTCTTTGAGCCGTAAGCTACTAATAGGGCTTTTCCTGGGTGCTTGTTGGCTGTGTAGAGAGAGCCTACGAAGTCTTCTACAAACGGTTGGAAAGAGGGTACCTCTCGAAAAAGGGTCTTGCTGCGCACATCAAAATAGACCTGATCTGTGGCCGCTGTCTTG
>JBEQAD010000048.1:0-5814 GCA_041640515.1 Saprospiraceae bacterium | reverse complement strand
GCCGCCGTTTTGCCGTCGAGATACAAAATCTGACCAAGTAGTTCCCACACATCCAATGGGCGCGCCAAGACTTTGTCATAGCCGCTTTTAGTCAACGTCCCCCGCACTCGCCGAAAAGTCTGAAAAGCAGCCGCAGAGTCTCGAGCCAGCAGCTCCAAATAGCCCGCCATGGCTTGCCAAAGTTGAGGTTTGGGCGTTTTTCCTTCGCGGCTGATACGACGAGCAACGCGCTGCAGATCAATCAGGCGTTTGGCCGCCACATCCCGGCTTTCGCGAAGCGGTTTGGCTCCGCGTTTTTGTTGGGTAAAGGCCGTGTAGAGAAAAATGCGTTCCAACTCTTGCACCATACCTACCAGTATAACTTCCGGGTGAGGGCTCTCTGGATCCAGCCGGTAAATTTCCTCTAAGTCTGCCACTGAAAATGGCCGGTTTTTCGCTGCCCGCAGCAGCCGCAAGGCGTTGCGCTCAGAGTCGTTGCGGCACAGGCGAAGCGCCATTTTCAAGTCCTTATCGTCTTTGCCCTGAAAGCTACGAAACGCCTGGATACGTTTAGATGGGCAATGACGAAAGATGAGCGCATAGCGATAGTCTGCCTCTGCTGTTTTTCCTAAGCGTTGCAGAGCGCCTGCTAAATGGCCCAGCGCCCAATAATAGGCAACAGAGGGGCGGCGGCGGTCTATTTTAGGAAGCAGCTCGTTGTACAGCGCTACCGTCCTCTGCCATTGCCCAGAGTAATGAGCCAGCCGTACTATCTGATAGGCGTAGCGCATACGCAAAAAATGCGACTTTACGTGCTCGAAACGCTCCTTCCCCTCGTTGATGAGGAGGTTTATTCGTTGCGTATCGCGCTGCATGCGTTTCCACCCGTCGTTAGGGAGCACGACGAAAGGTTCACACTGCCGGGCAAAGACCAAGTAGTCTAAAACCTCTATACAGCCGTTGTAGGTAATAACTTCAGCAAAGCGGTTGTTGATGAACGGATAAGGCAGCTGCTCGGCTTCTGCCTTTACGAAAGCCAAGTCGCGTAGGACCAACAGATCGTTGATGCCTACTTCGTACACTACAGCGGCCACGTCTTCCGGAGGAGCCAGGCTGCAGAATCGCTCCCGCCACTCAGCAATATTCTCCTCGCGCTGGTGATCCACGCTGAAATAGTTGCGGTCGTAGTACTCACCCCATTGGGTAAAGAACGGAGCGTAAGCCGCATTTTTATTGATAATGTCGGGCAACAAAAAAGAGTATCCCCGAAATGGTTTGGCCATAGGGTCGCAATCGCCTTTGGGCGGTATTTCGCCCTCGCGACGATGCGCTGGTAGCAACAGAAGCATTAGCGCAAGCAGGATGAGTGGCAGCGATCGCATGACCATTTTTTTGAGCAAAGAGCCGCTATACCTACTGACGTTTGCGCGGCGTGTTGGGTTCTTCATAATCGATGTAACCGCCCCACATGCGCATTTGCCCTAAAATCCACTGCTGGCGGTTGCGCACAAGGGAGGAAGGACGCGCTGGGTTGCGCTTTAGTGGATTAGGGAGCACAGCAGCCAACAGAGCCGCCTCTTCGCTGGTGAGTCGATTGACGTCTTTTTTAAAAAAATGCCTCGACGCCGCTTGAGCGCCGTAGATGCCGTCGCCAAACTCGATAACATTCAAGTAAACGGTCATAATGCGCTCCTTACTCCAAAGCATTTCGACGAGGAAAGTGAAGTATACCTCCAGGCCTTTTCGCAGCCAAGAGCGCCCGGGCCAAAGAAAGACGTTTTTCGCTGTCTGTTGACTGATCGTACTGGCTCCTCGGATACGCCGGCTCTTTTGGTTGTGTTCAATGGCCTTCTTAATAGCCTGAAAATCAAACCCCCAATGCTCCAGAAACGCCTGGTCTTCGGCACATACTACAGCCAGTTGTAGTCGAGGCGATAATCGCTCGAAGCAGACCCAGTCTTGCTTCCAGCGCACAACACGCTGGCTGTCTGTCGCTTGTTGTACGGTTCGTATAACCATCAGAGGCGTTGCCACCACTGGTACAAAGCGATATATTAATACCATTCCCACGGTGATGCCAAAAAACCAAAGCATTAGGCGAAGGAGGATACGCCTGAGATAGCCTCCCCACCGGATAGCGCCGGCTTCGCTGCGAGGTAAGCGCTGATACCAGTGCCTTAGGGCATGTTTCACTGCGCGCAAGTTCTTGCTTCTTTTGGATGTGTGATGGCTTCAAGAGCAGTGCTTTACGTCGCTGTAAGTTGGCTGCTCTACCGGGCCAAAGGTAGCGCAAAGGAACATTTACCTTGCTCATCTTCAAGGGAGCTACATAGCCGAAGGTAGCCGCCGCAGTGCCTTACGCACCATTCGAGATGCCCCTCGAATAGCTCTGCGCTCGGGGCGCTCGAAGGCTGATGCATTCCCAAAGAGACGCCACCCAGCCCAGTAGTAAGGATGAGCTCGAGCACCGCTGCAGTCGCTAAAGAAGCTTTTCTGGGCGGTTTGCAGTGCCTGTGGCTTGCTATCCGTTTTCCGCTTGCGCAGCAGCTCGTAAAAATCTTGCATGATCCTTTGGGAAGAGGCGTCCTCTACAGCCCAGTTCGCTCCAATGACACAGGCGGCGCCCGCGTATGAAAATGCTCGCGTCATGCTCAAGCCATATGGGTGATAGTGAGAAGGCAAAGCCGTCTCACAAGCAGACAGACCTACCAAGCTGGCTCGCAACGGCTGGGCAAGTACGTCTGGCACATACAGATGGTTACTACTGTCTCCCTCCGAGCTTCGCCAGTGTATGACGGAGCCATGAGCCGCCAGGCTATGCCCAACAATGTGGATGATGTAGCCTTTTGAAAGCGAGTCTAGGACTTGCTTCTTAGTCAGCCGCTGGTCAAGAACAGCGCTTCCCAACAAGCGGCTGACCTGACGGGCTTCTTCCAGTCCCCTGGACAACCTGTCGTCCGACGGTATCATAACATAGGATTGCCTCTCCCACCAAGGGCCCGCAGTACTTGCGCTTGCTTTCCAATGATTAGCCGAGTAAGCATAGTAAAACGCATAGCGCTTGACCAAGTACTCGTAAGCACATGCCCTGTCGGCTTTCTGAGGTTTAGGCAGCGTGGTTAATAGCGCTTCAAAGGGTATGTCAAACAGGTAACTGTGAGGAACGATGGCAATAAGCTCAGGGTGCCCAGGGAAGCGTTGTTCCACTGGTCTAAAAATTCGAAGATATAACTCATGAGCCGGCTCGTAAAAACTTCGCATGCGCTCCGTATGCCCGACAATGGCAGACACTGTTTGTTGAATTAGGCCTTTTAAGTCGAAGTTCAACGGAATTTCCACCAAATCAAGCGGCGCATATTTTGAAAGAATAAATGCGTAGACCGCTTCAGCACCTACGTAGTAGTCCAGGATAAGCTCTCGCTTTTTCATCTGCGTCGTTATCCTTTGGACGGGCGTATACACAGGGAAGAGCTGCCGTGAGTCCGATAGTAAGCCGCTCCGAGAGTTGTAGTAGGCGCTATCGGCTTTAAGGACGGCTTTCGTCAAATCCAGCAAGACAGCTCTGGCTTCTGGCGTAGCCTCCGCCAGGGTCTGCTGATATCTAACTGTTTGTTCTAAGCAATGAGCGTACAAGTATCGGCTTCTTCTATTGACCACATCCATCTTAAGGTATGGCCTCCTGAAAGCCACAGGTTCCCAAACGAATTCTTTACCACTCTGCGCCATGGAAAAAGCATCCTCCAACCACCGACTATCATTGCAACAAGTGTACTGTTGATATGCCACTGAAATGCCCAGCTCGGCTATTCGTTCGAAGCGGTAATGTAGCGACAACCATTGTTCAGTAGTGCGTACCGATTGACGCATGGTCAACACCTTCGCGCGGGCGCTCTGCACGGCTGCCCAGGCCATCGTTAAGGGGTCCTCCTGCTCCGTCTTTTTATACAAATTCAGCAACAAAGCCGCCCTGACCTCGAGGGCCTCCACTAACAGCAGCTGCAGGCTATATGTTTGCCCAGCAGGAGCTTGCAGCATCGGCATCACAAAGTCAAGATAGGACGAAGCAAGGTAGAATGCGCCTTTTTGGCTGTAGGCCCTGGCCAAGGCCATGTAAACTCGAAGAGTGCTAGGATGGTCTTGTGAAAACACAAGGGCATATAGCCGAGCGGCTTCTATCCAGTGCGCAATGGCGGAATCGACCTGGGCCTTTTTCAGGTAAATTTCAGCCAGTCCCTCTCTAAGCATAGCGCTTTCCGGAACGATGCGCCCTTGGTGAGCAAGCAAAGATATGCCTCTGTAAAAGACAGCTACTGCATTATCCAATTCCCCACGCCTTTGCATAAGGCGTCCCTTCACGGCTATAGCCCGAGACTGTAAACGAGCGTTATCGGATGGATGGGCTGCCTGTAGATGCTCGTAGCGCCGCAAATACTGCTCTGCCAATCCAAGGGCGCGCTGATGTAGAGCCAGTTCAGCTCCTACGATTAGCATCTCCGCCTGGAGCTGAGTCGGCATATCCTGGTTCTCTTCACAAATTGCCTGTGCTTGAAGGAAATATTGCATAGCCTCTGTGAAGACCTCTTCCTGTTCTTTCACTAGGGCCTGCGTCAGCAGAAGCGCTACTTCGTGAGGGGCATACTCCTTTGCGGCTGATGGCAAAAGAACCCGGGCAAATTTGAGCAGCCGTTTAGCCTCCTGGCTGCTAGCTAACAGAGCGTGCGCGTTGCTCGCTCGAATAACCACCTGCAATAACCGCCCTGTATCTACGACATCAACTTGTTTCCAATAGTTGAGGATGTGCTCAGCTAAAGCGCATACCCGTTCGAAATTGGCCTGATATTCATAGGCATTGAGCATATCTTCTAACACTCGCACTAGATGGGGTCGATTGGGCAATGCCGCTAAGAAGGCGCTGTCCATAGCGTGCTCGTAATGTATTAATGCCTGTTCATAGGAGCTAAGGAGAAACCAGGCTCTTCCTAGGCACATCTCGGCATCAGCAGCCGCTCGCGAAGATGCTCCGAACTGCTCTACAGCATGCGTGCGGAATCTCTCAAAATGGGACAGAGCCGTAGAGTAGTCTCTACGTTCGAGCGCTACAATCCCTAAAGTGGCCTGGCTGAGGGCCATTTGCCAGCGAGCCTCTTTTAAGAAAAGCGTGTCCTCGGTCAGGCTGAGGTGTGCCCATGCTGTAGCTGCTTCAAGTCGCTCAGAAGATGGCTTTTGGCTAAAAAGCCATCTCAACACCTCGTCGGAAGAGGCCGGTAAAGAGTCCTCAAAGCATTCCCTAGCGTTGCTCCACTCTTCCTCTTTCAGCGTATCCGAATAAGTAGCATACTCTAAGAGCAGGTAATGGCTCGATGCCTTGGCGGTATACTGGGCAATGCCCAAGGGGGATAGGGCATAAAATGCCAGAATTATCAAAAAGAATAAAAGGCGATTGACCACTTTTGCAACGCTTTAATTAGCAGTTACACCTGTTGACAAAAAAGTTAGATGGTCATACGGAACAAATTTGCCATTTTGAGCATAAGCCTATTAATGGCTGAAACTGCTGTAACGTTAACCTGAAATCCTGTACTTATTTATGCTATTTGGAAAATTTTACACCGATGAACAGATTATTGAACAGCTTAAAGGAGGCGGAGAAGGGCGCGAAGAAGTGTTGCATTACCTGTTTACAAAGTCAGATTGGCGCGATTCGGCGTTGACTCGTACGCTCGCTGGGAGGAACCTATCACGAGGCTGAAGATGCTATTCAAGAGGCATTTATTGTACTGGACAGCCATGTGCGTTCAGACCAATATCAACAAATCGGAGGACTTAAGAGCTATT
>JBEQAD010000047.1:0-14509 GCA_041640515.1 Saprospiraceae bacterium | reverse complement strand
GAACAAGGCTACCTGAATGCGCGGCTGTAAGTCGGGCAATTCATTGATAACAAAGAGGCAGCGATGCGCTCGCGGGATAAGGCCGAAGTGAATGACGCGCTCGTCGGAATAGGGCAAACGCAGGTTAGCCGCTTTGATGGGGTCCACATCGCCAACGAGGTCGGCAATACTCACGTCAGGGGTGGCTAATTTTTCCACATAGCGCTCGTTGCGGTGTACCCATTCGACGGGCGTATCATCGCCGTGCTCGGCAATGAGATCGCGAGCGTAGCGGCTGATGGGCGCTAAAGGATCGTCATTAAGTTCACTTCCCGCCACGATAGGGATATACTCATCGAGCAGATGGACGAGCAGCCGAGCCAAGCGCGTCTTAGCCTGACCGCGTAGACCAAGCAGCAGAATGTTGTGCCGACTCAGGATGGCCCGTTCGATATCGGGTATCACCGTGTCGTCGAAGCCGTAGATACCAGGAAAAACATTCTCTCGACGGCGGATTTTATCCAGGAGGTTTTGGCGCAATTCGTCTTTGATGCTCTTAGACTGGTAACCAGCGGCCTTGAGAGCACCCAGCGTGCGCACGCGAGCGGGCATGTTTGTCATCATGCGCACACAAACGCGCGAGCGCTGTTTTTGTTTGGGGACACCGCTCGGAGGAGACAATGCCTTCAGTGCTTCTCTTTCAGCCGAGCTAGACCTGCTTTGGCCTTGGCGTGCAGACTAATGCGGTGCAGTTGCGGTTTGAGACGCAGACAGGTCTGGTAGGCGGCTTTGGCTTCCGCATAGCGGTGCTGTCTTTCATAAATGAGACCCAATTGTAAGGCGGACTGGCAAGCGTAATAGGCTGGACTTCGAGCACCTCGCTCTATGGTCTGCTGGTAATAGCGCTCGGCTTCCTGCCAGCGCTCTAAGGCGTGCGTGATGCGCCCAAGCCGATACGTATACTCCAAGGCCGAAGCGTCGGCAGAGGGCACAGGAACGCATTGCAAGGTCTCGTAGGCGCGCTGATAGTAGCCTCCGTCAAAGAGGAGGCGCGCGCGCAGCAAGGCTGGGTTAGGCACCGGGCCGTTGTGCGCTTCGTACCAAGCCGCCTGGTCTTGTTCGGTGCGCGGCCTTTTGGTTGCGCGAAGACGAGCCATCCAGGTATGGTAGCCGCTCTCATTACCCTGTAGGAGGTAATGCCAAGCGATTTTTTGGCAGATTTCCCAGCGATAGCTATCACCCGGAAAGTGTTGCGCAAAGTAGCGCAAAGGTTGGTCTGCATCGGTATCGAGGCGATTCAGCTTTAGGGTGCCCAGCAGGTAATAGCGCAGCCAGAAGGGGTAATAGGCGCTACCTTCTGGGCTAGCTTCTAACAGGTGAATAGCTTCGTCGGTGCGACCGGACCGCATGGCTACCACCGCCAGCGCATAAGCTGCCAGCGGGCTATGACGCGGTTCCCATCGAGGCGTCTGCAACACCCGCCAGGCGCCAGTGTGGTCGTCCAGGAGGTTGAGTCGCAGAAAGGCAATGGCCACTCGAATTTCTTCTTCAAACAACAGCGTCTCCGGCGCGCCTTCTGAGAGTAAAGCCTCGAGGTCGCGGACGCCGCCAGTAACAGAGCCTTTGACCCCGCTCATTAGCTCCGCTACCCAGCGAAACTCGTCGGGCAGAGCCCCTATTAGCGCCACAATCACGCTCCAGCTCTTGCGGTTGAGAGCAAAGCGAGGATATCGCCGGCGATTTTCCTCTAACAACAACCACACCCGATGCACCTCCCGAGCAGCAGACACATAGTGTCCCCTTCGCCCTAACAAAGCCGCCCGTTGCAAGCGGATTTCAGCCTCCGCATAACGCGTCCATGGTGAATGGATATCCATTCGGGATATTATGTCCGCACGCTTGGCCGCTTGCTTAAAGAATACGTCGGTGGCGGTAGTCGCGTCGTCCAGCACGGCCTGTAGAAAGTCTAGGTAGTTTTCTAGCAAATACACCAGCGGGAGCGGTGCTTCGCCCTGGCGCAAACCTTGCATTCCCTGGCGGGCTTCAGAGAAGCGCAGCGCGGCAATGTGGCGATACACCGAGCGCACAGCCGGGGACACGACCGAAGCTTCCTGGGCAGGTGCTGTGCCAACAGCAAGAGCGCTGAACAAAAGCCAGGCTACGGCAGCACTGCACCAAAGAGTTGTTTTTCTGTCCATAGATGTCATCTCGGTGCAGCGTAGCTCACTGACTGTACCAAGTGTTCGTAGAGCACTTGATGGCGCTGCCCGACGATGGTTAATGTGTAACTCTGCTCCGCCTTGTTACGAGCCGCTGGACGAAGTTGCTCCGCCCGCTCTGCCACCCACGCTATGGCTTCCGCCAAAGCGGTAATGTCGCCTACAGGAGCCAAGTAGCCGCTTCGGCCATGCTCCACCATTTCGGGAATGCCGCCTGTGCAGAAACCTGCCACAGGTGTTCCGCATGCTAGCGCTTCCATAACGGTATTAGGTAGATTTTCTTCTAAGGAGGGGATGACGAACAGGTCGGCACAAGCATAGGCTTCAGCTATTTGCCGCGGCTCGGTTAACTGGCCTAAGGCATGCACCCGATAAGGTAGGGCTTGAAGGCTTTCGACCTGGGCTTTGCCCATGATCACCAGCTCAAAGGGCCGATGAGGTTGCTGTTGGTGCAAATGCTTAAAGGCCTCCACCAAATGTTTAAAGCCCTTCCACGGATTTTCTACTTTAACCGAGGAAAAGAGGGCTAACACAGCACCCTCGCCGACGCCCAACCGGTGTCGAAAGGCTTGCCGTTGCGCTGGCGAGGCAGGGGCAAACAGCTTGGTGTCGATAGCATTGGGAATAACGTCTATGGGATATTCGCCTAACAGGCTGCTCCGACGGGCGCGCTGCCCCAGCCAGTCACTACAAGTAATAATATGTAGGGAACGAGGAAAGAGATGCCGCTTGCGCCGCCACACGCGATTCGACAAGTCGCGCGGGCCAGGCCATCGCAGCAGCGGGCAATGACCGCATTTCCCCACATAGCCCTCGCAGCCCGCACTGTGATGACAACCGCCCGTGAAGGCCCACATATCGTGCAACGTCCAGACTATAGGTTTACCTAAGCGGGCTAACTGCCGGATATTTCTTAAGGATAAAAAACCCTGATTTATCCAGTGCAAGTGGATAACATCCGCTGCGCGTACCTCTGGATGCCGCGAAAGGTCGCAGCCAACGTTGGCCAACGAAAATTGAAAGCGCACAGAGCGGTCGCGCTCGTAAGGCAGAAACGCCAGCCGCTCGGCATAAAAGGGCCAACGCGATGGAGCATCGGCGGCTGTCAGGGTTTGTGCTTCGACACCTACGGAGCGCAGGGCTGCCTCCAAGCGCCGGCACGCGATGCCCGCTCCACCGTGCGGGTAGGTAGTCAGTAAAACTACGCGCATATGCAGGTTTTCGGGCAAAGCTCTGAACAATTACTCGAACTTTGCGTATCTGCTTGCCGAGGTTTCTGCCCACCCACCCTTCTCAGGCATGAAAAACTACATTGTTTACGACTTGGAAGCTACGTGCTGGGAGTACAAACCACCCGGCTACGTACAAGAAATCATCGAGATTGGTGCCTTTCGGGTTAATGCTTACGGCGAAATTCGGGGCAAGTTCAATCGCTTCGTGCGGCCAGTCGTGCACCCTACCCTCTCGCCTTTCTGCAAACAGTTGACCCAAATTTCGCAGCAGGACATCAGCCGAGCAGCCACTTTTCCCGAGGTTATCGAAGAGTTTTGGCAATGGGCGCGCATTGGCGAAGAGGATTACACCCTCTGCTCCTGGGGCGGCTTGGATCAAAAGATGCTCATCCACGACTGCCGCCTGCACCGCTTAGAAACCGACTGGGCTGAGCCGCACGTCAACCTCAAACAACAATACATGCACCTCAAAGGGCTGCGGCGTCCCGTCGGCCTGCGCAAGGCCGTGGAGTTGGAGAATATCCCCTTCACAGGCACCCCCCACCGCGGCATTTCCGATGCAGAAAACTTGACCAAGATATTCCTTAAATACTTGGGACACTGGGCGGTATGAGCCATTAAACCCAAGACACACTCCCTCAAACCACCGCCTCTAATTACCTGGGAAAAAGCCACTACGACCAGGCTAGAAAGCGGCCTCTTCCCTCACCTCATTCTTAATATCAACTTAACCTCAATAACCTTTTGCGAGCCTGGTGCACTGCAGAAATTTGGCGTAAAAATTTCTCGCTATGATTCATAAAACACTTACTTACGAAGAAGACACCCTGTTAACCTATGACAATGAAAAACTCATCGAAGCCCTTGCCGTGAGCGACGAAGAGGGAGATGTCAGCGAAGACCTGGCAGAAGAGGAGGAAGAAGAGCTTGACGAAGATGATGACTTCGACGAAGGAACCGACAATGAAGAGGAATTAAGCGAGGAGGAAGAAGACGAGACTTTAGATACCGAAGATGTGGATGATGACGGCGAAGCTCCGGATACGTCGGAGGAGCAGGCGTAGCGCTCAAAGCACTGTTAGGTGGTTTTTTTTCTTCAGCATGCTTGTTGCGGGAGCGGCGTGTGACCAGATGCGACACGTAGAAACCATCACCATAAGGGGTTCAGACACGGAAGTCAATCTGGTCTTTCACCTGGCCGAACAGTACATGTCTACGGACTCTGCAGTGTCTATCAGTATTACAGGTGGCGGCTCCGGTGTGGGTATTGCTGCTCTGCTCAATGGAAAGACGGACGTGGCTAATTCGTCGCGAGCCCTGACGGAGCAAGAGCTTGCTCTGGCAAAGGCTCGCGGCATGACCCTGGTCGCCCACGTGTTTGCTGCCGATGCGTTGGTAATTATTGTCCATCCCTCTACTGGGATAGAGAGCCTCACGCTGGAGCAATTAGGGCGAATCTATGCGGGTGACATTCGCGATTGGGCCGAAGTTGGCGGACGCCCCGGAACAATTTCCTTGTATGGGCGACAGAGCAACTCAGGAACTTTTGTCTACTTCCGAGAGAAAGTGCTAAAGCGCGATTTCTCACCTGCGCTTAAGCAAATGAACGGCACAGCACAAATTGTGGAATCTGTCATGCGCGACCCTTATGGCATTGGTTATGTAGGTTTGGGTTACATAGTCAAAGCCGATGGCAGTCTGCGCCAAGGTGTTCGCGTTGTGCGCCTGAGGGCAGACGTCCGGCGTCCTGCGGTCTCTCCTCTAAACGAGGAGGCATTGCGCTCCGGGCTTTATCCATTGGTGCGTCCCCTGTACCAATTCACCAATGGCGAACCTCAGGGTAAGATTCGCGCTTTTTTTCAGTTTGAAGCCAGCCCAATGGGTCAGCAAATCATTGTTGAAAATGGTTATTTGCCCCCCTGGCCGGAGATGTTGGCTGCCGATGCCGAATTGGCATCCCTCAAAACGATAAATTTCTACTCGGATAGCCAATGAAGGGTCGCCGTTTTTATTGGAACTGGTTTTTCGAAAGGTCCTTGGCTGTTTCGGGGGTGCTTTCTATAGCCATCCTGGTCGGCATCTTTCTTTTGTTGCTGAACAACAGCTGGCGGGCTTTCGAACGCCTCTCTGTGGCATCGTTTTTTTCGCTAGCACCGTGGAATCCTGCCGCCTACGATACGCCTTCTTACGGCGTTGGCGCACTACTTATAGGCACGGCTCTGACGACATCGGGGGCCATTGCTATAGCTGCTCCATTGGGCATTGGTACGGCGTTCTTTCTATCCGAAATTGCTCCGGCGCAGCTGCGGAACTTACTTAAGCCGTTTATTGAACTAACAGCAGCGGTGCCCTCGGTCGTCATGGGCTTCGCCGGCATTGTACTGGTTGGACCTTTTTTGGCGCGCCTTTTTGGTCTGCCCAATGGCTTAAATGCACTCAACGGTGCTATTCTGCTGGCATTCATGTCGCTGCCCACTATTGTTAGCGTCGCTGAAGAGGCAGTACAAGCTGTCCCTAAAGCCTACAAGGAGGCCAGCTATGCCTTAGGAGCTAACCGCTGGGAGACGCTCATTCAGGTAACGCTTCCAGCATGCTACTCGGGGCTACTGGCAGCCATCATGCTTGGAATGGGGCGTGCTATTGGCGAGACTATGACGGTGCTCATGGCCACGGGCAATGCCACAGCCATACCGCAGGGCTTCTTTTCCTCTGTGCGCACCATAACAGCCACGGTTGCCATAGAGATGGGCGAAGTGGCTACAGGCACAACTCATTACTATGCGCTCTTTGCTTGCGCGCTGGTGCTTTTCATCATCACTCTTATCATAAACATCGCTGCCGAGCGCGTGGCAGCGCAATGGAGAAAGCGCGGGCAATGATTGGTCGAATTTTGTGGATGTGGATGGGCATTGCCTCTCTGATTACTTGCGCCCTGGCTGTCATTGCCTTTATCGTTCTCTTGCTGTTCGATATGGCGCAAGAAGGCTTCTCCGTGTTGAGCTGGGAATTCATTACGAGCTTCCCTCGGCAGGGCATGACACAAGGCGGGATTTGGCCAGCTATTTTCGGCACTGCAGTAGTGACGCTACTTGCTACCGTGTTAGCGGCGCCCTTGGGTGTGGCTTGCGCCGTGTGGCTGGAAGAATATGCCGGCGAAGGAGCGCTCACTCAGCTGACGCGGGCAGCGGTACGCAACCTGGCGGGTGTGCCAAGCATCGTTTACGGTCTGTTTGGGCTAGCCATCTTTGTTGAAGGCATGCGTATGGGCGCCTCTATTCTCGCCTCGGCCTGCACGTTAGCGTTGTTGACGTTACCCTCTGTCATTGCCACGGCCGAAGAGGCACTCCGCCAGGTGCCACGCGCTGTTCGGGAAGGAGCCCTGGCCTTAGGCGCTACGCGCTGGGAAACTACTTACAGCGTTGTGCTGCCTGCCGCTCTGCCTGGTATCCTCACTGGAGTAGTGCTGGCACTCTCACGCGCCGCAGGCGAAACAGCGCCTATTTTGCTTACAGGCGTGGCATTCTACACGCGCTACCTACCCGCTTCGCCTTTCGACGAGTTCATGGCGCTGCCTTACCATTTGTACATCCTGTCAACCCAGCACCATGCACCCGATTTGGTACGCCCCTTAGCGTACGGCACTGCTATCGTGCTGCTGTTGCTGGTATTTTTGCTCAATGTCATCGCTTTCATCCTGCGCGCCCGCTATCGCCAGAAGAAGTACTATTGACTCAATTATGGAAGAGTATGCTTTGGAAATAGAACACCTACACTTATACGCCGGTACCAAGCACATTCTCAAGGATATTTCGCTAAAAATTCCCGAGCATCAAATTGTCGCCTTGATAGGCCCTTCTGGCTGCGGCAAGACTATGCTACTGCGCAGCATTAACCGCATGCACGACCTGAACCCGGAGATCCGCCTGAAAGGGCGCATCCTCTTTAGAGGAAAGAATATCTTGGACAAAAGCGTTAACCCTGTGTGGGTGCGCCGCCAGATAGGTATGGTTTTTCAAAAGCCTAATCCTTTCCCTAAATCCATTTTTAAAAACATCGCCTACGGTTTGCGTATCAATGGCTTGGTAGACAGTATGCACCTCCGGGCTATTGTGGAAGATAGCCTGCGAAAAAGCCACCTGTGGGACGAAGTTAAAGAGGAATTGGACAAGTCTGCGCTGGAGCTTTCTGGCGGACAGCAGCAGCGCTTATGCCTGGCCCGCGCTATTGCCGTGGCACCTGAAGTTATTCTCCTGGATGAGCCCTGCTCTGCCTTAGATCCCATTAGCACAGCCAAGGTGGAAGAGACGCTGGTCGAACTTAAGCAGCTCTTTACTATCATCATCGTCACCCACAACCTACAGCAAGCCCGCCGCATCGCCGACTACACGGCATTTATGTATCTGGGCGAGTTGATTGAGTACGGGCCTACTTCACAGGTTTTTGAGCAACCTAAGCAGGAGATGACCTTTAACTACGTCAAAGGATACTTCGGATAGGGCAGCAGTAGCAAAGCCACCGTACCTACCGATACCGCCGGCATACTTCTTATGAAGCATAAGGGGAGTCGTAGCCTAAAATGCGCAGCATAGAGTCGGCGTCCTGCTCAGGGAAAACTTCCCAATCCATCAGTTCGCCATAGTAGTTTTTGTCAATGAGAATGTGCTTGGGCGATGGAATAAGGCAGTGTTTTAGACCACCATAGCCGCTCAGTGCCTCTTGATACGCTCCCGTATGAAAGAAGCCAATGTACAATGGTTCTTCTTTGTGTTCGTCATAAATGGGTAGATACACCTGATTGATGTGCGCCTCTGAGTTGTAGTAATCGGCGTTGTCGCAGCTAATGCCGCCAATATTGACGCGCTGGTGCTCTTTTTCCCAGTGGTTGATGGGCAGCAGAATAAAGCGCTCTTTGATGCCCCAACTATCGGGCAAGGTGTTGATGAGGGAGTTGTCGAGCATGTACCACTGCTCGGCGTCGTTTTGTTGTTTTTTGCCAATAACGGAAAAGATAACAGCACCGCTTTCACCCACCGTGTATTTGCCAAATTCGGTGTAAATGTCTGGCTCAGGCACACCCTCATCGTCGCAATATTCCTTAATGAGGCGGACGATTTCGCCGACCATATACGGGTAGTCGTACTCAAAGCCCAGCGAATTCCGGATAGGCATGCCACCGCCGATGTTAAGGCTCGTCAGCGTAGGACACTTTTTGCGCAGCTGACAATAGGTCTTGATGCCGCGCTTCAGTTCGCTCCAATAATAGATGGTGTCCTTGATACCTGTGTCCACGAAGAAGTGCAACATCTTGAGCACAAACTTGGGATTAGGAGCGATTTTCTTTTCGTAAAAGTCAAGAATGTCGCTCTGGCGGATGCCGAGCCGCGAGGTGTAGAACTCGAAGTTGGGTTCTTCTTCGGTGGCCATTCGGATACCGATGTGACACTTATCTCGCTTAATAAGCGCATTGTAATAATCCAGCTCGTCTTGGTTGTCGCATACCGGAATAACGTTCTGGAAACCTTCGTCAATCAAACGAGCGATACCCTTGAGATAAGCCAGAGGTTTGTAACCGTTGTTGACTATGATGGTGCTCTTGTTGATTTTACCCAACCGGTACAGGCGCCAGATGAGGTCTACGTCGAAGGCCGAGGAGGTCTCCAGTTGGGTGCCGTTTTTGAGTACCTCGTTGAGGACAAAGGCGAAGTGGGAGCTCTTCGTGCAATAGCAATACACGTATTTGCCCGTGTAATTATAGCGCTGCATGGCATCGCGAAAAAGCTTGCGCGCTGTTTGAATTTTCTCGCCAATTTTAGGCAAGTAAGTCAGCTTAAGCGGCGAGCCGTATTTCTGGACGAGCTCACGAAGATCTATATCGTTAAAAAAGAGGCGATTGTCTTTTAATCTGAAGCCGTCTTGCGGAAAGTCGAATGTCTGGGTAACGAGATCGTAGTACGTGTTTTTCATCTCAATATCCTGAAAAGGCGTGCAAAAGTAGCCCTCCCTTTGCAATGCAGGCAGGCTTTTTTCAGCCATTAACTGGTGGTGGAACCAAGGTAGGTGCAGTGCCTCTTCGATGAGGCCCCTGAAACAAATCCAAAGCCAACGCGCTCCCTACCGCCGCGTATTCGAGCATTATCCAACCGTACTGTTCTTGGAAGCCTCCACCGGCGTAGTGGCTGTACGAAAGCACAACTGCAGCCGCCCAAACGGCAGGAAAACGCCAGCGCGGCCTGCGCTCGGAAGCAAGGCTAAGGGTAAACGGTACCAACACATACCAAGGATGCACCGTCGTAGCCAACAGCAGATACAGGCCAGCGGCCCAAACCATGCGATCCAAAAGAGCAATCCTTTGACAAAAGGCCAACAACCAAACACCAGCAAACACCACTAGACCCAACAGCGCCCCAAGCAACCGAGCAGCTACCACACCTTCAAAGCTGGTGCCTGAGAGCAACACCTGCAGAACGTAATAGACACTAGCATTGAAGGCAAACCGCCGAAAGTACAACTGCAAGCTGTTCAGCAGGTTTTTCAAAACCACCCAATCCCACAACGGCCAAAAAAGCAACGCGCTAAAAAGCATCACCCCGCCTAAAAAATGCCAGCGAGCGCGTTTCTCCAGGGCCAAACCAAGAATAGGTAAGAAAAGCAGCGGCAGCAACTTAACCGCTATCGCTAAAGCCCAAAACGCAGACGCCCACCACCAGCGCGGTCGGTGTAAGCACCACAACCCTGTCAGTAAAAACGCTACCATCGCTCCTTCAAAATGCGCATTGCCCACTACCTCTACAATAGCGAGCGGATGCAGTGCATAGGCAGCGGCTGCCCAGCCGCCAGGCCGTAGCCGCCATAGCGACCACACTGCCAGCCCCTCCGCAGCTAGTAGAAAAAGCTTGATTATCAGGATAGCACCGCTCACGTTCTCAGGGAAAACCTTGGCAGCCATCCAAAAAACAGCCTGGCAGACCGATGGATATACCGTGTAGTAATGCGGCGAATTGAGCTGCTCAAACAACTCCGACGTTATGCCTACCAACGCTTGTCCGCTCTGCATTACTTGAGCAGGTGTCAAGGCAAAAGGGTGGATGCCCTGCGCCGCCAGTCGGCCATCCCAAACGAAACGATACACATCGTCGGACAAGTTCGGTGTGCTAAAGAGAAGCAGGGCGCGCAGCCCTATACCCCACCCTACCAGCACCCGGTAGGACAACCATCCTCTGCGCCCCGCCATGAGTAAAGCCGCGTACAGCCCAAAAAGGGCAACAAACGCCATCGCCAAAGACCCAAAGGCAGCCCTGTCGGCCCAGTAGCCTATCCACACAACCCCAACACCCATAGCTATAGCTGTGCCGGCCCAAAGGCCCAAACGCAGAGACGGCAGCCCGGCCGCCATGCTAGAAAACAGGTACTTTTTCAACAGGGAGAAAAACGCGGTAGTTTTTATCGGACAAAAAAACAGCCGCGCTTTTGATTGGCCAACTATTGCGGCTGCGCAATAAACAGAGAACTTTGCCGCGCGCTGTTTTAAGCGCTTTTTTCAACTATAGTTATTCCAAGCATGAAAGAACTGCAAGCTTACCTCGAAGTACACCGAGAGCGCTTCTTAAATGAACTGCTCGAGCTGCTGCGCATTCCCTCTGTCAGTGCCAACCCTCAATACGCCACCGATGTGCGCCGCATGGCTGAGGCAACCGCCCAGCACCTGCGTCAAGCAGGAGCCGACAGCGTATCTGTCATCGAAACGGAAGGGCACCCCATCGTGTACGGCGAAAAAATCACTGACCCGGCGGCACCTACTGTGCTGGTGTATGGTCATTACGACGTACAGCCACCCGATCCGCTCGATTTATGGGATAGCCCGCCCTTCGAGCCGGTGATTAAGCCGACCGAGCTGCATCCCCAGGGCGCCATCTTTGCCCGCGGCGCCTGCGACGACAAGGGACAAGTCTTTATGCACATCAAAGCCTTTGAGGCCATGCTGCAGGCCAGCACCCTGCCCTGCAACGTAAAATTCATGATTGAAGGAGAGGAAGAAGTCGGGTCGAAGCATCTGGAAAGCTTCTGCCGCCAAAACCGAGAGCAACTGGCCTGCGACGTGGTGCTCATTTCCGACACCAGCATCATTGACAACAACACTCCCAGTTTGACCGTGGGTCTGCGCGGTCTGGCTTATATGGAAGTAGAAGTTACCGGCCCTAATCGAGATCTCCACTCCGGCGTGTATGGAGGCGCCGTAGCCAATCCCATTCACGCCCTGTGTCAAATGATTGCCTCGCTCCACGATAAGAAAGGCCGCGTTACCATAGAAGGTTTCTACGATGACGTGGAAGAAGTCAGCCGCAAGGAGCGCAAACGCCTAAATGCCGTGCCTTTCAACGAAGAGGCTTACATGAAAGATCTGGGCGTCAAAGCATTAACGGGCGAGAAAGGCTACACCACTATCGAACGCACTGGCATTCGGCCCTGCCTGGACGTCAACGGCATCTGGGGCGGATACACGGGTGAAGGTGCTAAAACCGTGCTGCCTTCTAAGGCTTATGCTAAAATTTCCATGCGTCTGGTACCCCATCAAAAACCCGAAAAGATTGAACGCCTTTTCCAAAAACACTTCGAAAAAATAGCACCTGCCGGCGTAAAGGTAAAAGTAAGGGCCATGCATGGTGGCCATCCCGTTGTAGTGCCCACGGATAGCGTCGAGTACCGCGCCGCAGAGAAAGCCATGGAGCTCACCTTCGGGAAAAAGCCGCTCCCTCAACGCGGCGGCGGTAGCATTCCCATTGTGGCCATGTTCCAGCAAGTGCTCGGCGTCCACTCTGTGCTGATGGGCTTTGGCTTAGACTCCGATAACATCCACTCACCCAACGAGCACTACGGCGTGTTCAATTTTTACAAAGGCATAGAAACAATCCCTCATTTCTATCGACTCTACGCCGACATGAAACGTCGATAGAGTGCCTTCAAATCTATTTTAAAAAACAAGACACATGAACAAAATTATTCTGTCCCTTCTGCTCCTGAGCACCATCAACCTGAGCGCTCAACAACTTACCCTCAAAACCGCACAAGACAGCGCCAGCTTCGCCTACGGTATGCTTATCGGCAACAGCCTGAAGCGCCAGCTGCCCGCTGGTCTTAATTTAGACATAGTGATGCGAGGGCTTTCTGACGCCATCAAAGAGGCTCCTCTGCCTTTTGACCAGCAAACCGCTACCGATGTGTTTAACCGCTTCACCCAAGAAAACCAGCGCCGCGCAGGCGAAGAGAACAAATTAGCCGGTCAGAAATTTCTGGAGGAAAACAAAAAGCGCCCCGAGGTGAAGACCACTGCCAGCGGTCTACAGTACGAAATCCTGCGCCGTGGCGAGGGTACAGACTCCCCCAAGGCTACTGACCGCGTCAAGGTACACTACCACGGCACCAACATCGACGGCTCGGTATTCGACAGCAGTGTCCAGCGCGGTGAGCCTATTACCTTTGGCCTCAACCAAGTCATTGCCGGCTGGACGGAAGGGCTACAGCTGATGCATGTGGGCGACAAGTTCAAATTTTATATCCCAGCTGAATTAGCCTATGGCGAGCGCAGCCCTAGCCCCAAAATTAAGCCCAACTCGGTGCTCATTTTTGAGGTAGAACTCTTCGAGATTAACCCTAAAGAATAATGGCTCTGCACGCAGAACACCTTGGGCTGCCTCTGCGCCCTCCCGCATGAGGCAGCCCGTTTTTCAAAACCTAAGCAGCAAGCACCTGGCCGCAAATGCGCAGGCCTCAGGCCGCTAGTGCTTGGCGAATATGCTTAAATTGCCGCCCGAAAGGCGGCCTGCTGTAGGCCCGATAGCCAGCGCCGCCACTGCTGAGACTTATGCGCTTTTTGTTTAGTTTCCTGGTTGTTGTCCTGACGCTGGCGTTCGTCATTACCGCCATTATCTATTTTATTGGGCGGGCTTTCAAGGACTTGCGGCTCAGTACCTCGAGCCATGCGGCTTTTCGCGATGTCTTAGAGCAAATGCGGCAACAGGTGAAGACACTCATGGCCGACCTGACACCATGGGACGCAGAAATGTTCTCGCTGCTGTCGCTCAACCGCCAGCCTGTGCGAGGCAAAGGCAATTTTCGAAAGTTCTCAAGCGGTTACTTGCTGAGCATTTTCCAGGAGCCCGTGGTAGCTTTTGCCATTGCGGAAAGCGACAAGCACCAAAAAGTGGCGCTGGCTCGCCTCCATGACCGCGAGTTTGTTTTTCGCAAAAAAGGCAACGACGTAGAAATCTGGCTCAATGGCGAGCCCATGGGCATTTTTTCCAACGGCACCCTACTTTCCTCAGACAAGACCGCTAGGCTGTTGGCTCATTTGGAGGAGAAACCCTCTGAGCATCATAGTGAGCTGCAACTGGCCAATGGCCGCACCGTAAACCTGACCAACCGCGAACAAACCACCTCTCCTAACCCGCGTGCAGCCGTGCTGGTCAGAGAGCTGAATCGAGATGAAGAAAACATTGCCCTCGCTCTTGCGCTAATGCGGCTCCTCGTGTAGCACCTTTCTCCCCTGTGCAACCAATTTTCGATTTGAAATACAAACGGAAAACATGGCGAAAAAGAAAATCACTCGCCCTCAGCTCCAGCCCAAGGTCCCTCCTACTCCTGCTGCCCGCACGACAGCCACCCGTGCCCAGTCAGAACGCTTTCCCCTGACGTGGGCGCTCGGCCTGATGGCCCTAACCGCCGTGATTTTCCTGCCCATGTTGAACAATCAATTCACTAACTGGGACGACCCGTTCTATGTCGTGGAAAACGCTTTGCTTCGAGGGCCAGACTGGAGGGGTATTTTCACTCAGCCCGTAGTGTCCAACTATCACCCACTGACTATCCTCACCCTGGCCCTTAACTACCAGCTATCGGGGCTGGAGCCTTTCTCCTACTACCTTGTGAACTGGCTACTACACCTCGCTAACACGGGCCTGGTCTTTTATTTAGCATGGCTATTGGCCAACAGGCACCGCTGGGTGGCTCTAATAGTAGCCACTGTTTTTGCCCTCCACCCTATGCACGTGGAGTCAGTAGCCTGGATTTCTGAACGCAAGGATT